>CAZIGW010000335.1:0-5334 GCA_964538565.1 uncultured Hyphomicrobiales bacterium | reverse complement strand
AGGAACTCCTCGATCACCACCTCCGCGCCGGCGCCGCCGAAGCCGCCGGCGAACATATGATCGATCGCTTCCTCCGCCTCGGCGTCGGTCCAGGCGATCACCACGCCCTTGCCGGCGGCGAGCCCGTCCGCCTTGACGACGATCGGCGCGCCCATCCGACGAACATAGGCCTTGGCCGGGGCGGCCGCGGCAAAGCGCGCGTACGCGGCGGTGGGGATCGCGTTCGCGCGGCACAGGTCCTTGGTGAAACCCTTCGAGCCTTCCAGCCGGGCCGCCGCGCGCGTCGGTCCGAACGCCTTGATGCCGGCGGCTTCAAGGTCGTCGACGAGGCCGGCGACCAGCGGAGCCTCCGGCCCGACCACCACGAGGTCGATCCGCTCGGCGCGGCAGAAGGCGACGATGGCGGCGTGATCGGCGAGGTCGAGGGCGACGCACTCCGCCTCGCGGGCGATGCCGGCGTTGCCGGGTGCGCACCACAGCCGGTCGCACAGCGGGCTGCCGGCAATCTTCCAGGCCAGCGCATGCTCGCGCCCGCCGGAGCCGAGAAGGAGGATATTCATGAATCGCGCCGAAATCCGGGTCCGAATGGCCGGACGTGATGTAGCATGGGGCCGGCTCGCCGCAACAGGGCGGGCCGAATGGGGTGTGCGGCAAGCCCGCAAGCGACGGGCTGCATGGCGCGCCGGTGAGCCATGCGGGACGTGGGCTGCCGGTCGGGCGCCAACCCGGGATAATGATCGGGAATGCTGCTCAAGATTCCCGCCGCTGATCGCCTCGACATCGATTATCGTCTGCTCGTTCCTCTCCTCCTCCATTCGACCATCTTCCAGATCGTCATCTCGACGGCGCGCGTCACGACGACCTATCGGGCGCTGGAGCTCGGGCTTTCCGTCGTGTGGCTCGGCGTCATCTCGGCGACCTTCGCGCTCCTGCCGGTCGTGCTGGCAGTCTCGGTCGGTCGCTTCATCGATCGCGGCAATGATGCGCTCGCCGCCTGGATCGGCTCGACGATCCTGGTCATGGCGTGCCTCGGTCTGACGTTCTCCGGCTCCGCGGAAGTCTTGCTTGCCTTCAACGCGATGCTCGGCATCAGCCATCTGTTCCTCATGGCGAGCCAGCAGATGTTGTGCGTGCGCGCCGGCGGCGCGCGCGGTCGCGAGCAGGTGTTCGGCAACTACATGGTGGCGGCTTCGATCGGGCAGGGACTGGGCCCCTACGTGGTCGGCTGGATCGGCGGCTCGGCCAGCATTCCGCCGACGCAGCGCCTGTTCGTGGTCGCCCTCATCGGGGCCGCCGTGACACTCGCCTGCGCGCTGGCGATGCGGCGGGAGCCGCCGAACCCCCGGCAGACGGCCGAGGCGCGCGTGGTGCCGGTACGCGAGCTGCTGGGCGTTCCCGGATTGGGTGCCGTGCTGCTGACGAGCTTCACCAGCGTCACTGCCGGCGACCTCATCGTGATCTATCTTCCGCTGATCGGCGCCGAGCGCGGAATGGACGTTAGCGCCGTCGGCCTGCTGCTGGCGACGCGCGCGGCAAGCTCGATGGTCGCCCGCCTCCTCTATACGCGCATCCTCATGATGGTCGGGCGTGGGCGGCTCCTGGTCGTGAGCACATTCGCGGGCGCGCTCTCATTCGCGTTCCTGGCCGTTCCGCTGCCGCATGCGGCGGCCTACGTGGCCATGGCCGCAATGGGGGTCTCGCTCGGCATCGCCTCGACGCTGAGCATCACCTCGGTGGTCGAGCTCGCCGCACCCGGGGCGCGCGGCACCGTCAATTCCTTGCGCATCATGGGCAACCGCGTCGGACAGGCGGTGCTCCCGTTCACGGCCGGCCTGATCGCGGCGGCGACCGGCGCGGCCGGTATCCTTGTCATGATTGCCCTCGGCTTGCTCGGTTCGAGCGCCGCGGTGCGCTGGAGCCGGGCCGGCCAGGCCGGCTCCGACGCCGGCGAGGTGCGCGCGGCGGACTAAATCGCCCGGCCGCGTGTTTGCTCTCTCGACCGTCCGGCGCCGGCCGCCGTCGCCAGCAGAACCGCCGGGCCGGGATCGCAAGGGAGGATCACCATGATCGGGGCGAAACAACTTTTCGTGTTCACCGGCGTCGTGCTCGTTTCGCTCGCCGGAACCGGCGCGGGATCCGCGCAGCAGGCCGTGGGCAGCAGCATGAGCTTCTTCGTCACCAGCGTCGGCTCCGGCAAGGGGGCAGACCTCGGGGGGCTCGCGGGCGCCGATCAGCATTGCCAGGCGCTGGCGAGCGCCGTGGGGGCCGGCAACCGCGTCTGGCGGGCCTATCTGAGCACCAGCACGTTCGGGGGCGGCACGGCGGTGAACGCACGCGACCGCATCGGCCGTGGGCCCTGGTACAACGCCAAGGGCGAACTCATTGCCCGTGACCTCGATGAGCTGCACGGGGCCAACCACCTCACCAAGCAGACGGCCCTGACCGAGAAGGGCGGCGTCGTCAACGGGCGCGGCGACACGCCCAACATGCACGACGCGCTGACCGGCTCGCAGCCGGACGGCCGGGCGTTCGCCGGCGACAAGGACACCACCTGCCACGACTGGACGAGCAGCAGCGCGAGCGAGGGCAGCGCCATGCTTGGCCACATCGACCGGCAGGGATTGCGCGACGACGACGCTTCGAAGTCGTGGAACTCCTCGCATCCCTCGCGCAACTGCAGCCAGGACGGCCTGCGCGCAACCGGCGGAGCCGGCCTGTTCTACTGCTTCGCGGCCAACTGACCAGTATGACGTCTGCGCGCTGGGCCGCAATCGCTCGATCGGCCCGGCTCAAATGGGCTCAGCTCATTTGAACAGATAGCTGAAACCTGCTCGAACGAAATCTGCGTGCGTTGCAGCGGTCGCAGTGACGGCTCCGCCGCCGCTGGCGGCATCGAACGCCGTCACCGACCGATCGCCCAGGTCGAGGTGGAGGTACTCCGCCTTGACAGTCCACCCGGACGAAAGTGCGTATTCAAAGCCGGCGCCCGCGGCCCATCCGGCCGAAACCCCGCTCGTCGACCCGGAATAACAGTTGATCACCCCGGTGCCGCATGCGACGAAATTTGTTCCTGTCAACGTGGTCTTTGCGTTGCCATAGGCAAATCCGCCCGTCGCATACGACAGGAGATCGTTCGTCAGCAGGACTCCCAGACGGCCGCGCACCGTTCCGAACCAGTCAAGTTTCCTGTCCAATGTGGTTTGAAACGTTCCGCCGATGAAAGGGACGCCTGTCGCCGTGCTCGATCCATGCAGATCCGACCACGACAGATCGGCCTCGAGACCTGCCACCAGACTGCCGAATCGCCGATTGAAACCAACTTCGCCGCCGGCGACGCCGCCGTTGAAGCTCGGCGAGTTCGGGAGCGGGCCAAAGGTCGGGTCGCCGACGCCACGGCCCGCTTCAATGGCATTCGGCACAACCGCGGTCGATCCAGATCCCCAGCCATATCCGCCCGCTGCGCCTACGTAAAATCCCGTCCACGGGTCGAACGGAGCCCGCGCGGTGTTTGATGCCTTTAGGGGGAGGTCGGCGGCAAATGCGTTGGTCATCATTAGTGCCGCGACAGTCGCGCAGCAAGCAATGAGCTTTCTCAATGAACCCTCCAGGAATCCTCATTTAGCCTTATCATACTACCACGGGTCTCGTTGCGCGTGTGCAACAGATCCCGAGGAAAGTCGGCGTTGTCGAGTCGGCGGGGCCGAGATGGCAAGTGCGATGCTGCGTTTCACGCAACGTTCGGGCCTCGGCCTTCGGCTGCGAGCGACACACGGCTGTGGCGCTCGTTCTCCGTGGCCCTTGAACACGGGCTGACGTATGTCTGACGGCCGTGGGGTCGGCGCGCCGCGGCCCGTGGCTTTCTTGAGCTATGCGGTGATTGTCACCGCTCGAGAATGCCGGCGCCCGTTCCCGCGGAGCGTCCTCTGGCGGCCGGCAACGAGAGGTTGCGTGCGGCGTCGCGCGGCCGTATCTCACCCGGATGCTTCGCCGGCAGACAAGCGCGGCGGGCGCCTGTAGTCTCAACCGATGACCGAATCCGCGCGCATCAACGTTCCGGAGTGGACCGTTTCGGAAATCTCGGCGGCGCTCAAGCGCACGGTCGAGGACAACTACGGCTACGTGCGCGTGCGCGGCGAACTCGGCAACGTCAAATATCATTCGAGCGGCCACGTCTATCTCGATCTCAAGGACGAGCGCGCCTGCCTCGCCGGCGTGATCTGGCGCGGCACGGCCTCGCGCATCAAGCTCAAGCTCGAAGCCGGTCTCGAGGTGGTGGTGACCGGCAAGATCACCACCTATCCGGGGCAGTCGAAATATCAGATCGTCATCGAATCGGTTGCGCCGGCCGGGCTCGGCGCGCTGATGGCGCTGGTCGAGGAACGCAAGAAGAAGCTCGCCGCCGAAGGATTGTTCGATCCGGCGCGCAAGCAGCTTCTGCCGTTCCTGCCCGAGGTGATCGGGGTGGTCACCTCGCCGACGGGCGCCGTCATCCGCGACATCCTGCACCGGCTCGCCGACCGCTTTCCGCGCCGCGTCATCGTCTGGCCGGTGCGCGTGCAGGGCGAGGGATCGGCCGAGGAGGTGACCGCGGCGATCCGTGGCTTCAATGCGCTGGCGGCGGACGGCGCGATCGCGCGGCCGGATGTCCTCATCGTCGCGCGCGGCGGCGGTTCGCTCGAGGATCTCTGGTCCTTCAACGAGGAGACCGTGGTGCGCGCCGCCGCGGAGAGCACGATCCCGCTCATCTCCGCGGTCGGCCACGAGACCGACGTCACCCTGATCGATTTCGCCGCCGACCGGCGCGCGCCGACGCCGACCGCGGCGGCCGAGATGGCGGTGCCGGTGCGCGCCGAGCTCATCGCGCGCGTCGACGATCTGGCGCGCCGCAACCTCGCCTGCTGGATGCGCGGCCAGGAGGCGCGGCGCACCGAACTGCGCGCGGCGCTGCGGGCGCTGCCGAGCGCGGACGAACTGCTGGCCGGGCCGCGTCAGCGGCTCGATGCGGCGGCCGACCGTCTGCCGCGCGCGCTGCGCGCCAACGCGCAGATCCCTCGCACGGCGCTGTCGCGCATCGCCGGGCGGCTCACGCCGAACATCCTGCGGCTTCAGGTCGAGCGGCGGCGCGAACGCTACGCCGCCGTCGGCCTGCGGCTCCTGGCGGGCCTGCGCGCCAACATGGATGCGCATCGCGCCGGCATCGCGCGCGCGCGCGACCGGGTCGCCGCGCTCGGCGAGCGTGCGGGCCGCGCCACGCGCGCGCTGATCGAGCGCCGGGCCGCACGCGCCGTCCATGCCGGGCAATTGCTCGCCGCCTTTTCCTATCACGGCGTGCTG
>CAZIGW010000334.1:0-6810 GCA_964538565.1 uncultured Hyphomicrobiales bacterium | reverse complement strand
GCGTTGCCGCTGAAGATCTTCGCCTTGTCCTCCTCGCAGATCGGCGCGCCCGCCATCCACTCCATCGCCGGCGGGTTGGCGACGAACGGCCAGTCGACCGCGAACAGGATGCGGTCGATGCCCATCTCCATCATGCAGCAGAGCAGCGCCGGGTTGGAGAAGTTGCCGCTCGTCGTGATGTAGAAGTTGTGACAGAAGACGTCGCGGAAGCTCAGCGTCTTGTGCCCCGGGCGCGACAGCGCCTGGTCGACGCGCCAGACAAGGAACGGCAGCGTTTCGCCGAGGTGGCCGAGCACGATCTTCAGGCCCGGATAGGCGTCGAACACGCCGCTGAGCACCAGGCGGATCGCCTGCGTGGCGGTCTCCACCGTGAATCCCCAGGCGGCGCGGATCACCATCGGAAAGTCCTTGGCGTATTCCTTGTAATAGACGTCCATCACGGCCGGGTGCGGCACCGCCGGATGCAGATAGAGCGGCACGTCGAGCGCGGCCGCGCGTTCGAAGATCGGCCAGAAGCGCTTGTCGTCGAGAAAGAGCCCGTTGGCAAGCCCGTGGATCATGGCGCCCTTGAAGCCGTGCTTGTTGACGATGCGCTCGAGCTCATCGGCCGCGGCCTTCGGGTCGGTGGTCGGCAGCGCCCCGAACGCCGC
Organism: uncultured Hyphomicrobiales bacterium; assembly: GCA_964538565.1. Taxonomy (GTDB): domain Bacteria; phylum Pseudomonadota; class Alphaproteobacteria; order Rhizobiales; family Xanthobacteraceae; genus CAYVBN01. Next base: position 6,160 of record CAZIGW010000334.1, on the reverse strand, counting down.
AAAACGCTTGGGATGCACCGCGACGGCAGCGGCGAGCCGGTCATTGACCTTGCGGGCAAGTTCGACCGCCACGTTGTCGCCGAGCTTCTGGGTCGAGGGCGCGCCGTGCGAAAGCACCTGCACGTCGATGCCGGCCTCGTCCATTTCCTTCAGGCGCAGCTCGCCGAGGTCATAAAGGCGGTTGAGCAGCTCCGGATCGCGGAAGGATTCGACGCCCTGGTAGTGCGACGTCAGCTCCTTGTCCCAATAGTGCTCTTCCAGCGCGATGACCGGACAATTCGGCTTCTTCATCGTGGCTCCTCCCGCCCTTACCTGTTGTTTCTTGCCGGTTTCCTAGCAGCGGCGGCCGGTCGTGTCACCCGTGCGGCGCGCCGGGGTCGCGCATCACCGCGCGAGAGGCTAAGTGTAAGGTCGGATTCGCCCCACCCCGTCGGTCCCCATGCCGGTTTTCACGCCTCACCAGGACGCCGCGCTGCAGTCCGTCGCCCGCTGGCTCAAGGCCGGACCGGGCAGGGGCGGCACCCCTCAGGTCTTCCGCCTGTTCGGCTATGCCGGCACCGGCAAGACGACGCTCGCGCGCCACATCGCCGACGGGGTCGACGGCAAGGTGCTGTTCGCCGCCTTCACCGGCAAGGCCGCGCACGTGATGCGCGCCAAGGGCTGCGCCGGCGCCGCGACGATCCACAGCATCATCTACCGCGCGCGCGAGAGCGGCGAGGAGACGCCGAACTTCGAATTGTGGGACGACGCGCCAGCCTCCAAGGCGAAGCTCATCGTGGTGGACGAATGCTCGATGGTCGACGCCGAGCTCGGCCGCGACCTGATGTCGTTCGGCGTGCCGCTGCTGGTGCTGGGCGACCCGGCGCAGCTCCCGCCGATCCAGGGCGGCGGCTTCTTCACCGACGCCGAGCCCGACGCCATGCTGACCGAGGTGCACCGGCAGGCCTGCGACGACCCGATCGTGCGGTTGTCCATGGAGGTGCGCGCCGGCAACTGGCTGGAGCCGGGTCGCTACGGCGAAACGGAAGTCGTGCGGCGTGACGAGCTCGATCCGCAGCGCGTGCTCGACGCCGACCAGGTGCTGGTCGGGCGCAACGCGACGCGGCGCGCCTACAACACGCGCATGCGCGAACGCCGCGGCTTTGCCGATCCGCTGCCCTCCGCCGGCGACAAGCTCGTCTGCCTGCGCAACAACCGCAAGAAGGGCCTGTTCAACGGCGGCCTGTGGCTCGTGAAGGAACGGGCGGTGGCGAGATCGAAGATCGTCACCATGCGACTCACTCCCGACGAGGAGACGGGCGCGCGCCCGGTGAAGGTCTCGGTGCGGCCGGAGTGCTTTACTGGCGCGATCGAAGGGATCGACTGGCCACAGCGCAAGCGCTACGACGAGTTCGACTTCGGCTACGTGCTCACCGTGCACAAGGCGCAGGGATCGCAATGGGACGACGTCGTGCTGTTCGACGAATCCTTCGCCTTTCCGGACAGCCGCGAGCGCTGGCTCTACACCGGCATCACGCGCGCGGCGAAACGCCTGACGCTCGTCGTCTGATCGGCTTCGACGCGCATGGTGGGGCTCATCTACAAGATCTGCGAAGCCGCGCTCTGGAACGAGGCCGAGCGCGCCGGCGTCTTTCACGGCGCGCCAGTCGATCTCGCCGACGGCTACATTCACTTCTCGGCCGCCGACCAGGTCGCCGAGACGGCGATCAGGCACTTTGCCGGCCAGGAGAATCTCCTCATCGTCGCCGTCGCGGCCGACGCGCTCGGGCCGGCCCTCAGGTGGGAGCCCTCGCGCGGCGGGGCGCTGTTCCCGCACCTCTACGGCCCCTTGCCGCTCGCCGCCGTGCGGTGGGTGAAGCCGCTGCCGGCCGACGCGGACGGCCGCCCGGTCCTGCCCGACCTCGGGCCGTGAGCACCGCCGTTCAATTGTCGGCGGCGCGTCCCGTCTGCGCCTTGCGCCGGCCACGCGCCGCCGCTCAAATGCCGCGAGCCTCCACAGCCCCGTAACAGCCAGAGAATTGACGTGAACGACGCACCATCCGCTTCTCTCAGCAAGTTCGGCATCGGCCAGCCGGTCCGCCGCAGCGAGGACCGCCGCTTCGTCACCGGCCACGGCCGCTATGTCGACGACCTCGAACTGCCGCGCCAGTGCCACGGCGTCGTGGTCATGTCGCCGCACGCGCATGCGCGCATCCGGCGCGTCGATACCGCGAGGGCCTCAGCCGCCCCGGGCGTGCTGTGCGTCCTCACCGGCGCCGACGTCGAGGCCGACCGGCTCGGCAGCCTCGCCCCGGTGATGCCGGAGGACATGGGCGGGCCGAAAGGCTACCGCACGCTGCGGCCGATCCTCGCGCTCGACAAGGTGCGCGCGGTCGGCGACCGCGTCGCCTTCGTGGTGGCCGAAACCCTCGCGCAGGCGCGCGACGCCGCCGATCTGGTCGAGGTCGAGTACGAGCCTTTGCCGGCGGTCGTGCGCGTCGAGGACGCGGTGAAGCCCGGTGCGCCGGCGATCTGGGACGAATGCCCGGGCAACGTCTCGTTCACGCTCGCCTTCGGCGACAAGGCGGCGACCGACGCCGCGTTCGCGACGGCGCGCCACGTGGTCTCCCTCACGCTCGTCAACAACCGCATCACCGCCAATTCGATCGAGCCGCGCGCCGCGCTCGGCTCCTACGACAACGGCGCCTACACGCTCTACTCCACCACGCAGAACCCGCACGGCACGCGCAGCGCCATCGCCCGCGCGGTGCTGCGTGTCCCCGAGACGAGCCTGCGGGTCATCTCGCCCGACGTCGGCGGCGGCTTCGGCATGAAGTTCGGCGCCTATCCGGAGGACGCGCTGGTGCTGTGGGCCTCGCGTCGCTGCGGCCGGCCGGTGAAATGGACCGGGACGCGCGCCGAATCGCTGCTCGGGGATTCGCACGGGCGCGACCAGGTGGTGCGCGGCGAGCTCGCGCTCGACGGCGACGGCAGGATTCTCGCGGTGCGCGCCGAGGCGCTGCACAACGTCGGCTCGCACGTGATCGGCGCGGCGGTCGCCACCTCGCTGTTCTCGTTGAAGCTCATTCCCGGCGTGTACGACATCCCGGCGGCGCACGTCGTCTCGAAAGCCGTGCTGACCAACACCGCGCCGCTCGCGCCTTATCGGGGTGCCGGCCGCCCGGAGGCCGCCTATCTGATCGAGCGGCTGATCGAGCAGGCCGCCGTCGTCACCGGCATCGATTCGATCACGCTGCGCCGGCGCAATTTCATCCCCAAGGCCAAGATGCCGTACAAGACCCCGACCGGCTGCGTCTACGACAGCGGCGATTTCGCCCGCGTGATGGACGCATGTCTCGCGCGCGCCGACTGGAAGGGCTTTGCCGGGCGCGCCGCCGCCTCCAGGAAGAACGGCAAGCTGCGCGGACGCGGGCTCGCCTATTTTCTGGAAGAAGCCTCGGTGTTCAACGACCGAATGGAGATCCGTTTCGATCCCGGCGGCACGGCGACGATCGTCGCCGGCACCCATTCGCACGGCCAGGGCCACGCCACCACCTACGCGCAGATGGTCGCCGAGTGGCTCGGCATTCCCTTCGACTCGATCCGATTCGTGCAGGGCGACACCGACGAGGTGCCGTTCGGGCGCGGCACCTACGGCTCGCGCAGCATGATGGTGGGCGGCAACGCGTTGAAGCGCGCGGCCGACGCCATCGTCGAGAAGGCGAAGCCGATGGCGGCGCATCTGCTCGAGGCGGCGGCGACCGACCTCGAGTTCGAGGCCGGCCGTTTCCGTGTCGCCGGCACCGACCGTTCGATCGCGCTGACCGATGTCGCCAAGGCGTTCTATCGCCCGGCGCATCTGCCGCCCCAGTTCGAGCTCGGCCTTTCCGCCGCCGGCACGTTCGCGAGCGAGCCGCCGAACTATCCGAACGGCTGCCACGTGTGCGAGGTCGAGGTCGATCCCGAAACCGGCACCGTGGAGGTCGTGCGCTACACCGCGGTCGACGACGTCGGCCGCGTGCTCAATCCGCTCCTGTGCGAGGGCCAGATCCAGGGCGGCGTCGCGCAGGGGCTCGGCCAGGCGCTGATGGAACTTGTCGTCTATGACGCCGACGGCCAGCTCGTGACCGGCAGCCTGCAGGACTACGCGATGCCGCGCGCGAGCGACGTGCCGGAGATCGAGTCGGAATTCGTCGAAGTGCTCGCCGCCACCAACCCGCTCGGCGTCAAGGGCGCGGGCGAAGCGGGCGCCACCGGCGCGCCGCCGGCGATCGTCGCGGCCCTGCTCGACGCGCTGCGCGCGCACGGTGTCCAGGCGCTCGACATGCCGGCGACCCCGCAGCGCGTGTGGGCGGCGCTGGCGAAGGGCGGGGTTGCGGCCTGACGGTTCGCGGCCGGAACGCGCCGCCGCCGCGGCGCGTTTGCCGTCAGGAGCGCCGCGCGCGGTTCGACCCCCTGGTAGGCTTGCCCGCATGCCGTTGCGATTGCCCTGTCCGCATCTGCCGCTGGCGCCCTTGTCCGAACGCCCGCTGTTGCGGCTGCTCGCCGTCAACCTCGCGGGCGGTGTCGTCGTCGCCTTCCTGGCGGTCGGCGGCCTGCTCCTCATCAACCCCGGTGGGTTGCGCGACCTGATCTTCGAGGATCGCTCACCCACCGTCGCGCTCGCGCTGCTCGTCTTCGGCTTCGTCATCTCGTTTGCGAGCGCCGCCATGGGCACGGCCATCATGGCGATCGGCAAGGAGCGCTGAGCGCGGCGCCGGGCGGCAACACCCCACAGGTTCACACCCTCTGACGCAAGGGAATTCTCATGCGGTGGTGCGTGCGCGGCCCGCCGCTCTCCGATTTGTGTTCCCACGTGTTCGCCACGGCGGTTGCCGCCTCAAGGGTGCCGTCCGAACATGCCGGCTCTTCGCAGAGGAGACGCACGATGGCAGGCAATTCGGTCAAAGTGGCGTTGTGGGTCGAGCTCAATGCCAAGCCGGGCAAGGAATCGGACGTCGAGCAGTTCCTGCGCGGCGGGCTCGACATCGTTCAAAGCGAGCCGGCGACGGTCACGTGGTATGCGCTACGGCTCGGGCCCTCGCGGTTCGGCATTTTCGACACGTTCGCGGACGATGCGGGACGCCAGGCGCACCTCAACGGCCGCGTCGCGGCCTCGCTGATGGCGAAGGCCGGAGAGCTGTTGTCGGAGCCGCCGAAGATTCACCGCGTCGACGTGATGGCCGCGAAGGTGGCGTAGGAGACGGGACGCGCGGCGTTGGGAAATTTCTCAGCTTCTGAGCTGCGCTTCAAGCGCCGCGAAATCGACCTCGGCCCAGCGCTCGGCGATGCGGCCGTCGCGGATGCGCCACCAGGTCATGCCGGTGAAGGCGACCTGTTTGCCGGTCGGCTCGATGCCGCGCCAGGGACCCGCGTGCACGCCGCGCCAGGTCACGCGCGCGGCAACCCGGTCGCCTTCCGCGATCATGTCCTCGACCGTGGCGCTGAGCTTCGCGAAAGTCGCGTGCAGGCCGCGCGAATGGGCGACGAGTTCGTCCGCCGTATAGTGCTTGCCGACCGCATGATCATAGAAATCGTCGGTGATTTGCCGCCGGATGGCATCGGGATCGCAGGAATTGGTCACCGCGTCGTAGTGCGCGCGCACGAGCGCCTTGTTGGCGGAGAGCGTCTGTTCGTCATTTCCGAGGGTTCGCGCGGCGATGTTCATGGCACCCCGTCTCCAAAATGGCATGAAAACGTGCTGACGGGCGAGACGCTATAGAGAACAAGCGGCCCTTTGTCATCTGGTGACGTATGGACTCGGCCCGCATGGCTGCCGAAATGCGCGAACGGCGGGCCGGGGCCCGCCGCCGTGTTTGCGTCTCGGACGATTGTCGGTGGCCCGCAGCCCTCAGTTGTCGAGGAAGCTCCGCAGCTTGCGGCTGCGGCTCGGGTGCTTGAGCTTGCGCAGCGCCTTCGCCTCGATCTGGCGGATGCGCTCGCGCGTCACCGAGAACTGCTGGCCGACCTCTTCGAGCGTGTGGTCGGTGTTCATGCCGATGCCGAAGCGCATGCGCAGCACGCGCTCCTCGCGCGGGGTGAGCGAAGCAAGCACGCGCGTCGTCGTCTCGCGCAGGTTCGACTGGATCGCCGCGTCGATCGGCAGGATCGCGTTCTTGTCCTCGATGAAATCGCCGAGGTG
>CAZIGW010000333.1:0-5175 GCA_964538565.1 uncultured Hyphomicrobiales bacterium | reverse complement strand
TTCGCCGGCCATGGGTTCCTCTCAGGGCCGGGAATGCCCGCTCAACGGCCCGTAGCGACCTTGAATCCAGCCCCCGACACGGCCGCAGGCTCCGGCATGGGAATGCCCAAGTCAAGCAAGCGCGCCGCGGCGTTCTTCCCTCTATAGTCGGCCCCGCGATCCGTCCGGAAAGAAGCAGGCACGGACCCGCATCACTCGAAAGGAGACCCCTATGGCTGCGCGCGTGCGCTTTCTCAATCCCAAGACCCTGTCCGCGCCCCCGAGCTATTCGCACGTGGTGGAGGTCACGGGACCTGCACGCGTCGCCTACGTGTCCGGCCAGCTTGCGCTCGACCAGGCGGGCCAGCTCGTCGGCGCCGGCGACTTCCGCGCCCAGGCGGTGCAGACGTTCGAGAACCTCAAGCGGGCCCTCGCGGCCGTCGGGGCCGGGCTCGGGCAGGTCGTGAAGCTCAACAACTATCTTGTTGACGTCGCCCACCTGCCGGTCTTTCGCGAGGTGCGCGAGGCTTATTTCGGCAAGCAGGCGCTTCCGGCGAGCACCACGTTGCAGATCACCGCGCTGGCGCGGCCGGGCGCGCTGCTCGAAGTCGAGGCGGTCGCCGTGCTCTCCGCTGCGCGCAGCCGCCCCAAGCCGGCGCGGACCAAGCCGGCCCGGGCGAGGCCAACGCGAGGCCAGCGCGCCGCGGCCGTCAAGCGCGCAGGACGGAAACGACGGTGAGCAGGACCAACACCGGCAGCAGCACGAGGCACGACCACAGCATGTAGCCGAAGAAGCTCGGCATCCGCACCCCGCGCTCGGTGGCGATCGCGTACACCATGAAGTTCGGTGCGTTTCCGATGTAGGTGAGCGCCCCCATGTAGACCGCGCCCATGGAAATCGCCGACAGCACCCGGGCGAGCGCCCCGGTCAACACCTGCGGATCGCCGCCGGCGAGCTCGAAGAACACCAGATACGTCGGCGCGTTGTCGAGGAAGGCCGAGAGCATCCCGGTGACCCAGAAGTAGGCGACCGGGTGCGGCTCCCCGCCCGGCTCCGAGACGGCGGCGAGCAGCCAGGCGAAGCTGCCGGTTTTTCCGGCCTTGAGCATCGCCAGGACCGGAATGATGCAGACGAAAATGCCGGCGAACAGCTTGGCGACCTCCAGGATCGGCTCCCAGGTGAAGCCGTTCGCCTCGCGATGCTCCTCGTGCGTGAGCGCAAGCGACAACAGCGCAATCACGACGAGAAGTCCGTCGCGCACGAGGTTCTGCAGTTCGAGAACGGTGCCGTAGACGTCGAAGGAAATGCCCGGCTTCCAGAAGGCCGAGAGGAGGATCGCCCCGATGATCAAGCCGATCAGCACAAGGTTGATCCGGCCGCGAACCCGCAGCGATACGGGCTCGATCGCCTCCCCGACGACGCTGACGCGGCGATCCTGGCGGTAGAACCACAGATCCACCAGGAGGAAGACGCCGAGCAGCACCCCGGCGGCGAGCGCGGTCTCGAAGAGCAGCTCGCGCGTGGTCCAGAAGAACGGGACGCCGTGCAGGAAGCCGACGAACAGCGGCGGATCGCCGAGCGGCGAGAGTGCGCCGCCGATGTTGGCGACGAGAAAGATGAAGAAGATCACCACGTGAACGTTGTGCAGGCGGTAGTTGTTCGCCCGCAGCAGCGGCCGGACGAGGATCATCGCGGCCCCGGTGGTGCCGACCATGCTCGCGATCAGGGTGCCGATCGCCAGCAGAGCCGTGTTGGTCAGCGGGTTTCCGCGCAGATGGCCGGTCACCAGGATTCCGCCGGCGACCACGTAGAGCGCAAACAGCAGCACGATGAAGCTCAGGTAGTCCGCCAGCATGACGTGCACGAAGGCGGCGAGTGCCGCCGGCGTGCCGTGCAGCGCGGCGAGCGGCGAGAGCGTCAGCACCGCCCAGAGGAACGCGATCTTGCCGTAGTGACGGTGCCACAGCTTGGGAAACATCAGCGGCCCGGTCGCGATCGAGAGCAGGATGCCGACGAAGGGCAGCGCCCACGGCCAAGCCATCTGCGCGCCGTCGAGCGGAGCCGCGGCCTGCGCCGTTCCCGGCAGCATCAGCGTGCCGAGAAGCGTGGCGGCCGTGCATGTCCGGATTCGGCTGCGGGCCGCTTTCCCGCGCAAATCCGCTGCCTGCCCGGCCCGGTCATGCTTTAAGGTCGGGCCCGGCACGTCGGGGACATGATGAGAATCCTGCACGCGATCCTGAGCCCAAGCTTCTACGGCAGCGAGCGCTCCTGCATCGAGCTCGCGCTGGCGCAGGCGCGCGCCGGCCACGACGTGGCGGTCCTTGTCGCAGGACATTCGATGTGCGCAAGCCGGTTCGCGGAAGCGATCGCCGCAACGGGAGCGCGCGCCGGCTCCCCGCGCCTTCTTCATCTGCCGTCCTGGGCGCCCGCCGTGCTGCACCGGCCGCTGGCGCGACGGGCGATCCGCCGTTTCGCTCCCGATCTCGTCCACACGCATCTCAACCCGGCGGCGCGCCGGGTCGGCCGGCAAGCGCAGACACTCCGCATTCCTCACGTCGCCACCCTGCATCTCCGCTACGATCCGCCCGAGCATGGCACGTGCGACGGCCTCATTGCCATTGCGTCCTGGCAGCGCGCGCACGTTCCGGCGGATCATCCCGGCGAGATCGCCGTCGTATGGAACTGGCTGCCGTCCCGTATCGCGCACGCGCTCGGCTGCGCCAAGACAGCGCAGTCCGCCGTTGCGTTGCGCCGGGCCTGGAACGCGGACGAGTCGACCGTGGTGTTCGGCAGCGTCGGCCGGCTCGAATCCGAAAAGGGAATGGACCGGCTGGTGGCGGCGTTCCGCCGCGCCTTCCCGCGCGGCGAGGAACCGGTGCGGCTCGTCATCGTCGGTGACGGATCGCAGATGGCGGACCTGCGGCGGCTCGCCGCCGGCGATCCGCGCATCGTGCTCGCCGGCGCGCAGGAGGAGGTCACGCCGTTCTATGGCGGGTTCGACGTCTGCGTGAGCGCGGCGCGCTTCGAGCCGTTCGGCCTGTCGATCCTCGAAGCGATGGCGGCCGGCTGCCCGCTGATCTTGACGCGCACGGACGGGCCGCGCGAATTCGTCAGCGATCCGCGCGTCGTCTGGGTCGGGGCGGAGGACGACGATGCGCTCGTCGAAGCGCTGCGGCGGGGTTCAGGCAACGAACGGCGGCGCCTCGCCTACGACCTTTCGGCGTTCGCGCCGGAACGTGCGGCGGCGGCGATCGAGGAATTCTATGCGCGGGTCGTCACGCGCAGCGCGCGATCTCAGCGGCCAAGGAATTCGGACGCCCGATAGAGCGCGCGGAACTCGAGCCCCGCCGCGGCGAACGCCTCCGTCGCGCCCTCCTCGCGGTCCACGATCGACAGCACGAAGGCGACCTCTCCGCCCGAATCCTTCACCGCCTCGACCGCCTTCATCGACGAACCGCCGGTGGTGGTGACGTCCTCGACGACGACGACGCGCTTGCCGACGAGCGTCTCGCCCGGCGCGAGGCCTTCGACCGTCAGCTTGGCGCCATGCTCCTTGGGCTTCTTGCGCACGAAGAAGGCGCGGATCGGCGCGCCGGTCATGAAGCTCAGCTGCGCGATGGCGCCGGCGATCGGCACCGCACCCATCTCGAGCCCGCCCACGTAATCGATGCCCTGACCGGCGACCGCCGCCAGCGTGAGCTGGGCGAGCAGCGCCGCGCCTTCGGCGTCGAGCATGGTCGGCTTGAGGTTGAAATAGAAATGGCTCTTGCGGCCGGACGCCAGCGTGACGTCGCCATAGCCGAACGAGCGAGCATGAATGATGTCGGCGAGGCGGGCGCGGGCGAGCGCGGGTTCGGCGAGCGCATGCAGCGACGGCGCGCGCGCAGGGTTCGGCGATCTCGACGTGACGGGCATGGAATTTCCGCTCCTTGGACGGCCCGTAGCTAACACCAACGCCCCAGCCGGCCAACGCCTCAGTGCGCCTCCTCCCAGTTATCCGCAGCATGCGCATCGACATGCAGCGGCACCGAGAGGCTGACGGCGGGCATTGCCGCGCCTTCCATCACCCGGGTGACGACCGGCAGGGTGGCCGCGACCTCTTCCTCGGGCGCTTCGAACACGAGTTCGTCGTGCACCTGGAGCAGCATGCGCGCCGACAGCCTGCTTGCCTCGAGCGCGGCCTCCATCCGCGCCATGGCGCGCCGGATGATGTCGGCGGCGGTGCCCTGCAGGCGCGCGTTGATCGCCGCGCGTTCGTTGAACGCGCGGATCGAGGGATTGGAATTGGCGATTTCCGGATAGTGGCACTTGCGGCCGAACAGCGTGAGCACGTAACCGTTCTTGCGGCAGAACTCCTTGGTGCTCTCCATGTAGTCGCGGATGCCGGGAAAGCGCTCGAAGTATTTCTTGATGTAGGCCGCAGCCTCCTCGCGCGCGATGCCGAGCTGGTTGGCAAGCCCGAAGGCCGAGATTCCGTAGATGATGCCGAAGTTGATCGCCTTGGCGCGCCGGCGCACCTCGCCCGGCATGCCGGCGACCGGCACTCCGAACATCTCGGAAGCCGTCATCGCGTGAATGTCGAGCCCTTCCCGGAACGCCTGCTTGAGCGCCGGAATGTCGGCGATCTCGGCGAGCAGCCGCAGCTCGATCTGCGAATATTCGGCCGAGATCAGCTTCATGCCGGGCTCCGCCACGAAGGCACGGCGGATCTTGCGGCCCTCCTCGGTGCGGATCGGAATGTTCTGCAGGTTGGGCTCGGAGGAGGACAGCCGCCCGGTCGTGGTCGCGGCGAGCGCGTAGCAGGTGTGGACGCGGTGCGTGCGCGGGTGCACGAAGCCCGGCAGCGCGTCCGTGTACGTCGACTTGAGCTTCGATACCTGCCGCCAGTCGAGCAGCCGGCGCGGCAACGCATGGCCCTCTTCGGCCAGGTCTTCCAGCACCGAGGCCGACGTCGACCAGGCGCCGGTCTTGGTCTTCTTGCCGCCCGGCAGGCCCATCTTGCCGAACAGGATGTCGCCGATCTGCTTCGGGCTGCCCGGGTTGAGCGGCTCGCCGGCGAGCTGGCGGATCTCCTCCTCGAGCGCGCCGGCGCGCTGCGCGAACTCGCCGGAGAGACGCGACCGGGTCTGGCGGTCGATCGAGATGCCGCGCCCTTCCATGCGGGCGAGCACGGCCACCAGCGGACGCTCGAGCGT
>CAZIGW010000332.1:0-5714 GCA_964538565.1 uncultured Hyphomicrobiales bacterium | reverse complement strand
AGGGTGCGCGCGGCGCGGGCCGGCCGGCGCGCTTGTGCCTGATTTTCGGAATCCGCCGGGCGGTCGACACCGCCACCTTGGCCTCGCGGGCGCGCGTGTGGACGGGCTTTTCGGAGCCGACGCTTGCGGTCGCCGCGGTCTTGCGGGCGCTTCGCCGGATGCGTCCTTTGGCGATCGACGGTCCGGACTTGCCGGCGGACGATCGACGGCGCACCGGCTTCCTGGCCGCCGATCCTTTCGCGCCCGGCTTCCTGCCGACCCGCTTGGTGGCGGCGGAAGCCTTGCCCGCCGCCTTCTTCTTGCCCGACGCCGCCGCTCGGGAAGCCTTGCGCGCGGCGCCGGTCTTGATCTTCGTCCTGGCCCTGGTCTTCTTGGCTTTATTGGCCCTGACCACCATCACCACCCCCTTGTCCGCCGGGCTTGCTCGGCGACGCGCTGGGCATGCGGAAACCGCCGCCCATGGGCGCCGGCGACGCCGATGACGTGGGGAAAGAGGGACGCGGAGACATCGAGGAGCCGCCCATCGGGGGCGAGGCCGGCATGCTCGGCCGGCTCGCCGCCGGCGCCATCGGGGCGGCGGTGCGTGCCACGGCCGGGGCTGCCGGCTTCGCAGCCGCCGCGGAAGTCGCAGGCTTCGGGGCCGCCGGGGTTGCGCTCGGAGCGGAAGCCGGGGCCGGCGCGGGAGCCGGCTTCCTGGCCGGAGCCTTGCGCTTGGCCGCCGGCTTCTTCGCCGGCTTGCGGGCTGCCGCCTTCTTCGCCGTCTTCTTGGTCGACTTCTTCGCCGCCTTGCCCTTCACGGCGCTGCGGACCGACTTGCCGGCGCGCTTCTTGGCGGCCGTCTTGACCTTGCTCTTCTTGCGCGCCGGAGCGGCCCGTTTGGTTTTCTTACCCGTCGATTTCTTCGCTTTCCTGAGACTCTTCGCCATGATCGTCCTCCCGATCGTTGCCGATGTCCTGTCGTATCACATCGGCGGCAAGAATGAACACGAATGAAAACTCGAATACTCAAGCGACCGCAGTCTAACCGAAGCTTTTGACTGGCCGACCCTGTCGATCCGCGCCGGCTGCCGCGGCTTTCGCTGCGGAATTTCCCTGTACGGGCGCGGCGCCGGTCAGTTCCCCTCGGACCTTGTCCTCGTTTCGCTCGGCCGTTTCACCGGCATGCCGTGCGAGCGCCGCCGGCCGCGGTCCCCCGGTTGCCCAGTCGATCAGTTCGACCGGATGCACCACCGGGATGGCAGTGCCCGCCGCGATCTGCGTGATGCAACCGATGTTCCCAGCGGCAATCACGTCGGGCGCGACTTTCTCGATATTCGCGATCTTGCGATCACGCAACCTCTGCGCAAGTTCTGCCTGCAGAAAATTGTAGGTTCCGGCCGACCCGCAGCACAGATGGCCCTCGGGCACCTCCCGGACCGTGAAGCCCGTGCGCGCCAGCAAGGCCTTCGGCTCACGCGTGATTCTCTGTCCGTGCTGGAGCGAACAGGCGGCGTGATAGGCGACGACGAGCGGATTGGGCCGCACCGGCGCGGAAAGAGGCAGGCTCGCCAGATACTCGCACACGTCGCGTGCGAGCGCGGACACCTTGCCGGCGCGTTCTGCATACGCCGTGTCGGTCCGCAGCATGAAGCCGTAGTCCTTGATCGTCGTGCCGCAGCCGGACGCCGTCACCACGATCGCATCGAGGCCCTCGCCGTCGATCTCCCGCATCCATGCGTCGATGTTGGCGCGGGCCTGGCCGAGCGCTTCCTCCTCCCGGCCCATGTGGTGGACGAGCGAGCCGCAACAGCCCTCGCCTTCGGCCAGCACCACCTCGATGCCGTGCCGGACGAGAAGGCGAATCGTCGCCGCGTTGATGGCGGGCGAAAGGATCTGGGCGACGCAGCCCGACAGGAGCGCCACCCGGCCGCGCCGGGCCCCGCGCGGACGAAACACCTGCCCGCCGACCGCCGGGCGCGGGGGAATCCCGGTGGGCGTGAGCCGCAGCATGGCGGCCAGCCGCCGGAGGCCCATGAGCCGCAGCAGCGGTTCGAACGGCTTGGTCAGCCGGCCGGCCAGCACCGCCCAGCGGAACAGCCTCGGCTCGGGCATGACCCGGGCGACGAACTCCCGCAGAAGGCGATCGAGGGCGGGACGCCGATAGGTCTGCTCGATGTGGGCGCGGGCATGGTCGACGAGGTGCATGTAGTGCACGCCGGACGGGCAGGTCGTCATACAGGCGAGGCAGGACAGGCACCGATCGACATGCCGGACCACCTCCTCGCTCGCCGGCCGGTCGTTCTCCAGCATGTCCTTGATCAGGTAGATGCGCCCGCGCGGCGAATCGAGTTCGTCGCCGAGCAGCACGTAGGTCGGACAGGTCGCGGTGCAGAAGCCGCAATGCACGCACGCGCGCAGGATCTTGTCGGCTTCCGCGATCGCGGGCCGCGCCAGTTGCTCCGGGCTGAAGCTCGTCTGCACCGTTCAGATCCCTGCCCACATCCGCCCGGCGCCGAGCACGCCGTTCGGATCGAAGCTCGTCTTGACGCGCCTGGTCAGGCTGGCGAGCACGCCGTCCTGCGGCTCGAACACGTGTTCGGCGGCCCGGATGGCCGCCGGCGCGCGCACCAGCATGGCATGTCCGCCGCAGGCCCGCACGGCCGCGCGCACCCGGCCGGCTCCCGCGTCCTCCTGCGCTGCGAATGCCGCCCAGACGAGGCCGCCCGCCCAGTCGTAGAGCAACTCGACGTCGGCCCCCTCCCCGAGCATCCGCCCGGCATCGGCCCCGCGCGCCGGCGCCGTCGAGAGCCGCCAGACGTGACGTAGGCCCGAGGGCCCCTCCGCCGCCAGCGGCACGACGTCGCGAATCGCCCGCCACAGGGCGCGCGATTGCGCCGCGTCGAGCCGTCCGACGGGACCGAGCGGCCGCACCAGCGCCTCGAGCGCGCGCCGCCGGTGCGCGACAGAAGGCTCGACGCCCTCGAGCCGCAGCGCGGTGATCGCCCGGCCGACCGGCAGGTCGTCCGACGCCCGCGGGGCGAGCGGCGCAGGCAGGTGCGCCGCCCCTGAGACGTCGCAGGCCGACCCCATGGCGAGCGTCATCGCCCGGACGGCCGCCGCGTCGTCGAGGCCCTCGACGAAAACCGTCTCCTCGGTCTCTGCCCGCGGCAGAACCTTGAGCGTCACGTCGGTCATGACCGCGAGCGTGCCCCAGGAGCCGGCGAGCAGCTTGGAAAGGTCATAGCCGGTGACGTTCTTCACCACGCGGCCGCCCGACTTGAACGTCTCGCCGCGGCCGGACACCGCGGTGAAGCCGAGGAAATGATCGCGCGCCGCCCCCACCTTGAGGCGGCGAGGACCGGAGAGATTGGCCGCCACCGTGCCGCCGATGGTGCCGTGCCCCGCCGGCGCGCCGAGCAGCGGCCCGTAGTCGATCGGCTCGAAGGCGAGCTCCTGTCCGCTCGCGGCGACCAGCGTTTCGATCTCGGCGAGCGGCGTGCCGGCGCGCGCCGACAGCACCAGTTCCGCCGGCTCGTACAGGGTGACGCCAGAGAGCGCGGAGACGTCGAGCGTGGCGTCCGACTGCACCGGGCGGCCGAGCGCGCGTTTGCTGCCGTGCCCGACCACTTCCAGCGAAACGCCGTCGCGCAAGGCGCGCTCGACCGCGGCCTCGACATCCCGCACGTCGCGTACTTTCCAGACATCGGCCATGGCGAGATCAGAACCGCGGAATGTTCGGGAACGGCAGCTTGCCGGCGCGCACGTGCATGCGGCCGAGCTCGGCGCAGCGATGCAGCGTGGGAAAGACCTTGCCGGGATTGAGCAGGCCCTTGTCGTCGAAGGCGCATTTCAGGCGCTGCTGCTGATCGAGGTCGATCTCGCTGAACATCGCCGGCATCAGGTCGCGCTTCTCGACCCCGACCCCGTGCTCGCCGGTCAGCACGCCGCCGACCTCGACGCACAGCTTGAGAATGTCGGCGCCGAAGGCTTCGGCGCGTTCGAGCTCGCCCGGGACATTGGCGTCGTAGAGGATGAGCGGGTGCAAATTGCCGTCGCCGGCGTGAAAGACGTTGGCGACGCGCAGGCCGTAGTGCTCCGACAGCTCGCGCATGCGGGCGAGCACCTGCGGCAGGCGCGCGCGAGGGATCGTGCCGTCCATGCAGTAGTAGTCGGGCGAGATGCGTCCGACCGCCGGAAACGCCGCCTTGCGGCCGGCCCAGAACAACAGCCGCTCCTGCTCCGAGTTCGACGCCTTGAGGGTGACGGCCCTGCATTCCTTCGCGATATCCGAAACGCGGGCGATCAGATGATCGACCTCGGCCTGCGGTCCGTCGAGCTCGACGATCAGCAGCGCCTCGACGTCGAGCGGATAGCCGGCGTGCACGAACGCCTCGGCGGCGTGGATCGCCGGCCGGTCCATCATCTCCATGCCGCCCGGAATGATGCCGGCCCCGATGATGCGCGCCACGCATTCGCCGGCGTCCTCCGAGCTCGCGAAGCCGACGAGCACGGCGCGCGCCGTTTCCGGCCGCTTCAGGAGCCGCACCGTGACCTCGGTGACGACCCCGAGCAGCCCTTCCGATCCGGTGACGACGCCGAGGAGATCGTAGCCGCCGGCGTCGAGATGCTTGCCGCCGATGCGGACGACCTCGCCGCTCACGAGCACCAGCTCGCAGCCGAGCACGTTGTTGGTCGTCATGCCGTACTTGAGGCAGTGCACGCCGCCCGAGTTCTCCGCGATGTTGCCGCCGATCGTGCAGGCGATCTGCGAGGAGGGATCGGGCGCGTAGTAGAATCCGGCGTGCTCGACCGCCTGGCTGACCGCGAGATTGGTCACGCCCGGCTCGACGACGGCGACGCGGTTGTCGAGGTCGATCTCGCGAATGCGGTTGAACTTCGCCATGCCGAGCAGCACGCCGTCGGCGAGCGGCAGCGCACCGCCCGAAAGCGAGGTGCCGGCGCCGCGCGGAACCACCTTGATGCCGTTGTCATGGCAGTAGCGCAGCACGCGCGAAACCTGCGCGGTCGTTTCCGGCAGCACGACCACCATGGGGACCTGCCGATAGGCGGTGAGGCCGTCGGACTCGTACGGCTTCATCTCCCGCTCGAGGGCGATGACGCCCTCGCCCGGAACGATCGCCCGCAGCGCCTGCGCGATCTGCGCGCGCCGGGCGAGCGTGTCGGCGTCGGGCTGTGGCATCCTGACGGCCATGAGCGATTTCCTCTTTTGCTCGCCTGTCGCGTCATTTATACGCCAGATCGACGGAAGTTGGCTCACCTTTGTCGGGCCGGCCGGCGACGCGGCGGCTCGGGCGTGGTGGTGTGCGGCCCGTCAACGGGGGTTTTCGGCCGCGCCGGCCGCGGGGGCCTGGACGGTGCGGACCCGGGGATTGAACAATCGCAGGGAATTTGAACGACCAAAGGGAAGAGGTGGGATGATGACCAGGAATTTTGTCATGGTGGCGTTGATGCTGGTGGCTTCGACCGCGACCGCATTGGCCGACGACGACGTGGCGGCGGGCGAGCAGTCGTTCAAGAAATGCCTGCCCTGTCATTCGATCGGGCCGGACGCGCGGAACAAGGTCGGTCCGGTCCTCAACGGGCTCAACGGCCGCAAGGCCGGCACGGTCGAGGGCTACAGCTACAGCCAGGCCAACAAGGGTTCCGGCATCACCTGGGACGAGAAGAACTTCAAGGAATACATCCACGACCCGCGCGCCAAGGTGCCGGGCACC
>CAZIGW010000331.1:0-27949 GCA_964538565.1 uncultured Hyphomicrobiales bacterium | reverse complement strand
CGCGCCTGCCTTACACGTCGACCTTGAGGGCCGCGATGAAGGCCTCCTGCGGGATGTCGACCTTGCCGAACTGGCGCATCCGCTTCTTGCCTTCCTTCTGCTTCTCCAGCAGCTTGCGCTTGCGCGTCACGTCGCCGCCGTAGCACTTGGCGGTCACGTCCTTGCGCAGCGCCCGCACGGTCTCGCGCGCGATCACCTTGCCGCCGATCGCCGCCTGGATCGGGATCTGGAACATGTGCGGGGGAATCAGTTCCTTGAGCTTCTCGACCATGGCGCGTCCGCGCGATTCCGCGCGCGTGCGGTGAACGAGCATCGACAGCGCGTCGACCGGCTCGGCGTTGACGAGAATCTGCATCTTGACGAGATCGGCCGTCTTGTACTCGGTGAGGTGATAGTCGAACGAGGCGTAGCCTTTCGACACCGATTTCAGCCGGTCGTAGAAGTCGAACACCACCTCGTTGAGCGGCAGCTCGTATTTCACCATCGCGCGGTTGCCGACATAGCTGAGGTCGCGCTGGATGCCGCGGCGGTCCTGGCACAGCTTGAGCACGCTGCCGAGATAATCGTCCGGCGTGAGAATCGTGGCCTCGATCCACGGCTCCTCGATCTCGTCGATGCGCACCGGATCGGGCATGTCGACCGGATTGTGGATCTCGATCTGGTCGCCGTTGGTCAGGCGGATCTTGTAGATCACCGACGGCGCGGTGGCGATCAGGTCGAGGTTGAACTCGCGCTCGAGGCGCTCCTGGATGATCTCGAGGTGCAGCAGGCCGAGGAAGCCGCAGCGGAAGCCGAAGCCGAGCGCCGCCGATGTCTCCATCTCGTAGGTGAAGCTCGCGTCGTTGAGGCGCAGCTTGCCCATCGCGGCGCGCAGCGTCTCGAAGTCTGCGGCGTCGACCGGAAACAGCCCACAGAAGACCACGGGAATCGCGGGGCGGAAGCCCGGCAGGGGCTCGCTGACCGGCTTGCGGTCGTCGGTGATCGTGTCGCCCACCCGGGTGTCGGCCACTTCCTTGATCGCGGCGGTGAGAAAGCCGAGCTCGCCGGGGCCAAGCTCTTCGGCGGCGGCCATCTTCGGGGTGAAGACGCCGACGCGGTCGACTTCGTAGGAGGCGCCGGTTCCCATCATGCGGATGCGGCTGCCCTTGCGCAGCACGCCGTCGACGATGCGCACCAGCACGACGACGCCGAGGTAAGGGTCGTACCAGGAATCGACCAGCAGGGCCTTCAGCGTCGCCTCGCGGTCGCCCTTCGGCGGCGGCAGGCGGGTGACGATCGCCTCCAGCACCTCGGGGACGTTCAAGCCGGTCTTGGCCGAGATCCCGATGGCGTTCGAGGCGTCGAGCCCGATGACGTCCTCGATCTGCTGCTTGACCTTCTCGGGCTCGGCGGCCGGCAGGTCCACCTTGTTGAGGACGGGCACGATCTCGTGGTTGTTGTCGATCGCCTGATAGACGTTGGCGAGGGTCTGCGCCTCGACCCCCTGGCTCGCGTCGACCACCAGCAGCGAGCCCTCGCAGGCCGCGAGGCTGCGGTTCACCTCGTAGGCAAAGTCGACGTGGCCGGGCGTGTCGATCAGGTTGAGGACATAGTCCTTGCCGTCGCGCGCCCGATAGTTGAGGCGCACGGTCTGCGCCTTGATGGTGATGCCGCGTTCGCGCTCGATGTCCATCGAATCGAGCACCTGGTCGACCATCTCGCGGTCGGAAAGCCCGCCGGTCAGCTGGATCAGCCGGTCAGCGAGCGTCGACTTTCCGTGGTCGATGTGCGCGATGATCGCGAAATTGCGGATATTGGCGATGGGCGCCGTGGTCATGGCGCGCGGGATAGCACCCGTGCCGGGGAGCGGCAAGCCGCAAGCCCCGGGTGGCGCACGCCCCGCCCGAACATGCTGAACGTTGCGGCGATCGAAAAAGCCCGACAGGCCGGACTCCGGCCCGACGCTATTCGGCCGCCAGCGGCGTTGCCACCGGCAGGGGCTCGAGCGAGACCGGCTCGCCGGCGCGGGCCACGATCATGTGGCCGGGCGGTACCGCCTTCCAGTGGGCGCGGTCGGTGTCGAGCGGTTCGGAGACGATCAGCACGTTGTCGCCCGCCGCTCGGTAATACAGCGTGTTGGCCGGTGACTCGTACGCGTAGCGGAAGGCAAAGAGATCGCGGCCGTCCGACAGGGCGGCGGTGAAGCGCAACGGGTCCCTGGTTCCGCTCGACCGCACGATGTCGGTGAGCGTCGCGAGCGTGCGCGCGGTCGCCGAGACCGGATCATGCTCGGCGCCGGCCCCCAGGATGGCGAGAAACACCGCCTCGGAATCGGTCGTGCCGATGCGGGAGGTGTAGAACTCGTCGGGGATCAGCGCCTCGGCGCGCCGCCGGATCAGCGGCCAGTCGCCGATCTGGCCGTTGTGCATGAACATCCAGCGGCCATGCGCGAACGGATGGCAGTTCGGGCGGGTGATCGGGGCGCCGGTCGTCGCGCGCACATGCGCGAAGAAGAGATGCGAACGGATATGGCGGCACAGGTGCCGCAGGTTCTCGTCCGACCAGGCGGGACGCACCTCGCGGTAGAGCCCCGGTTCCTCGTGCTCGTCGTACCAGCCGAGCCCGAAGCCGTCGCCGTTGGTGCTGGCGGTCGATTCGAGCGCGCGCAGGCTCTGTACCACGAGCGAATGGCTCGGCGCGGTCACGTAGCGCTCGAGCGGGATCCTTTCTCCCCGATAGGCGATCCAGCGGCACATGGCAGCGCCCAGAATACCGTCTTCTCACACAGGGTCCATCGGTTCCGGTTTACAAGCAGTTGATGACGGCGGAAATGGCCGGCCCGCGTGGAAAATTCGCGGCTTTCATGGGCGCGATCGTGGCCGCCTCCGGGCGCGATGGACGCAGCCGGACCGTCGTGCGATAGAGCCCGGCGATCGTGTGCGCGCCGACGCGCCACGTCGAGCACGATCCCGCCCGCGGGCCGGTGTCCGCTTTCCGGCGATGCTGGGGAACCTGCCGGCGGGCCGGCGGTTCCAGGAGGCCGAGGCGCCGAAGCCGCGTGATGACGTCCGCCCCGATTGCCCGAGCCGCGCGGCTGCTGTCGTGCCTGTGCGACGCGCTGACGGATCCGCGGCGCCGGGAGCGCACGGCGTTCCTCTGCCTCGCCGCCTATACGGTCCTGTGGGCGCTCTACGGGGCGATCGCCAAGAGCAGCCAGGACATCCACTTCGACATGGGCGAGATGGTCGCCTGGTCGCGCGAGCTCGATTGGGGCACCCCCAAGCACCCGCCGCTCGGCGCCTGGCTGGTGCGTGCTTGGTTCTCGGTCTTCCCGGCGGCCGACTGGTCCTACTATCTTTTCGCCATGGTGCTGGCGGGCGTCGCGCTGTGGGCGACCTGGCGCATCTCGGCGCGCACTCTGTCGGCGGACAAGCGCGTCGCCGGCCTCGCGCTCCTCACGCTCGTCCCGTTCTACAATTTCCACGCGCTCAAGTTCAACGCCAACACGGTGATGATCCCGCTGTGGGCGCTCGCCACCTGGGCGTTCCTGCGTTCGTTCGAGACGCGCCGCACCTGGCCGGCGGCGCTCGCCGGGCTCGCGGCCGCGGCGGCCATGCTCGGCAAGTACTGGTCGATCTTCCTGCTCGCCGGGCTCGCGGCGGCCGCGCTCGCCGATCCGCGCCGCGGCGCCTACTTCCGTTCAGCGGCCCCGTGGGTGACGATCGCGGTCGGCGCGGTGGCGCTCGCCCCGCACGTCGTCTGGTTGTTCGCCCACGGTTTCGCGCCGTTCGGATACGCGGTGGCCTCGCATCCGGGAACGCTCGTCTCGGCACTGCGATCCTCGGTCGAATACGTCGTGGGCGCGGCGGCCTATGTCGCGGCGCCGATCGGGCTGACGCTGCTGCTCGCGCGCCCGGACCGCGCGGCGATCGCCGACACGTTGTGGCCGCGCGATCCCGATCGGCGGTTCGTTGTCATCGCCTTCGTGGTGCCGATCGTCTTGCCGACGGCGGCGGCGCTGGCCACCCGCGCCGACATCGTCTCGCTCTGGGCGATGGGATCGATGACGCTGCTGCCGGTCGTGCTGCTGTCGTCACCCAAGGTGGAGATCGGGCGCGAAGCGCTCATGCGCCTCGTCGCGCTCGCGGTCGCGCTGCCGGTCGTGATGCTGGCGCTCGCGCCGGCGATCGCCGTCTTCATCCACCAGCGCGGGGTCGCCAACTACGCCACTCATTATCGCCTGCTCGCCCAGGCGGTCGAGCGCACCTGGCGGGAGACCACGGACCGCCCGCTCCGGCTCGTCGGCAGCTACGACAATCTGGTCGACGGCATGGTGTTCTACTTTTCCGGCCGGCCCTCGACGTTCGAAATCGTCAGCCCGCAGCGCACGCCCTGGGTCGACGAGGCGCGCATCGCGCGCGACGGCGTCGCGCTCGCCTGTCCGGTGAGCGAGACCCCGTGCATGAACGCGCTCGAGGCGCGCGCCGCGCGCGGTATCGTCGGCAAGCGCGTCGAAGTGGAAATCTCGCGCCGCTTCTTCGGCAGCAACGATACGCCACAGCGCTACGTGATCGTCACGATCCCGCCGCGGCCGTAGCGGGTGTTCGGCCCCTGCCTCAGTAGCGGTAGTGGTCCGGCTTGTAGGGCCCTTCCGGCGGCACGCCGATATAGGCCGCCTGCTTGTCGGACAATCGGGTCAGCTTGGCGCCGATCTTGTCGAGGTGCAGCCGCGCGACTTTTTCGTCGAGGTGCTTCGGCAGCGTGTAGACCTTCCGCTCGTACTTGCCCGGGTTGGTCCACAGCTCGATCTGAGCCAGCGTCTGGTTGGTGAACGACGCCGACATGACGAAGCTCGGGTGGCCCATGGCGTTGCCGAGGTTCACGAGGCGGCCTTCCGACAGCAGGATGATGCGCTTGCCGTCCGGAAACTCGATCTCGTCGACCTGCGGCTTCACGTTGTGCCAGCGGAAGTTCTTCAATGCCGCCACCTGGATCTCGCTGTCGAAGTGGCCGATGTTGCAGACGATGGCGCGGTCTTTCATCCGCCGCATGTGATCGACGGTGATGACATCGACGTTGCCGGTGGCGGTGACGAAGATGTCGGCGCGCGGCGCCGCGTCCTCCATCGTGGTGACCTCGTAGCCTTCCATCGCCGCCTGCAGCGCGCAGATCGGGTCGATCTCGGAGACGATCACGCGGCAACCGGCCTGGCGCAGCGACGCGGCCGAGCCCTTGCCGACGTCGCCGAAGCCCGCGACCATCGCCACCTTGCCGGCCATCATCACATCGGTGCCGCGGCGAATGCCGTCGACGAGCGACTCGCGGCAGCCGTAGAGATTGTCGAACTTCGACTTGGTCACACTGTCGTTGACGTTGATCGCGGGAAACAGCAGCCGGCCTTCTTTTTCCATCTGGTAGAGCCGGTGGACGCCCGTCGTCGTCTCCTCGGTGACCCCGCGGATCGCCTTGCCGAGGCTCGCGTACCAGCCGGGCTTGTCCTTGAGGCGCCGCTTGATCGCCGCGAACAGGACTTCCTCTTCCTCGTTGCCCGGACGTGCAAGCACCGACGCATCCTTTTCGGCCTGGATGCCGAGATGCACCAGCAACGTGGCGTCGCCGCCGTCGTCGAGGATCATGTTCGGCGTGCCGCCGTCCGACCACTCGAAGATGCGGTGGGTGTATTCCCAGTAGTCCTCGAGGCTCTCGCCCTTCACGGCGAACACCGGGACCCCCGCCTCGGCGATGGCGGCGGCTGCATGATCCTGGGTCGAGTAGATGTTGCACGAGGCCCAGCGGATGTCGGCGCCGAGCTCCGCGAGGGTCTCGATCAGGACCGCGGTCTGGATCGTCATGTGCAGCGAGCCGGCGATGCGCGCGCCGCGCAGCGGCTTCTTCGGCCCGAACTCGGCCCGCGTCGCCATCAGGCCCGGCATCTCGGTCTCGGCGATGGCGATTTCCTTGCGGCCCCAGGCGGCGAGCGAGATGTCCTTCACGACGTAGTCGGTCGACGCGGTCTTTGCAGCCTTCGGTGAAGCGGTCATGGCGGTCCTTGGGGATCGAGGGGGCGAGCCGGGCGCGCCGGCTGTTCGGCGCCCGCTATAACAAGCCGGCGTGACGCTGGCAATCGGATATAAAGATTTCTTTATGTACCGCCGGCTGGTTCGCGGAAGGGCGGGCCCGAGAGGCGCTACTCGTCCTCGCCGAAGCGGTCGCTCACCAGCGCTTCGAGCGCGGCGAGAACCTCCGCGGCCTGCGCGCCGCTCGCCTCGACGGTGATCGAGGTCCCGGGACCGGCCGCCAGCATCATCAGTCCCATGATGGACGTCCCGCCCACGGTCTCGCCGCACCGCGTCACCCGCACCTCGGCGTCGAACTTCTCGACCGTCTGCACGAACTTGGCCGAGGCGCGTGCGTGCAGCCCCTTCTGGTTGACGATGTCGATGACGCGAACCTGCGCGCCGGGCGCGGGCGCCGGCGCGTCCGGGCAGTCGTCTTCGGGGTGGCGGATCTCGTTCATTTCCCGGCCAGCACGCGACTCGCGATCGTGATGTATTTGCGCCCCGCCTCCTGCGCGGCCGAGACGGCTTCCTGCAATGGGCATTCGCCCCGTACCTTGGCGAGCTTCACCAGCATCGGCAGGTTGATACCCGCGAGCACCTCCACCTTCGGCCTGCTCATGACCGAGATGGCGAGATTGGACGGGGTGCCGCCGAACATGTCCGTCAGGATGGCGACACCATCGCCGGAATCGACCCGCTTCACCGCCTCGATGATGTCCTTGCGCCGCTGCTCGACGTCATCGTCGGGCCCGATCGTCACCGTCTCGATCTGGTCCTGCGGACCGACGACGTGTTCGAGGGCGGAACGAAACTCAACGGCGAGCTTGCCGTGAGTCACAATGATGAGGCCGATCATCGAATGTCCCCGCCGGCGCTCATGGGTGCGCCGCACGAAAGGGCCACAATCATCACCATCCAAAGTCCCTGTGCAAGGGCTTTTCCGTCGATATCGTGTCGATGCTGCGCCGCGGCAACATGACAGTGATGTAACTGTGAAGCGGCGCTCCCCAAGACCCCAGCCTAAGCCTCACAAGGTTACTTTTTTGCAATCGGATGCTGCCGGAATCACGCGATCAGGCTCCCGCTGTCGAGGCCGGTCTCGAGACAGGCGAGCACCAGCGACAGCGGATCGGCGGCGGCCGGCACCGCGAGGCGGCGCAGGGTAACGCCCTCGACCTGCGTCGTTCGTTCCGTTTCCGAGGGCAGACGCTGTGCGTCGGCGGCAAGATCCACCACGAGGCCGACGACGGCGACCGGCTCGTACGGCAGGCGCCGGATACCGAAGCCGCGGATCTCCAGGAGACCGGCGAGTTCGGGCGCGGGTCGCGCCAGAAGCCGCTCGTGCATGACCTCGAGGCAGGTGCGATCGTCGGAGACGAGACGCGCAAACACCTCCGGTCTCTCGCGCCCGGATTGCAACAGCGCCAGCGCCAGCCGCGACTTGCCGCTGCCGGCCGGACCGCGGATCAGGACGGCGCGCGACCCGGCGAGAACCGCGGAGGCATGGACGCTCGGTCGACGGGAAGCCGCCATCACATCGCCGGCAGGCGCACCACGAAACGCGCGCCGAGAACCCGCGGGGCTTCGCCGCCGGGAGAGGAGACGCCCATGCGGTTCTCCGCCCAGATGCGGCCGCCGTGGGCGTCGACGATCTGCTTGGAGATCGACAGGCCGAGGCCCGAGTTCTGGCCGAAGCCCTGATCGGGCCGGTCGGTATAGAAGCGTTCGAACACCTTCTCGATGACGTCGGGCCGGATGCCGGGGCCGTCGTCGTCGACCACGATCTCCACCTCGTTCTTGAACCGCCGGCACGTCACGCGGACCTTGCCGGCCTTCGGCGAGAAGGAACGCGCGTTCTCGATCAGATTGTCGATCACCTGGCCGAGTCGGGAATCATGGCCGGGAATCACGAAGGCGCGCGGCCCGCCACCCTCGAAGGCGAGCAGGATCGCCACGCCGTCGTCGCGCTTCACTTCGTTGGCGACCGTCACCACCGTGTTGAGCAGACGCGTCAGATCGACCGCCGCGGCTTCCTGGCGCTGCAACTCGGCGTCGAGCCGGCTCGCATCGGAGATGTCGGAGATCAGCCGGTCGAGGCGCTGCACGTCGTGCTTGATGACGGCGAGCAGCCGTCCGCGGCTTTCGTCCGAGCGTGCGAGCGGCAGCGTCTCGACGGCCGAGCGCAGCGACGTGAGCGGGTTCTTGAGCTCGTGCGCGACGTCGGCGGCGAAACTCTCGATCGCCTCGATGCGGCTGTACAGCGCGGCCGTCATGTCGCGCAACGCGCCGGAGAGATGGCCGATCTCGTCGCGCCGCCGGGTGAAGTCGGGAATCTCCACGCGCGCCTTGATGCGCCGGCGCACGCGCTCGGCGCCGTCGGCGAGCCGCCGTACCGGGCCCGCGATGGTGCCGGCGAGCAGCATCGAGAGCACCGTCATGACGCCTGCGGCGATCAGGAACACCTTGAGGATCGCCAGCCGCTCGGCCTCGACCGTCTGGTCGATGTCGCCGCCCTGGGTGGACAGGAGCAGCACGCCGCGCACCGCGCGGAAGCGCTGCACCGGCACCGCCACCGACACGATCACCTCGCCGCGGTCGTTGATGCGCACGACGCTCGCCTTCTGGCCGTTGAGCGCCTGCACGACCTCGGGATAGCCCTTGCCGTTCTCGGGACCGAGCTCGCGATAGAGCGGCAGGTCGCCGCGACTGAGCCATTTGCGGATGGCGATGAAGGTGCGCTCGATGATGCCCGGTTTCTCGGCGTTCGGCGGCGGGAGGTCGAAGCGCAGCACGTCGCCCCGGCCGTAGAGATTGCGGCTGTCGAGGATCAGCACGCCCTCGCGATCGTAGATGCGCGCGCGCGTGTTGGTGGGCGAGACGAGGCGGCGCAGCACCGGCGCGACGCGTTCGGGGTTGATCGGAAACTCGAGACCGTAGAGCTGGTCGTCGGACGGGCCGTAGCTCTGTCCCGCCTGCAGCTCCAGCAGACGCTCCGGATCGATGGTGATGGAATCCGTCTCGACCGTCGCCGAGGCCGCAATGGCGCCCGCGATGATCTCGCCCTGCACGACGAGACTCTGGACGCGCGCGTCGATCAGGCCGGCGCGGAACTGCGACAGATAGAGAATGCCGATCACGAAGGCGAGCAGGCCGGCGACGTTGAGAAAGACGATGCGCCGCGTCAGGCTCGAGAAGCTCTGCGCGACGAAGAACTGCCAGACGGCACGGCCGATGCCGGACGCGCCTTCGGTGCGCACGAAATGCCACGCGCGACGGAAGAATTCCGTGACGCGGTACATCGTCAGCCGCGGAGACGTCACCGTCCGCTTCAGCCGACGCACGAAGTGATTGAATCGGCCGGCCGGCCGACGCCGATTCACAGGCGCTGCGCGCGCGCCCGGATCGAGCGTTTCGGTGTCGTGACCGGCAGTCTCGGCGGTTCGATCGAGCACCTTCGTCGGGTCTCAGTGATCGTGTTGAGCGCCCCCTCGCGGGCAATGCCCACAGTCTACAGCAAACCGACGGTCTCGCTAAAGGTGGTCAGGCGGCCGGGTTCCGCGCCTCAGGCTTCTTTGAACCGATAGCCGACGCCGTAGAGCGTCTCGATCATGTCGAAGGAATCGTCAGCCTGCTTGAACTTCTTGCGCAGCCGCTTGATGTGGCTGTCGATGGTCCGATCGTCGACGTAGACCTGATCGTCGTAGGCCGCATCCATCAATGCGTTGCGGCTTTTCACCACACCGGGGCGTTGCGCCAGCGCCTGCAGGATCAGGAACTCGGTGACCGTGAGGGTCACGGGCTCGCCCTTCCAGGTGCAGGTGTGCCGCTCGGGATCCATGCGCAGAAGGCCGCGCTCGAGGACCTTCGCCGAATCCGTCTCCTTCGGCACGATCCCGTCCTTGGGCGAAACGCGCCGCAGCACGGCGCGCACGCGTTCGACGAGGAGGCGCTGCGAGAACGGTTTGCGGATGAAGTCGTCGGCGCCCATCTTCAATCCGAACAGCTCGTCGATCTCCTCGTCCTTGGAGGTGAGGAAGATCACCGGCACATCGGATTTCTGGCGCAGGCGCCGCAGCGTCTCCATGCCGTCCATGCGCGGCATCTTGATGTCGAGAATCGCCAGATCCGGCGGACTCGTTTTGAAGCCCTCCAGCGCCGAAGCGCCGTCGGTGTATGTCATGATGCGATAACCCTCGGCCTCGAGCGCGATGGACACGGAGGTCAAGATGTTACGGTCGTCGTCGACGAGTGCGATGGTCGGCATGGCCTTGTCTATCATGAATCCGACGGGCAGAACGAGCCCAATCCCCCTGCGGTTCAAGCCCCGGAGGGGGGCGGAATTGTGGCCGCGGTCGCAAATTCGGGAAAAATCAAGGACATGCAAGAAGGACGCCGGTTATGACCGATGCTCGCTCTGCAGCCCCATTGCCCGGCGCGATGCCGGGCCGCGTGCCCGGAAACGCCGCGCAACCCGCTGATTTCGATCCGATTGCGGTCGCCAGGACGCTGCTGCGTACCATTCGCGCCGGCACCCTTGCAACCCTGGATCGCAATACCGGCCACCCCTTCGCCTCGCTCGTGAACGTGGCGACCGACCACGACGGCTCGCCCCTGATCCTGGTTTCGCGGCTTGCGACCCACACGGCGAACCTTGAGCACGATCGCCGCGCCTCGGTCCTGCTCGCCGCCGGCGGCAAGGGCGATCCGCTCGCGCACCCGCGGCTCACCGTGCTGGGCACGATGAACGCCACGCAGGACCAAGCCGTGCGCCGGCGCTTCCTGGCCCGGCATCCGAAATCCGCGCTGTACGCGGGCTTCGCCGATTTCTCTTTCTGGCGCATGGAGGTGATCTCGGGTCATCTCAACGGCGGGTTCGCGCGCGCCGCCGATCTCACGCGCGCGCAACTGATGACACGGACGGACGACGCCGAGGCGCTGCTGGCCGCCGAGGAGGACGCGATCGCCCACATGAACCGCGACCACGCGGACGCCGTGCGGCTCTACGCGACCAGGCTGCTGGGCGAGGCCGACGGAGACTGGCGCGTCGTCGGCATCGATCCTGATGGCCTCGATCTCGCGCTCGGCGATCGCGCCGCGCGGCTCGCGTTCTCCGAACGCGTACTTGCGCCTGACATGTTGCGCCGCGTCCTGAAGCAGCTCGCCGAACGGGCGCGCGCGGCCTGAGGACCGGTCGCGCCGCGCCGCGGGGGAACAAATATTCCGACCCCGACGTTTGGGTTGCGCCGCGATGAGCTTCCCACCCGCCCGTAAACCCTATGCCGACAGACGGCTTGGCAAGGCGTCGCCGTCTGGACTAATAGGTCGCGCGCCCGCAGGCGGGGCAGTATACTCGCGTCCAGCCGTGCCATGAGACGCGGTAATCGAGGGGTTCGGCCGAATTGCCCGGCCGGACGCGTGTCTGGAGGTCTTCCCGTGCAGGAAACAGGTCTGAGGAACGGTGCCCACGGTGCCGACAAGTTCGGCTTCACTGGGCTGGCGGCGATCCATTGGAACCTTCTGGAGGCGCCGCTCTACGAGCACGCGATCGCCAACCGCGAGGCGTCGATCGTCGAAGGCGGTGCGCTGTGCGCCGAGACCGGCGTCCACACGGGCCGTTCGCCGAAGGACAAGTTCATCGTCTGCGACGAGCAGACGGAGAAGACGATCTGGTGGGAGAAGAACGGCAAGCTCACGCCGGCGCAGTTCGATCTCCTGCACAAGGATTTTCTCGATCACGCCAAGGGCAAGCAGATCTATGCGCAGGACCTCTACGGCGGCGCCGATCCGAAGTATCGCATCAAGGCGCGGGTCTATACCGAGCTTGCCTGGCACTCGCTGTTCATCCGCACGCTGCTGATCCGGCCGGAGCGCTCCGAGCTCCCGCATTACGTTCCTGATTTCACCATCCTCTGCCTGCCTTCCTTCAAGGCCGATCCGAAGCGCCACGGCGTGCGTTCCGAGACGGTGATCGCCATCGACTTCACCCGCCGCATGATCCTCATCGGCGGCAGCTACTACGCGGGCGAGATGAAGAAGTCGGTCTTCACCACGCTCAACTACTATCTGCCGGCCGAAAGCGTGATGCCGATGCACTGCTCGGCAAACGTCGGCCCGAACGGCGACACCGCGCTGTTCTTCGGCCTCTCCGGCACCGGCAAGACGACGCTCTCGGCCGATCCGAACCGCACGCTGATCGGCGACGACGAGCACGGCTGGGGCCCGCAGGGCGTGTTCAACTTCGAGGGCGGCTGCTACGCCAAGACCATCAAGCTGTCGCGTGAAGCCGAGCCCGACATCTACGCGGCAACGCTGCGCTTCGGCACCATCCTTGAGAACGTGGTCTTCGATCCGGAAACGCGCGTGTGCGATTTCGACGACGATTCCAAGACCGAGAACACGCGCTCGGCCTATCCGCTCGATTTCATCCCGAACGCGTCGCGCACCGGCCGCGCCGGGATGCCGAAGAACCTGGTGATGCTCACGGCTGATGCCTTCGGGGTGATGCCGCCGATCGCCAAGCTCACGCCCGCGCAGGCGATGTACCACTTCCTCTCGGGCTATACCGCCAAGGTCGCCGGCACCGAGAAGGGGCTGACCGGCGTCGAGCCCGAGTTCTCCACCTGCTTCGGCGCCCCGTTCCTGCCGCGCCACCCCTCGGTCTACGGCAATCTGCTGCGCGAACTCATCGGCGTTCACAACGTCGACTGCTGGCTCGTCAACACCGGCTGGACCGGCGGCAAGTACGGCGTCGGCCGCCGCATGCCGATCAAGGTGACGCGCACGCTGCTCAGCGCCGCGCTCGACGGCTCGCTGAAAAACGCCAAGTTCCGCACCGATCCGTACTTCGGCTTCTCGGTGCCGACGCAGCTCGCCGGCGTCGAGCCGCATCTGCTCTATCCGTACAAGACCTGGCAGAACAAGACGGAGTTCGACCAGACCGCGCGCCAGCTCGTCGGCATGTTCCAGAAGAACTTCGCGCAGTTCGAGAGCTACGTGGACGCCGACGTGCGCGCCGCGCAGCCCGAGGTGCGCATCGCCGCCGAGTGATCGGCTTCTCCGAAATCCGAAGGGCGGCCGCACGGCCGCCCTTCGTTTTTCGGCCGCGCGCTCATTGTTGTTTTACGATGCCGGGGCGGAGACGGAAGCTCGCGCTCGCATGGGCGCGGGCGCAAGGCGAAGATGTCGTCCCGCTCGTCGGCGCTCGCCGGCGCGACCAGCTCGACGAAGCGCTCGGCGCCCTCGCCGTGGTGCTCACGACCGAGGAACTTGCGCGCATCGCGCGCGCGATTCCGGCGGGCGCCATCGCGGGCGAACGCTGCATGCCGGCGGTTCTCGCCCAGATGGACAGCGAGCGCACGACCGAGCGCCGCGCGTTTCGGCCCGACGAGCGCTAGCGGTCGGCCACGCGCCGGACCGCCGGCAGCGCCGCGAGCGCGATGGCGGTGAAGATCGCGCCGGCGATGAAGGTTCCGTCCGGACCGATGCGGTCCCACAGCTCGCCGGCCAGCACGCTCGCCACCAGGGTGGCGCCGCCGCCGGTGAGGTTGAACATGCCGAACGCGGTGCCGCGCAGGTCGGCGGGCGCGGTGTCGGCCACCAGACTCGCCAGCAGCCCCTGTGTGAGCCCCAGGTGCAACCCCCAGAGCGCGACGCCGAGGCCGAGCGTGCCGAGGTCCGTCGCGAACGCGAGCGCGAGATCGGCCGCGAGCAGGAGCGCGAATCCGCCGGCGAGCAGGCCGAAGCGGCCGATGCGGTCGGAGAGGACGCCGGCCGGCCACGCGGCGAGCGCGTATACGATGTTCATCAGCACCATGACGGCCGGAACGAGCGTGAGATCGAGTCCGATCGATTGCGCGCGCAACAGAAGGAACGCTTCGCTGAAGCGCGCGAGCGTGAACACCGAGGCGACGGCGACGATCAGCCAGTAGGCAGACCCGAGCCGGCTGAGTTCCGCGAGCGACAACGGCGAGCGCACCGGCTTGCCGCCCACCGGCCGGTCGGGTTCACCGACACCGAAGGCGATGACGGCGAACGACAAGAAGGCTGGAACGACGGCGACCCAGAACACGAACCTGAAGTTGTCCGCAGTGAGCGCCATGAGGACGATGGCGACGAGCGGCCCGAGCACCGCGCCGACCGTGTCGAGCGATTGCCGCAGTCCGAAGGCCGCGCCGCGCACCGCGGCCGGCGTCAGGTCGGCGATCAGGGCGTCGCGCGGGGCGCCGCGGATACCCTTGCCGACGCGATCGACGAAGCGCGCGGCAATGAGCCAGCCGAGCGTGGGCGCGAGCGGAAACACCGGCTTGGTGAAGGCCGCGAGCCCGTAGCCCGCAGCCGCGAGCCACTTGCGCTTGCCGAGGCGGTCGCTCAGCGCGCCGGAAAAGATCTTCACCACCATGGTGGTCGCTTCCGCGATGCCCTCGATGACGCCGACCGCGAGCGCGGATGTGCCCAGCACGCTGACGAGATAGAGCGGCAGCAGCGCGTGGATCATCTCCGAGGAGAGATCCATCAGCAGCGAGACGACCCCGAGCGCCCAGACGCCGGCGGGAATTTCCCGCCAGCGGAGAAACGATTGCGGAGGATCGGGCTCGGACATCGGACCGGCCGCCTCTGGTCGACCGGCCGCCCGACGGTCACGCCGCCCGGGTGCGGACGGAATGGAAGCGGCCGTAGAAACTTTCCTTCCCGGCCGCCATGTCGCGCAGGAGCTTGGGCGCCCGGAAGCGCTCACCGTATTTGCTTTCGAGCGCACCGCAAAGCGCGACGAAGCGATCGGCGCCCAGCATGTCGACGTAGCTCAGCGTTCCGCCGGTGAACGGCGCGAAGCCGAAGCCGAGGATCGAGCCGACGTCGGCCTCGCGCACGTCGGTGAGCACGCCCTCCTCGAAGCAGCGCGCGGATTCGAGCGCCTGGATAACGAGAAAACGGTGCTTCATCTCGGCGACGTCGAGCGTGTCGGGATCGAGCGGCGCCGGCTGCAGCGAGGCGAGATCGGGCCACAGCCGCTTCCGACCCTTTTCCGGATAGTCGTAGAAGCCCTTGCGGTTCTTGCGGCCGAGCCGGCCGTGCTTCTCGACCATCGCTTCGAGCAGCGCCTTCTGGCGCGCATCGACCGAGCCGGGTCCGAGGTCGGCTTCGGTCGCCTTGAGGATCTTCCAGGCGAGGTCGATCGCGACCTCGTCGTTGAGGGAGAGCGGGCCGACCGGCATGCCCGCCATGCGGCCGACGTTCTCGATCATCGCCGGCGGCACGCCTTCGGCGAGCATCAGGTGGCCTTCGCGGATATAGGTGCCGACCACGCGCGAGGTGTAGAAGCCGCGCGAGTCGTTGACGACGATCGGCGTCTTGCGGATCGCCCGCACGTAGTCGAGCGCCGCCGCGAGCGCCGTATCGCCCGTCTCCTTGCCGAGAATGATCTCGACCAGCATCATCCGCTCGACCGGCGAGAAGAAATGGATGCCGATGAAGCGGCTCGGGTCCTTGAACTGCGCGGCGAGCGAAGTGATCGGCAGCGTCGAGGTGTTTGAGCCGAAGATGACGGCATCGCCGAGTACCGCCTGCGCCTTGGCGATGGTCTCGGCCTTGACCTTGCGGTCCTCGAAGACGGCTTCGATCACGAGATCGCAGCCGGCGAGTCGGGCGTAGTCGGCGGTCGGGGTGATGCGGGCAAGCAGCGCGTCGCGATCCGCCGGTTTGGCGCGTCCCTTGTTGACCTGCTCGGTGATGAGCCTGTGCGATTGCGCCTTGCCCTTGTCGGCGGATTCCTGATCGCGGTCGATCAGCACCACCTCGAGCCCCGCGTTGGCGCTCACATA
Organism: uncultured Hyphomicrobiales bacterium; assembly: GCA_964538565.1. Lineage (GTDB taxonomy): Bacteria > Pseudomonadota > Alphaproteobacteria > Rhizobiales > Xanthobacteraceae > CAYVBN01. The sequence goes on along the minus strand of CAZIGW010000331.1, from coordinate 12,093 downwards.
GGCGATGCCGGCACCCATGAAGCCGGCCCCGATGACGCCGATCTTCTTGAGCGACGTGGGCGGCACGCCGGCCGGCCGGCGCGCGCCCTTGTTGAGTTCCTGCATCGAGACGAACAGCGTGCGCATCATGGCGCTCGCTTCCGGCGTGCGCAGGATGCGGGCAAACCAGCGCGACTCGACGCGCAGCGCCTGGTCCATCGGCAGCAACAGGCCCTCGTAGACGACCTGCAGGATGGCGCGCGCGGCGGGATAATTGTCGTAGGTTTCGCGCCGATAGATCGCGTTCGCCGCCGGGAACGTCATCATGCCGGCCTTCGAATAGACCGGCCCGCCGGGCAGGCGGAAACCGTCCGTGTCCCACGGCGCCTTCGCGCTGCCGCCGGCCTCGATCCACTCCTTGGCGTGACGCACCAGATCGTCCGGCGGCACGACCGCGTCGACGAGCTTCATCGCCTTGGCGCGATCGAGGCGGATCTGGTCGCCCTTGAGCAGAAACGGCAGCGCATCGGCTGGCGGCAGCATGCGGGCGACGCGCTGCGTCCCGCCGGCGCCCGGGAAGATGCCGATCTTCACCTCGGGCAGGCCCACGCGGGTCTTGGGATTGTCGGCGGCGACGCGGTGGTGGCAGGCAAGACAGAGCTCGAAGGCGCCGCCCACCGCCGTTCCGTTGATCGCGGCGACCCACGGCTTGCCGCAGGTCTCCAGCCGCCGGTAGAGCAGCGAGAGCTTGCGGCTCTCCTCGAACAGCACCTTCGCGGCGGCTTCCTCGCCGTGATCCTTCGCCATGTCGGCGAACATGCGGCCGAGCCGCTCGAGCAGCGCGATGTCGGCGCCGGCGCAGAACGCTTCCTTGCCCGAGGTGATGACCGCGCCCTTGACGGCGACGTCGGCGGCGACCCGCTCGACGATCGCGGACAGCTCCTCGATCACCGTCATGTCGATGACGTTCATCGAGCGCTGCGGCATGTCCCAGGTGACGAGCGCGATTCCGTCGGCGTCGACCTCGAAAGCGAAATTGCGGTAGGTCATGCTCGTTTCCTCGCGGTCGTCCGCCCCGGTTGCGGCGTCACTTTTCCGGCACGTAGGCTTCGCCCGAGCGGCGCCGGAAGATGCTATTCTGGCCGTCGCGCTCGAACACGCAGTCGATGTCCGGATACTCGGCCTTCTCGCTGGCGGCGCGCGTGCCGATCTCCAGGTAGACGGCGTCGCGGTCGGAGCGGTTGACCAGGTGATGTCCGTTCTCGACGCCGGCCTTGAAGCCGGCGGCGTCGCCCGGGCGCAGCACCGTCTCGCCCTCGTTCTCGACCAGAACCACCTCGCCTTCGAGCATGTAGACGAACTCGTCCTCGTTGTGGTGCCAGTGGCGCAGCGCCGAGGCGGCGCCCGGTTTGAGCCGGGTCAGGTTGACGCCGAACTGCGTGAGACCGATGGCGTTGCCCAGACGCTTGCGCTCGCGCCCGGCGACGAGCGCGTCGAACGGCGGCGGATAGTTGGTGCCGGTGGCGAGCGGCAGGGTGGCAATATCGATTTTCGGCATGAGGCTAGACCCGTTCGATGATGGTGGCGGTTCCCATTCCGGCGCCGATGCACAACGTCACGAGCGCGGTTTGCAGATCACGGCGTTCCAGCTCGTCGAGCGCGATGCCGAGGATCATCGCACCGGTCGCGCCGAGCGGGTGACCCATGGCGATGGCGCCGCCGTTGACGTTGACCTTGGCCGGATCGAGATCGAAGGCCTGAAGATAGCGCAGAACGACGGCGGCGAACGCCTCGTTGACCTCGATGAGATCGATGTCGGCGAGGGTCATGCCCGATTTCTTCAGCACCTTGCGGGTGACGTCGATCGGGCCGGTGAGCATCATGGCAGGCTCCGAGCCGACGTTGGCGAAGGCGCGGATCCTGGCGCGCGGCCGCAAGCCCGCCGCCTTGCCGGCGTCCTTGCTGCCGATGAGCACGGCGGCGGCGCCGTCGACGATGCCCGACGAATTGCCGGCGTGATGGACGTGCTCGACCGCCTCGATTTCCGGGTGCGCCTGCACGGCGACCGCGTCGAAGCCGCCGAACTCGCCCATCTGCACGAACGATGGCTGCAGCTGCGCGAGCGACTGCATGCTGGTGCCCGGCCGCATGTGCTCGTCGCGATCGAGGATGATGATGCCGTTCACGTCCCTGACCGGGGCGACCGAACCGGCAAAGCGCCCCTCGTCCCAGGCGCGCGCGGCGCGCGCCTGGCTCTCCACCGCGTAGGCGTCGACGTCTTCGCGCGAGAAGCCGTACTTCGTGGCGAGGAGATCGGCCGATATGCCCTGCGGCATGAAATACGACATGAGCGCGCTCGACGGGTCGACCGGCCAGGAGCCGCCCGAGGCGCCGATGCCGACGCGGCTCATGGATTCGACGCCGCCGCCGATCGTCATCTCGTGCTGACCCGCCATCACCTGGGCGGCCGCGAAGTTGACCGAGTCGAGCCCGGAGGCGCAGAAGCGGTTGATCTGCACGCCCGGCACGTCGTTGCCGAAGCCGGCGCAGATGGCTGCGGCGCGCGCGATGTCGCCGCCCGCCTCGCCGACCGGATCGACGCAGCCGAGCACGACGTCGTCGACGAGCGCAGCATCGAGATTGGCGCGCTCCTTCACGGCGGCGAGCACGTGCGCGGCGAGCGCCAGCGAGGTCACCTCGTGCAGCGCCCCGTCGGCCTTGCCGCGGCCGCGCGGCGTGCGGACGTGATCGTAGATGAACGCATCGGCCATGGGTCTGCTCCTTGTTGCCGGCCTGCCGTCATTCCGTCGCGGACGCGGGACACCGGCGCGCTCACAGGCTGCGCGCGATCAACAGTTTCATGATTTCGTTCGTTCCGGCATAGATGCGCAGCACCCGCGCGTCGCGGTAGATGCGAGAGATCGGATATTCGTCCATGTAGCCGTAGCCGCCGAAGAGCTGCAGGCATCGGTCGGCGATCTCGCCCAGACGGTCGCTGAGCCAGTATTTCGCCATCGAGGCCGTCACCTGGTCGCAGCCGCCGGCGAGGTGCCGCTCGATGCAATGGTCGAGAAACACCCGGGCGATGCTCGCCTGCGTCTTGCACTCGGCCAGCACGAACTGGGTGTTCTGGAAATCGAGGATCCTGCGGCCGAAGGCCTCGCGCGCCTTGACGTAGTCGATCGTGAGGGTGAGGGCCCGCTCCATCATCGCCATGGCGTGCACTGCGACGATGAGGCGCTCCTGCGGCAATTCGGTCATGAGCTGGGCGAAGCCCTGTCCCTCCTTGCCGCCGAGCAGGCTGTCAGCCGGGAGCGGGACGTCCTCGAAGAAGAGTTCCGACGTATCCGCCGCGTCGAGCCCGAGCTTGGCGAGCCTGCGTCCGCGGCGGAATCCCTGCGCGCCGTCGGTTTCGACGACGATGAGCGAAACGCCCTTCGCACCCGCGGCCGGATCCGTCTTGGCGACGACGATCACGAAATTCGCGTGCTGCCCGTTGGTGATGAAGGTCTTGGCGCCGTTCAGCACATAGCCGTTGCCGACGCGCCTTGCGGTCGTGCGCACCGCCTGGAGATCGGAGCCGGTGCCGGGCTCGGTCATCGCGATGGCGCCGACGAGTTCGCCGGTCGCGAGCCGCGGCAGCCAGCGCCGCTTCTGCGCCTCGGTGCCGTAATGCAGGATGTAGGGGGCGACGATGCCGGAATGCAGCGGCGCCCCGAAGGAGTCGAAGCCCGCGAGGCTGATGGCGCGGTTGATGACCGCTTCGTGCGCGAAGCTGCCGCCCGCGCCGCCGTATTCCTCCGGAATCGAGGCGCACAGCAGACCGGCCGCGCCGAACTTGTTCCACACCTCGCGCTCGTATCCGCCCTGTTCATGCCAGCGTTCGAGGTGCGGGACGAATTCGGATTCGATGAAACGCCGCGCCTGGTCCTCGAGCAGGACCAGGTCCTCGGTCATCCATGACGGGCGCGGGAGATCGAGGACGGTCATTCGCCTGCCTTCATCGCCGCGCGCTGCGGAGGCGTCGATTCCGCTGGCTCCGCCGAACCCGTGCCGGCCAGGGACGGCGGCATTCAGAAGGCCTCCGCCGGCAGTTCCATCGTGCTGTCGGCGCCGGCCTCGATACGCGCGAGGTGCGTGGCCGTCGCCGGCAGCATCCGCTCCATGAAGAAACGCCCGATCGCCGGCTTGGCGGCGAGCTGCCGGTCGGCGCCGTTCATGCCGGCGGCGATCCTGCGCTGCGCCGCCTCGACCATCTGCGCCCACATGTAGCCGAGGGCGACGAGGCCGAAGAGATGCATGTAGTCGGTGGCGCCGGCGCCGGCGTTGTCGGGCTTCGCCATGGCGTTGTGCATGAACCACATGGTGGCCTTCTGCAGGTCGCCGAGCGCGCGGCCGAGCGGTTCGACGTAGGGCCGCAGCGCGGCGTCGTTCGCGCGTTCCTTCACATAGCCCTGAACCTCGTTGAAGAACGCCATGATGGCGCGCCCGCCGTCCTTGCCGAGCTTGCGGCCGACGAGGTCGAGCGCCTGGATGCCGTTCGTGCCCTCGTAGATCATGGCGATGCGCGCGTCGCGCACGAACTGCTCCACGCCGCATTCGGCGATGTAGCCGTGGCCGCCGAAGATCTGCTGGGCGGCGACCGTGTTGGCAAAACCCTGGTCGGTGAGCACGCCTTTGATCACCGGGGTGAGCAGGCCCATGTGATCGTCGGCGGCACGGCGCTGCGCCTCGTCCTCGGCGCGCCGCGCGATGTCGCCCTTGAGCGCTGTCCAGACGACGAGCGCGCGGGCCGCCTCGTTGAAGGCGCGGATTTCCAGCAGGGTGCGCCGCACGTCGGGATGCACGATGATCGGATCGGCCGACCTTTCCGGGTGCCTGGCGCCCGTGAGCGCGCGACCCTGCAGGCGGTCCTTGGCGTAGGCGGCGGCGTTCTGGTAGGCGACCTCGGAGAGCGCCAGTCCCTGCACGCCGACCCCCAGGCGCGCCTCGTTCATCATGGTGAACATCGCAGCGAGCCCGCGGTTTTCTTCGCCGACCAGCCAGCCTTTCGCGCCGTCGTAGTTCATCACGCAGGTCGCGTTGGCGTGGATGCCCATTTTCTCTTCGATCGCCCCGCAGGAGACGCCGTTGCGCGCGCCGAGCGTGCCGTCCGGTCCGACGAGCACCTTCGGCACGACGAACAGAGAGATGCCTTTCGTGCCTTCGGGAGCGCCCTCGATGCGCGCCAACACCAGATGGATGATGTTCTCCGTGAGATCCTGCTCGCCGCCCGAGATGAAGATCTTGGTGCCGGTCAGCGCATGGCTGCCGTCGGCCTGCGGCACGGCCTTGGTGCGCAACAGGCCGAGATCAGTGCCGCAATGGGGCTCGGTCAGGTTCATGGTGCCGGCCCACTCTCCGGAAACGAGCCTGGGCAGAAACCGGCGCTTCTGCTCGTCCGAACCGTGCAGCAGGAGCGCGGCGATCGCGCCCTGGATCAGGCCCGGATACATCGAGAAGGCAAGATTGGCCGAAGCCAGAAATTCGTTGATGACCACCGTGAGCAACGCCGGCAGGCCCTGGCCGCCGAACTCGGCCGGAACCGACAGTCCGACCCAGCCGCCTTCGACGAGCAGCCGATAGGCCTCCCTGAAACCCTTCGGGGTGGTCACCCGGCCGTCGTCGTGCCGGCGGCAGCCTTCCTGGTCGCCGGTGCGGTTGAGCGGCAGCAGCACCTCTTCGCAGAACTTGCCGGCCTCGCCGAGGATCGCCCGCACCACGTCGGCGGAGGCGTCGGCGAAGCCGGGGAGATTGTCATAGCGCTCCAGCTGGAAGACGTCGTTGAGGAGAAACAGCACCTCGTCGACGGGCGCCTTGTAGCTCGGCATGAGCGTCCCTCGCGGGGGAAAGACCCGGTCCCATCAGCGCCGGTGGTGTACCGGTCGCGGTCCTGCCGGTCGGCCAGGCCGGTGAACGGCCCAGCATCGCGCATGCGTTTTACGTCAACGTTAAGGCGGAAGGTTCAAATCCCGGCGGGCCGGGTTCGATGCCCGGACGCCCGCCGGAGCGCCGTCGCGAAGCGACGCGCTCACGCCGCCGGATGGTCGGCGCTGACCTCGCCCGCATGAAGCATCGAGTAGGTCCGCCGCAACTCGGCGAGCGCGTCCTCGATCTCGGCCTTCTGCCGTTCGAGCAGTTCGATCTGCTCCAGGCACTGCTCGCGGCTGAGATTGAGAAACCGACCGTTCGCCTCTTCGCTGTGCTCGGCGAGCATCCCGCGGATCTCGGTCAGGGTGAAGCCCAGTCGCTTTCCCTGGAGGATCAGGGACAGACGAGCGCGATCCTCCTGGCTGTACAAGCGGGCAGTACCTTCGCGGTGCGGCTTCAACAGGCCCTTGCTCTCGTAGAAGCGGAGCGTGCGCAGAGTGACGCCGAACTCTTCGGCGATCTCGCCGATCGTCTGGAACGTCCTCTCAGGACCCCGCTCTGCCGCAGGTTGTATCTTGGAGGCCTGTTCATTCCATGTTGTATCGGACAGCACGTGATCCTCGTTGCTTTCGGGCATTCCGTGGTTCTTCGATTTTTTCGGCGGCCTAGCCCGGCTAGAACGCCTCCTGGAACTTACATGACAGTTCGAACGTAACGGCATCGGTGCCCTGGTGGCAGAAACCGGGCGCTATTCGGGATGGGGATTACGGTTATCTATCAGGCGGGCGCGGATCAGTCATTATTGTCATACCGTTTTGCGCCAGCTTCCCGAAGCATCCAAGGGATTCCGACGTCCGCAAAGCTCGGCTGCGACCTCTCCGATCGCCGCCGCCGCAAAGATTTGTTCTCGGTCCGAGCGGCAACTTAACGTCTTGTTTACCCTAAACCGGAAAAGTCGTCGGAGCGCAGCGGACCGTCCATGGGTACATCGGTCGTCCAAGAGAGGCCGTTTCACGACCGGCAGCAGCTTCGGCGCGTGCCCCGCGTGATCTCGCGGGGGCGCGCATGAGCGTTGATTCGCTGTGGAACGTCAGGGGCGTGCGCCGCGAGGCCCGCGAGACCGCGCGGCTCGCTGCGCGCCGCGCCGGGATGTCGGTCGGCGAGTGGCTCAATTCCGTGATCCTCGACGCGATGGAGGCCGAAAATCCCCCGGCTGACGGCGATCGGGAAGACCCGGCCCGCGCCACGAGCGCGTCGTTCCGCCCGCGGCACAGCCAGGGCGGGTTCCCGGCCGAGCGCGTGGCGCGCAGGAGCGCGGCGGACGGTCGTCTGACGCGCGGCGGCGAAGCGTCCGCGCAGGATCTCGCTGAAGCGATGGCGAGGCTCAGCCGACAGCTGGACCGGCTGACCGGCGCCGATCGCATCGCGGACATGGACGACGAGGAGGAGCGCGCCACCGGCGCCCGGGTCGCGCCGCGGCACGGCCCCGTGGTCCGCGACTGGAGCGACGCGCTCGACCGCGCGGTCAACGAGATCGGCCCCCGATCCCAAGCCGACGACGAGAGGGCCGATGCGCACATCCCGGACGAATGGCCCATCGGGCCTCCGGTCGCGGAGCGCGACACGGACGCGCACGGCCCCGACGAGGGAAGCGTTCCGGACATTTCCGGCCTCGAACGGCAGCTGCAGTCCATCACGACGCGTCTGGAGAGCCTGCAGCGACCCTCGCCGATCGACGGCGTGGTCGAGGTCCTGCGCCGCGAGCTCGCGGCGATCGGGCAGGCGGTCGTCGAGGCGATGCCGCGCGGTGCGGTCGAAACCCTGCAGCAGGATGTCCGCGCCCTGTCCGAGCGTCTCGAGCAGGGGCGGAGATCCGGGGCCGAAGCGGCCGTTCTGTCCGACATCGAGCGCGCGCTCGCCGAGATGCGCGAGGCGCTCGGGCGGCTCGTGTCGGCCGAAAACCTCCAGGGCCTCACCGATATCGTCCGGGCGCTCGGCGACAAGCTCGATCAGGTCGCGGCGGCGGGGCGTGAAACGCCCGTGCTGCATCAGCTTGAGGCCGCGATCTCGGGCCTGCGCGGTGTGCTCGGCCGCATCGCCTCCAACGAGGCGCTCGCCGAGCTCGCCGCTGAGGTCCGCAAGCTCTCCGTGAGGGTCGACCGCAGCCTGGCGATGGCGAATGGCAGCAACGAGCTGTTGCGTACGATCGACAAACGCGTCGCCGCGATCGCAGCCGGGCTTGAAACGTTCCGCTCGGAGGAGGGACGGGCCGTTCCGGCCGGCATCGAGGGCCTCCTGTCCTCGCTCCACGACAAGCTCGACACCCTCCGGCGCACCCCGCCGGATCGTTCGGCCCACGACCGACTTGAACAACGCATCTCGACGCTGCTCGAGAAACTTGATGCCTCGGAAGCGCGGCTTGGCCGCTTCGAGGCGGTCGAGCGGGGGCTTTCCGCCCTGCTGATCCAGCTCGAGGCGATGCGCTCCCCCGCCGGGTCTCACTCCGTCACGCCGGACACCAGTGCCGTGCGCGAAGCGCCGGTGTCTCCGCCGTCCCGGTCGGCCGGGCCGCGCCCGTCCGAGCCGCCCGGATCCTCCACGGGCTCGTTCGGCGACGTGATCGATCGCCTGGCGATGATCGACGCGGAGATGCGGCGCGACGCCCGCACGCTTGCGGCGGGCGTCGCGTCGGTCGCGCCGACGCATCCGTTGCGGGCGGCCTCCCCGGCCACTCCGATCGAACCGGCACTGCCGCCCGATCATCCGCTCGAACCGGGCAGCGGATTGCGAGCGGCCGCGGACGGCGCGCGCGCTCCATCGAGTCCGCAGGCGGTCGCGGCCAACCGCGCCGCCGACGCGGAAGAAAACGGCAGGTCGAGCTTTATCGCTGCCGCCCGACGCGCCGCCCGGGCGGCTGCTGCGAGCGAGCGCGACGAAGTCGTGGGCGGACGCACGGAAAGCCGGATGCCGAGATCCGCGGCCGGCGAGCCGGAGCGGGATGTCGGCAAGCTGGTGAAGTCCCTGGCGGTGGGTGCCGGGGTGGTCGTGGTGACGCTCGGTGCGCTGCGGCTCGGGCTCTACGACGCCGGCCGGCCCGATCCCCTCCAGGGCGCCTCCCGCCCGGGTTCGGCCGTAGCGCAGCACTCCGCGGGTGAACCGGCCCGAGAGACGCCCGGGAAACAAGGCGCGCCGTCGGCGCCATTGCCCTCATCCCCCTCCGATCGCGCCGTCAATTTGGCGTCGGGCACCGACCCGCTCGTTGCCGGGGTTCCGGCAGCCGGGACGGTCCTGGGTGATCCCCCCAGAGGATCGACAGCGAACGCGGCGGCGCAAGCCGCGAAGGCTCCCACGGGCAACGAGGTGACCGGCTCGATCGCGCCGCCGTCCGTCGCGCCCCCGCCGGGGCGCGTCCCGGCCGGGAGTGACCCCCTCCGTCCTGACGAGATGCAGAAGCCGCTGCCCGCGCTGCTGGGCGCGCTCGCCCAGGCGGCCGGTACCGGCAATGCGGCGGCCGCCTATGAGCTTGCGACGCGCTACGCGGAAGGACGCGGGGTCGCGACAAATCTGCAGGAAGCGGCCCATTGGTTCGAGCGCGCGGCCGGCCAAGGCCTGGCGCCGGCCGAGTTCCGTCTCGGCAGCCTGTACGAGAAGGGCCAGGGCGTGAAGAAGGACCTGCAGGAGGCGCGTCGGCTCTATCTCGCGGCGGCCGACAAGGGAAACGCCAAGGCGATGCATAATCTCGCCGTCCTCTACGCCGAGGGGATCGACGGCAAGCCGGACTACAAGACGGCCGTGCAATGGTTCCGGATGGCGGCCGATCGCGGCATCGCGGACAGCCAGTACAACCTCGGCGTCCTCTACGCCCGAGGCATCGGGATCGAACGAAACCTCGTCGAATCCTTCAAATGGTTCACCCTGGCCGCCGATCACGGCGACCAGGACGCCGCCAAGAAGCGCGACGAGGTGGGCGCGCGGCTTGATCCGCCCTCGCTCGCCGCGGCGCGTCAGGCGGTGCAGGCCTGGAAGCCGAAGCCGCAGCCCGAGGAAGCGACGACCGTCAAGGCGCCGCCGGGCGGGTGGGAGCAATGGATGCAGCATGGCGCTCCCGCCAAGCCGATGCCGCGCCCTCCGGCGGTGCAGAAGGCGGCCCGCCTCTAGAGCCTTTCCGGCCTTGATGGACTCAAGGCCGGGACTCTCGGTTCTTGCCTTGACGCATTGTCTTCAGACGAGCCGATACTCACTTCGCGCGAAAACGCTCTGGCGCCGGGCGCCAAGCCCCGGACGGGCAATTCTCACGTCTGCCGCACAGCGTACGCAGGCCGGGCTTTGCCGTCCCTGCGGCGGTGCGTTTCGGCGAAGCGGCCTGCTCGCGGATTGCGTAGACTTATCCGCAATCGCGTTCTACCTCTTAGAACCGGGCCAAAAGCGCCCTGGGTCGACTGGACCCGACGGGACGCTCGGACATCGACCGGAGTAGCTTCCGCGTGCACGGTGTTGGTCGAGTGTCATCCGGACCCGGCGCATGATCTTGTCGGCAAGATCCTGCGGCGCGGCCCGCTCATGGCCAGGAGCCGCGGACGACCGTGCAAATCTACCTTCCGATCGCCGACATCCCGGTCAACATCTTCCTGATCTTCGCGATGGGGATCGCGGTCGGGTTCATCTCCGGCATGTTCGGCATCGGCGGCGGCTTCCTGATGACGCCGCTCCTGATCTTCGTCGGCGTCGCCCCGGCGGTCGCGGTCGCGACCGTGTCCAGCCATATCGCGGCCTCGTCGTTTTCCGGCGCGATTGCGTACTGGCGCCGGCGCGCGCTCGATCCGGCGCTCGCCTCGATGCTGCTCGCCGGCGGCATCGTCGGCACGGCGGCCGGTGTGTGGCTGTTCACGGTCCTGCGCGCGCTCGGCCAGCTCGATCTCGCCATCGGACTTTCCTACGTGACGCTGCTCAGCATCGTCGGGGCCCTCATGGTGATGGAAAGCCTGCGCGCCATCGTGCGCATGCGCCAGGGCAAGCGCGTCGAATTGCGCCGGCCGGGCAGCCACACCTGGGTCCACGGCCTGCCGTTCAAGGTCCGCTTCAAGCAATCGCGGCTCTACGTCTCGGCCATCCCGGTCGCGGTGATCGGCTTCATCATCGGCTTTCTGGGCGCCATTATGGGCATCGGCGGCGGCTTCCTGCTCGTCCCCATGCTGATCTACTTCCTGCGCGTGCCGACCAGCGTGGTGATCGGCACCTCCATGGTGCTCACGCTCGTCACCATGGCCTCGGCGACCGTCATGCACGCCGTCACCAATCATCTGGTCGATGCCGTGCTGGCGCTCATCCTCATGGTGGGCGGCGTCATCGGCGCGCAATTCGGCGCGCGGGCCGGACAGAACATGCGCGGCGAGCGCCTGCGGCTGCTGCTCGGCCTGCTCGTGCTCGCGGTCGGCATGCGCTTTCTCTCCGATCTGGTCTGGACGCCGGACGACCTGTTCTCGCTGCGCCAGCTGGAGGTGCAGTGATGCGGCGCCTCCTGGCGGTTTCTCTGGTGCTCTTCGCCGCGGTGGCGGGCGCGACGTCGGCGGGCGCCGAACGCCTCGTGTCCTCGCTCTCGACCCACCGGGTGCTGGTGACGTCGAGCTTCATCGGCCAGGACATCGTCCTGTTCGGCACGGTCGAACGCGACGCCGCCACGACGCCGCGGCGCGGCGGCTACGACATCGTGGTCACGGTCACGGGACCGCGCGAGACGCTGGTGACGCGCCGCAAGGAGCGGATGGTGGGCATCTGGGTCAATGTCGAATCCCGCACCTTCGTCAATGTGCCGTCCTATCTGGCGGTTCTGACCACGAAGCCGGTCGAGGCCATCGCGGCGCCCGACGCGCTGCGCCGCCTGCAGGTCGGGCTCGAGAACACCTTACTGCCGCAGCAGATCGGCGTCGACGTCGCGGACGTGGTGCGCGACGACCCGTTCCGCAGTGCCTTCCTGCGGCTGAAGAGCGAGCGAGGGCTCTACCGCGAGGAGCCCAACGCGGTGACGTTCCTCACCGCAAACCTGTTCCGCGCCACGATCCCGCTGCCGGCGGACGTGCCGGTCGGCAACTACGACGTCGACGTGAAGCTGTTCGCCGATGGTGCGATGATCGCGCGCACTACGTCGGCGCTGGAGATCATCAAGGTGGGATTCGAGCAGTTCGTCGTCACGGCGGCGCGCGATCA
>CAZIGW010000330.1:0-8498 GCA_964538565.1 uncultured Hyphomicrobiales bacterium | reverse complement strand
GGCGGCGGCGTCGGCGGCGTAGGCGGCGTCTTTAGTGCCTTCCTTCTCGCATCTATCAGCAGCAGCAAGGAGCTTGTCGCGGTGCTGGAGATTGCCCTTCATGGAAGCAGCAGCACGAAGCGCAATGGGAACCTGCTTGCGGATCGCCAACTCGGCTACACGCTTGGCGAACTCGACATCATCGAGAACATCGCGCGAACCAAGCTGCGCAAGGGCGAGGCGACGGAGCCCTTTGGCGCGAGCCGCACTGGAAGACCACGCCCGATCATTGAGGCTGATCTTGAGCCTGCGCAGTGCCGGAGAAACACACTCGGGATCGTCACCATGCGGCAGACCGAGCGCGTAGCAGACAGCTGCTTCAACGCACATTGAACCAGGCACCGGCTTGCCGACGCCATGCGATAGACCCGCGTCCACGGTCTCAAGGACTTTGCAGGCAACGGCTTCGTTGATTTCGATCATGTCATCCCCGGTTGTGTGACGCGCTTGGCGTCTGGTTGGTGGCGTGGGCTTCACTGTGCTGCCGACCGCGAGGATCGGCAGGGCGGCGAAGTCGCGTTAGGCGGTCTTGGCCTTCTCGGCCTCGTAGACGAGCTTGGCGTTGGCGACGGCGAAGGCTTCGGTCGTGCCGAACGCCTTGGCCTTCTTGTAGGCAGCGATCGCGGCCTTGAGTGCGGGGGAGGCGGGGCCAGTCATTGGCTGATCTCCTTTCGGTTAGTGCTTCGGGGGATAGGCGCGGGCGACGGAGGTAGCGTAGTGGCCGGGGCCAGCAGCAGCGGCCTTGCGAACCGCGACTGCGTAGTCGGTCGCCTTGTCAGCGACGACTTCGGTGCCGTCAGCCTGGATCGCGATCACGTAGAAGAACTTGGGCATTCGTCCGTCTCCCGTTCCGAGCACCTGCGTGGTGCTGACAAGCCCAGATGTACAGTAAGACTAACACCTGCACAAGGGGGCTAACCGAAAAAAGTTAGCGGGACTAGACAACGCCATATAGCCGCGCTAAATGAGGCGCGTCTAGCCAGCTTGGCCGTGGTGGGAATCAACCGGGGCTTTCGGGGATTAAGGCGAGACGGCGCGGGGGTTAGATCAGCCTACGGTGCCACCCCGAGAACTGAGGCCCAGGTATCCGTAAGGACCTGTGGCGGCTCTGCTCGGCTCGTCTCAAGGGACAGGACCAGATGCCCGCCAAAGTTCTCCGCCCTCCCGTGGGAATCCATGGGGGGTTGGGGGGTCTTTGGCGGATACCCGGCTGAACTCAGGGACAGTGAGGGGAAGATAGAAGGTTAAGTAGAGGCCAGAATGGATCTGAAAATCAAAATAGGTGCAGCGCGTAAGGTGCAGGCGTCTAGTTCAGGCCTTGTGAAGACGATGGACCGTTCTTGGCTTGGGAAATGTCCACTTCCTCAATCGCAGACTTGCAATGCTCCAGAGCCACGGAGAGCGACCGGATCGCGTCCAAGTTCATTGCGACGGGGAAGTTGAGCTTCCTGCCTTGCCCCGCGTCCAATTGAAGAGTGAGCAAGGCGACGCCGGGCTGCGACAGTGATACTCCGGGCAGAGCCGACGCGTATGGCAAAGCGAACCCGCCCATCATGGAGCGGTCTGCTTCCTCCAATGGGTTGGTGCCGAGGCGGGTCCCTCTCGCCATCCCGGCAAATGTTGCGAGAGCGGAAATCAAAACGCCAACTTTCTCTGCCGCAACAAACAACGTTATTTGTGACGGGTGCTTCCCACCCTCATCTACACTAAGCTTTATAAAGGCATCTTGCCCATTATTTGCCGATCCGCCGTCGATAATATCAAGTATCTGAGCGCCTGTAACCTTTGCCATCACTTGCCCCATTATTATTTCCGTGAGCGCACCGCTCGGCCGATTGGCGACCATTTGGCGATCACGATGTCGGTGACCTCAATTTCAGTGTCGCCCTCGGGCTCGAGGATAATATCGTCCTGCCACTCAGGATCGTCGCTGAGAGGGCGCAAAACCCAGCGCTGCCCGGCCCGGATTGCCTGCTTGGCCGTGTACTCCGCCGTTCCGTGGCGCAGGCGGCGGACAATCACCAGGTCGCCGTCCTCGAAACCTATGTCGGCAGCGTGGATATCGACGGTGTGGACGTATTCGCCGGACGCCACCACCTTGTTGAGCGACGTGCCTTCGACGCGGTAGAGGCGCTGAGCTGCGACTGGATAAGACGGATCAGGCGACACCGGCTGGCGGTAAGGACGAAACGACGCCGCGCCTTCTTTCCAGACCCCGGCAGCGACCTCGCCAATGACATTCAGGCCCCCGGTTTCTTCGCCGCTTTCCAGCCAGACAAGTGATTTCCCAGTGGCCTTGGCGACTGCCGCCAGCGTCGAGTGCCGGGGCCGAACCTCGCCGGACTCCCATTGCGCCACGGCGCCGCGCGTCTTGCCGACAGCCGTAGCGAGCTGTTCCTGCGACATGCCCGCATCCTTGCGAGCCTTGAGAATGCGGGCGTTTAGCTCCATGCGCGGACAATAATCGTGCGCCCCGGCCAATTCGCCGTCAGAAACGCTTGACGCGGCGCTAGCCAAACTATACATAATCACGGAGCCGAACTAACTGGACCGTGACAATGCACTCCCAAAAGACCGGCATGGCCGCCGTCAAAGACAAGGTCAAAATCCGAGCGCTTGCAGAACACCTGGATATCTCTCGCGGCGCTATCGCGCAGTGGAAGGACATTCCGGCGTCTCGCGTTCGTGAGGTGGCCGCGTTCACCGGCATCCCGTTGCAGGTGCTTCGTCCCGACCTCTACGCCGACATGGAAATGAAGGCCGCGAGCTAGGGCCATGTCTGGGGGCGGGGGCAACACACCAATTCGGCGCATGACGATGACGCCGCTTGAGCCACGCAATGCCAACGGGCTGCGGGGCTTCGGCTTCACCGTGCGCTGGGATGACGGACCCGCTGCGGCGGACCAATCGACGGGGAATGTGGGCGCGAGTGCAGGCCGTTTGCACTCCATGTCGCATGTGCCCACAGGAAGCACGGCCAGCGTCCTCGTCGATACCCATTCCCAGCACGACGCTGGGGATCATGCCGGCCCGGGCCCCCACAGTCTTGCCGGCATGTCCAATTCGCCCGAACGGGCAGTGGACGGAGGCGCATGATGCAAGCCGCCGTCTATCACAACCAGCATAGGAAAGCGCGCCGGGGATCGGGGGAATCCCTGTTTGGCGGGTACGGCGCGCTTACCCCTGCTGGCAATGGTGCTGGCAGGACACGGGGTTTCTCCCTCTGTTTGACCTCCCGTAAGACTAGGCCGGGCGAGATCGCCATCTTTCCCGGCCACTTTCCCATTCGGTTCGCGAGCCTGCGCGGCTGTAACGCCCAAGGAGGGGCTGCGCGTGGTATTTGCAGCCCTCTTGCCGGTGCGGGGTGCGATATAGACCGGCACATCATTCACAGTCTCTCCCGACGTTCCCTCCTCCTCGGCGTCGGTGAGCGAAGCGGCGTGTACTCCCTCCGCCGCTCGCGGCTCGCTACTGCCCTGGCGAGCCGCACCCATTGTCTCAGCGCGCCGCATTGCAGTGCGCTCCGCCTTTCTCAGCACGTCTCCGGCAAGAGTCCCAATGCTGCGGAAGGTCATGTCCTAGAACGCCTCTCTTCGTCGTTCGGTTGCTACGTCCAGAAACGTAGCGATGGAGCGATTGCAGTTGTGCAAGAAGTTGAACCCTGAGGAACAAGCAGTGTCGAATGCAGCGACAACGGTATTGGAAGCGGCGCAATGGGCGGAGGCCCTTTTGCAGCGTTCCTATCGTGGCCCCGGCGATACGATTGAGGCCGCGAGCTACCGCGCCGAACAGAAGTATGGGGTGCCTGCGCAAACGTTCTGGGCACTCCGCTACCGGAAGCCAAACGGCATTCTGGCCCACATCTATCTCACGCTGAAATCGGCATACGAGGCCGAATGCGGACGGCAAGAGGCAAGGCTACGGCATGAACTGGAACTGGCTAAGGCGCTTGGCGGCAGCGCGACTATGGAGGCTGCTATCCGCGAGGCGGAAGCTGCGCTCGGAAGTGCGCAAGGCGAAACGGGAACGGAGGGACTGAAATGAAGAAGCCCTGGTGGATGACGTTCTTCATGGCGACGTTCGCGGTGATCGACTTCGTGACCGCCGCCGCATGGGCGCCCAACACGCCGCCGCTGGTGCTGCTGATGGCTGGGGCTGGCGGGGTCATGGTCGCCGCTATCCTGGCGGAATGGGGACGCTGGTATGCGCGACAGGAGGCCAGCCAATGACCCCCATCTTCCGCTCCATAGCCACGCATCCCCATTACATCGTGTCAGTGGTGTTGATGCTTTCCGGCATCTACTTCCTGCATGAGTACGCAGGGATAGTGCTGCTTGCTGCTGCCGTCATCGTCGCTCGATTGGGACTGAGGGAGGCGGGGAAGTGAGGGTGCTTGTTGCTTGTGAGTTCTCTGGCGTGGTGCGCCGTGCCTTCCGCGAGATCGGTCACGACGCCTGGAGTTGTGACCTTCTCCCGGCTGAGGATCGCTCACCCTTCCACATCCAAGGTGATGCCGTCATGGCCGCTTACGGCTATCTGGGGCATGCGAAGTGGGACCTGATGATTGCGCACCCGCCCTGTACCTATCTCGCCAACAGCGGGGCCAAGCACCTTTACAGTGGCATGCGCAAGGAGAACGGGCCGAACCACAAACGCTGGGATGCCATGCGTGAAGCGGCGTTCTTCTTTCTCCAGTTGTTCAACGCGCCCGTCCCGCTGATAGCTATCGAAAACCCCATCATGCACGGGCATGCTCTCCAAATTGTCGGTGACCGTCCGACGCAGATAATCCAACCTTGGCAGCATGGTCACGGCGAGACAAAAGCCACATGTCTCTGGCTCAAGAACCTTCCTCCACTTGTCCCGTCCAATGTCGTTGATGGGCGAGAGCAGCGCATCTGGCGCATGCCGCCTGGTCCCGACCGCCAGAAGGAGCGGAGCCGCACTTTCGACGGCATAGCTGCCGCTATGGCGGCGCAGTGGGGTGGTGTCGAAGCAGAAAGGCTGGCCGCATGAGCTTCACCGCCCGCCTATTCCACCGCCCCAACCGCGACGACACCGCCGCCCTACGTGACGAGCTAATCACTCTCCGCACAGAGGTTGTATTCGCTACTGCGTTCATAGCGGACCTGAAACGCAAGCGCAGGCGTGAGCCACGACGCGACAAGCAATCCGTGATCGAGGCGAAGCGGTCCACCACGGAAGCTCTGCAACGCGCGGTCAAGGCCGAATACGTGAAGCGGATGGAGCCCGTCCATTTCGCAGGAATGCGTGTCTCTAGGGATGGGCTGGGGAAGGCGTGATGGGGTTTCGTACCGAACAGCTTGCCGAGGGTGTGACGCTGTACTGCGGCGACTGCCTTGAAGTGCTGCCGACGCTGCAGGGTATCGACGCGGTTGTGTCGGACCCTCCATATGGGAACAGTCACAGCGGCGACAGTGCGAGGTTTAGCGGCGGGCAAACGAGGCGCGGGAAGGGCTCAACACACGGTCGAATAGTCGGTGACAAACAGCCATTTGACCCTAAACCATTCCTCCTCGGAACGCACCAAATATTGTTCGGGGCGAACTACTTTCTACAGCATCTGCAGCCTGGTTCCTTGTTGGTGTGGGCGAAGCGCCGTCCCGCTGCCTACGGCACCTTTCTGAGTGACGGTGAGGTGGCGTGGTTCTCAAAGGGACACGGCATCTACCTGTTCGAGCACATCTTCGCGGGTAGCCAGCCAGCGTTAGAGTGGACCTCAGACCCTTACGCAACCAGTGCACACCCGTTCCAAAAGCCCGTGGCTGTCATGGAATGGACGCTGGGGTTTGTGCCTGACGCCCAGCACATAGTGGACCCGTTCATGGGCTCGGGAACCACAGGCGTTGCCGCCGTGAAAATGGGGCGGCGCTTTAGCGGTATCGAGATCGAAGAAAAGCATTTCGACATGGCCTGCCGTCGCATCGAAGCGGCCACAAAGCAGCCGGACATGTTCATCGCCCCTCCTAAGCCCGCTGAACAACTCTCGATCTTGGACGGTGCAGCATGACCCCCTCTCTCGAAGCCAAGCTGTTCGCGGGGATGCGCAAAACCCCGAATGCGATCATGGTGCAATTGCCGTGGCCGGAGAAGGTTCTGAGCCCGAACGCGCGGTGCCACTGGGCGGTGAAGGCTGCCGCTGTGAGCCGAGCGCGAAAGGCTGCACGGCTTCTAACGCTCCAGCAGACCGGGCGCCGGAAGGTCGCTTGGGGGCGCGCGCATTTGACGTGGGAGTTCTGCCCGCCGAGTCGCCGGCGCTTCGATGTCGATAACCTCGTCGGCCAGCACAAGGCAGCCAATGACGGGATCGCCGACGCGCTTGGTCTGGACGACTCCACATTCATTTCCACGTACCGCATGGCCGAACCCGTCAAGGGTGGCGCCGTCATCGTCACGATAAAGGAGGCGTAATTGGGGGCATTGGCAGAACAGCAGCAACGTCTGATCGGCGTAAGGGAACGGCTGGGAATGCCGGGAACGCCGATTAAGCGTGTATCGCGGCAGTTGGTTCCGCCGCGCCCGAAAGTTGTGCCCGCCAAGGCAGCCGACGCGCCTGCGGTTGTCATGCCCATCGTGCCGCCGAAGGCTGACGTTCCGCGGCTGCCGCAATGGTTTCGCATTCTGCAAGAGGTTTCGGAAAAGCACAGTGTTGATGTGGCGTCCCTGCTTTCCGACGCAAGGTTCCTCCACATCGTGGCGGCGAGGAACGAAGCCTACTGGCGGATGCGAAACGAAATCACGATCAACCACAAGCCGATGAGCTACCCCATGATCGCGGACAAGTTCGGCAAGGACCATGCATCCGTAATCCACGGTGTGCACCGGCATGAAGAAGTCCTGAAAGCGCAAGCCGCTGGCACAGATTCCCCCACAATCAACACGCCCGTGAGTGGTGGCGAAAAAGGTGTGCATGGGGGCCTCAAATCAGACTACCCCGGAATATAGTTCTTCGGTGACTTCATAGCAAAATGATACTCTAGCGGCATGTCGGAAATCATCCAACTCAGCGTCGTTCGGGAGCAGCGCCAGGTCTCGGTTGAGGAGGCATGGAACCGCTTTGCCGAAGCCAAGAAGCAGGCCGAAGCCACGCTCCGGCTTGAGGATGGATTGCGCGCAAACAAGTGCCTCAGAGAGTTCTTTGCCGCATGCGAGAGGGCAGGGCTATGAGCGCGCAACCGGCCTCCACAATCGTCCTCAGCGAGGTTGACGCCGAGCGCGCCTTGCTTGGGTCGTTCTTCGCCGCGCCGGATGCTTTCGGGCAGATTGCCGATGTGGTTGATCCCCGCTGGCTGTCCGACCCGCTGGCCCGGTACATGTTCGAGGAATGCGGCAAGCTGGTTGCCGAGGGGCATACACTTTCGACCAACGTCATCATTTCGCTGCTGCCGGAAGATTGCGCCCCCGGGGTGACGCGCGGGTCGTTCTACGCCAACACCCGCATGGCCGGGGTGCCTCCTAGCCAGCTCGGCGGTGTTGTCGCCACGATCAAGGATCGGTGGGCGCGGCGCGAATTGCTGGCGGCAGCGGAGACGGTTAAGGCCACGGCGCCGATGTTCGGGCAGGACCCGTTCGCTTTGGCGCAAGACCTGGTTCTATCGCTGGACACGCTCAACGCCGCGAAGGCCGAGCGGGTGGAAGGCTCGATCTTTGAGGCAGCCAATGCGCTGCTGGAGCAATTGGACAGGCCGGAGGGCATGCGTGGGGCGCCGACAGGGCTCCGGGCCATCGACAAGAAGCTGAACGGCTACAAGGCGGGGCAGCTCTACGTGATCGCCGGGCGCCCCGGGATGGGCAAGAGCGCGTTCATGGTGTCATCCATGCGCCGCACCGCCGAGCTTGGTTTCGGGGTTGGTATCTTCTCCCTCGAGATGACGGCCGAGGAAATCGCGGCCCGGGCCATTTCGGACAGTTTCGACAGTCTCCAGGGCACGCCCTACGGCAACATCCTGAAAGGGCTTGTGGCGGACGGCGACAGGGAAGCCCTGACCGCCGCGTCAATGAAGCTCTCCGAATTGCCGTTGCACATCGACGCCTCGCCTCGGCTGACGTTCTCTGAGATTGCCGCCCGGGCTCGGCGGCTGAAGATCAAGCTTGAGGCGGAAGGCAGGTTCCTGGCGGTGCTGTGCATCGACCACATGGGCCTTGTGACACCATCCGACCGCTACCGTGGCAACAAGGTCGCGGAGGCAAGTGAAGTCTCAGGCGCCGCCCGGGCGCTCGCCAAGGAACTGGATTGCTGCGTCGTGCTGCTGTGCCAGCTCAGCCGCGAAGTTGAGAAGCGCGACGACAAGAAGCCGGTCATGGCCGATTTGAGATGGTCAGGCGAAATCGAGCAGGACGCGCATGTCGTGGCGTTCCTCTACCGCGAACACTACTACCTCCAAGCCGACCCGAAGGCCGACCCGGGCATGGTTTCCGCCGCCCGACACAGGCTGCAA
>CAZIGW010000329.1:0-8982 GCA_964538565.1 uncultured Hyphomicrobiales bacterium | reverse complement strand
AGTCTGGTTGGCATAAGCGCAGTTTGCCATGTTCTGCGGACCTGGCGTGAGGTTTTGCCGGCACGTGAGCACGAGACTCTCCGCGGCCACATCAGTGGCTGCCCGATACGACCATTTAGAGTTGCAAGCGAACAGACCCTGGCCCTCGGCGCTCGCATTATCACATGTGAACACGCCTCCGGCGCGTGCCGTCTCTGTGATCGAGCAAGCAAAAGCAGCCAACGCGACGAGTGTCGCAAGTCGGAACATGCGCGGAGCTCCCCTGAAACAAAGTGAGAATGGCGAAGCGACCGCAATCGCCGACACGAGGGGAAGCAAACGGCGTGCCTCGCTTTCGAGGCGTCGCAGAAGAGAGACATGGGAAACGAATATGGGTTTGGTGCGTGCTGGCGCGCCCGTCGACACGAGCGCCTCATCGAGGCGCGAGACCAACCTTCCGCAATAGTTCCGGCGGCCGGGCTGCGCAGGATAGGAGCGGCACAACTCTGCCGCTAGATCGAAATTAGATCAGGTGACAGGGCGTGCGTGGCAGACGACTGTCGAACACGCGGCTACGCCGCGCCCGGCGCAGGATCACACGGAGGATTCAGGCCGTCTTGCGCGGCGCGCGTGCGTAGTCCACGAGCTCGTGGACGAGCTCGCGGCGGTCCCAGAGCATGCGCTTCAGCAGGTGCCAGTAGATGTGCAGGCGCGAGCTCGCCGGCAGCGGCGAGCGGTGCACGGCCGCGAAGAATCCGAGGTGCCCGTGCCAGTTCGTGAGATACCCGCCGCGTTTGGTGGCGCCGTGATAGTGCTTTGCCTGGTGCTGCTTGTCGGCGCGCTTCCAGCTCCCCGACGTGTCGTGCATGCGACGATAGAAGAGCCGCTCGGGCAGCTCGTAGAACTTGCCGTACAAGGCGAGCTCGGCGAGCAGATTTAGATCCGACGCCACGTGTGTGCCGAGTAGCCGCGTCTTGCGCAGGCACGACATGCGGATGACGCCGAGGTGCTGGTGCGCGAGCCCGATACTCTTCACGAGCGTCAGGAAGCGCTCCGCGGGATCATCCTGCATGAGGTTCAAGCCGTCCTCGTACGGGGTTGGATTCTGCCCCTCGGCATCGATGATGTACGTCTTCGGATAGCAGAGCGCGATGCTTGGATCGCTTTCCATGATCGGCAGCGCGCGCTCGAGAAATGTCGGCTCCCACAAATCGTCGGTTGTGGACCACTTCAGGTACTTGGTGGTCGTCAGCTCGGCGATGCGATTGAAGTTGCGCGGATTGCCGATGTTGACTTCGTTGCGGTGATAGCGGATGCGCGAATCCCGGGCCGCGTATTCGCGACAAATGTCCGAGGTCGCGTCCGTCGACGCGTTGTCGCTGATGATCAGGACGAAATTGGTATAGGTCTGCGCGAGCAGCGACTCGAGCGACTTCCGGATGAAGCGCTCACGGTTGTACGCGGGCAGACCGATCGTGACGAGCGGAGCTTCTGACATGGGGTCGTTCTTCATGAGCTCGCGGCGCGCTGCTCCACGATTGCGGGGCTACTCTGCGGGCGCAGCCAGGCTTCGCGCCAGAAAATGTATTCGTGTTGCGGGCACAGGCGCAGGAACTCGCCGGTCGCCACGTTTTCTTCGAGAGTGACGCAAGGTGTCCGCATGACGACCATCCGGCCCGTGGCCTCGTGAATGACGCGCTCGACCCGCCGACGCACGACGCCCGGCTGGCCGCAGAAGCGGATCATATCGCGATCGAACCAGAGACCCTTGTTCCGGGAATTGACGAGCGTGCGGGCAATCTCGTCCTTGCCGCGGATCACGACAGGCTCACCCGGACGCAGCGTGAGCGCGCCGGTGGGGCTCGCGCCCTTCGGCGGAGAAGGCGGCATATACGGATAACCACTGCCGCCGCGCCAGCTCTGAACGCGATTGAACAAGCGCGTGAGCATGGCCACGAGATACGCGCCCAGGCCGACATTGCCGTTCAGCAGCGGGCGCAAATCCTGTCGGATATCCGCCGGCGACATGGCGGTCGACGCTTCCCACAAGCGGGTCATCTGGCACACGTACGTGGTGTCCGGCCCACGATCGGCACCGGCTTCCGGTGGGAGAGGGCGCGCGTCAGGCCCCTGCGCGGGCCGCAAGGGCCGCGTCGCCTTCTCGAGCCAGGCTTCCTTCCAGAGAATCTGGCACTCCGCTTGGCAATCGCCGTGGTGAGCCCCGGAGCAGCGGACGGCCGTCAGGGTCACTGTGTTCCGCATGCGTCGCAGGCCGGTCTTGTGGCGCATGTCGTTGATCTTGTCCACGCGCCGATGCACGACAAACGTCTGGCCGCAGAAGGCATCCATCTCGCGCATGAACGGCAAACCCTCGAGCGTGCGATCGCCATCGAGTGTTGCCGCGATCTCGGCGAGCGGTCTAACCCGTACGCGATCCCCCGGACGCAGCCGCGGTCCCAGCAGGAAACGCAGCCCGAGGCGGGCAAAGAGGCCTTGCGTTGGGACGCGTCCCGCATCGCGCGCGTACACATCGGGCTTGCCCGCGGCTTCGCGAGCGTCGCGCCAGATGCAAACGAGCCCCGAACAGCCCACGAGGCTCATGCAGAAGGCGAAGAGGGCCAATGCGGAATCGATCACCCGCACCGGCATGGCGGGCAGCGATCCCGCGTTCAGCAGCGGAATCGATCCCACGGCCGGCGCGGCCAGCAGGAATGCGGCCCCCGTCTTTTTCCAGTAGCTGGCGCGATAGCTCACCGACTCTCCGTCGTCAGTTGCGGCATCGTGTGAGGGCAGACTCCGCGGCGCGTTCGCCGCTGATGAAGCTCTCGTCTGTCCACATGTAGCCCCAGTCGCCGTAACGCCCGCAGTACGCAATGCCAATGTCGTTCAGATAACCGTGCACGGTCTCGAGTGCGCTCTTGCGGTCGTGATCGAAGATTACGTTCGCATGCTTCACGACGCGCGCACCGCGCGACAGCACCTTGTCGCCCTCGCGGAGCAGGCCGACCTTGTGCAGATCCGCGATCACGGGCTCGATGAGGTCCGTGGGCTGCTGCGTGAGCGGGCGGTACTTCTTGGAGAAGTACACTTCGGCCTGGATGCTGCCGCAGCCCGGCGGCACGTTGGTCGCCGACAGCATGTGCGGGAACGAGAGGCGTGTGAAGCACACGTCCTGGTCGTAGAAGTACGTCATCTGCGATTGCGACAGATCCGCACGGTCCACTCCCACGTTGACGAGCACGCAGGTCGTGCAGGCGAGACGCTGCGAGGCATCGATGATGTCCTGCGGCGTACCTGCGATCATCGGCACCAAATCGGGCAACGCCACGGACGAGACGAGCCCGTCGTAGCCCGTCGCGCGCCCGTTCGCGAAGCGCACGAGGCGCTCCTTCGGATCGATCGCAACCACCTTGTGCTCGAGGCGCAGCTCGCCGAGACGCGGCAGATCGCGCAGATACGCTTGGAATCCGCCGTTCTTCGGGTAGCGGAAATGCGTGATGTAGTGACGGTCGGGCGTCCAGGGCGCCAGCGCGCCGCGCAACAGCTCCTCGAGGCTCGGCCGGTACATGCGTGGCCCGAGCCAGTCGGTGCTCATGTTCGCGGCTTCGGTCGTGTGGTACTTGCGCGTGTACTGCATCGGAAACAGCTCGGCGAACTTGCGGCCGTAGCTGGCGAGCAGCCAGTCCTCGTAATTGGCGATCTTGCGCTCCGGGCCGTGCGCCTCCTTCACGAACTCGGAGATGATCTCGATGCGGAGGTCGATCGGCAGACCGTTCAGATGCATCTGCACCGGATGCGTGATCCACAGCCCGCGCCAATAGTTGTTCAGATTGATCTGGACCGACTCGTACTGCTGATCCACGTAGCCGGCGAACAGCTCCTGAATGCGCTCATCCTTGGTGAAGGAGATGTGCGGGCCGAGGTCGAACAGAAAGCCGTGCTCATCCCGGAACGAGGCGGTGTGACCGCCGTAATACGAATTCTGGTCGTAGATGACCGGCCGGAATCCGGCGCCGTTCAGGTGATAGGCGGCGCCGTATCCGGCCATGCCGGTGCCGAGTACGACGATGTTCATGCGAGGCGCCGCGCCCGGCCCTCGGCGGCTACAGGCCACCGTCGCTGCTGTTCGAGCCACAGCTCATCGCTCAGCCGGGTGGCCGGCATCCGCACGTCGTCGAAGCTGACGACGGCATCCTTGGGAATATCTCGTAACAGCACGCAGTTCTCCGACAGCGCGATCGGGAGGGCATTCGCCGCGCGCGCCGTCACATGGTTGTCGATGAGCCCATAGCTGCAGAAGCCGCCGACGCCGTCGAGACGCTCGCCAGCTTTCAGATTGCGTTTGGCGACCGTCACCACTTCGCAGGACGGCCCGGCGAGCGGGGCGACCGTGGGATCGCGATGGATCACGGCGCGCGCAATGGTCGACGGGATCTGGATGTGCGGCAGATGATAGGGCGTGTAGAAAACGTAGAAAGGCCCATCACCGAGCTTGTAGTACGCCAGTTGTGTCTTTTTGTACGGGTTCTCTTCGTGCACGACGACGAAGCCGCCCGTGTGCGGGGCCGCGCCGACCGAGTAATCGACGATGCCGCCGGCGAGCATCGGCTCAGGCGGCAGGAGCTTCGCGAGCTCGCGGACGTATCCGCACGCCGGGCCCGTCATCCCGCGCTTGGCGACGCCGAAGCCGGTTGCGTTCGCGAGCACCGTGGTTTCCATGGAGAGCTTGGTGGCGTCGGCGAAGGAGGTGACCTTGCGCACGTCCTGATCGTGTCGTGCTGCGAAGTCGCGCTGGGTGTCGGGCGTGCGGTAGTAGTCGACCATGCCCTTGATGTTGCCCGCCGCGACCGGCTTCAGGCCGACCGACTGCACGTACCGAACGAGCGTCATGGCGACGCCGGGCTCGTCCCCGTCGGTGTGCGTGAGGACGACACCGGCCTCGTCGGCCTTGGCCTTGAGAATCGGGCCGATGAGCGAATCGAGCTCGGCGTTCACGAGCACGACGGGCTTGCCGTGCGCGAACGCGTCGAGCGCGACGCGAGCGGCGAAATCCACTGTGCCGGTGACTTCGACGATCAAGTCGATGGCGTTACAGCGAGTGAGCACCTCGAAGTTGTCCGTGAGAACCGGCACCTCGTGCGCGATGGCCGCCGCGGCATCCTGCGGCGTCTCCGCCGCGCGCCACTGCGCGATGCCTGCTTCCCGAAAGGCGCGCTCGCCATGCGCCGGCGTGCGATTGGCAATTCCCGCGAGACGGATCCCCGGCACGGGGGTGCCGAGCTGCAGAGCGATCGCACGGCCCGTCGCGCCGGCGCCGACGATGCCCACGCGAATGGGTTGTCGTTCCGCTTCCCGCATCTGCAAGACGCTGTGAATGGAGAAGTTATGGGCAGGCGTCGCGAACAGGTCCCGTTTCATGGCGGTTCTCCGTTTCTTCAGTGGGGTTCGACGAGCGGCCAGTTCTGGTCTTGCTCGGAAACCGTGGTGATGGGCACTGGCCAAGTGATCCCGATCGCCGGGTCATCGTACCTGATTCCGCGTGCGGCTTGGGGTGTATAAAAGGCCGAGGTCAGATAGTGGATCTCTGTGTTGTCGTGCATGGACACGCAACCGTGTGCGCAGCCTTCCGGCACGAACAACATCCGACCGTTGGCCGCGCTCAGATACGTGCCGAACCAGCGCAAGTACGTGGCCGATTCCGGCCGCAGATCGACGACGACATCGAAAATCTCGCCCGCCGTACAGCGCACGAGTTTGGCCTCGGGAGCAGGCGGCACTTGGTAGTGCAGCCCGCGCATGGTGCCCTTGCGGGTGCTCACGGCCATGTTCGCCTGCACAGGCGTGAAATCGATGCCGTTATCGAGGAACTCGCGCCGGCACCAGGCGCGAAAGAATCGACCGCGCGCATCGGTGTGGGGGCTCGGATCGATCACCCGAGCGCCGATTACGTCACATTCCGTGAATCTCATCGCGATTGATCCGCCGCCGGGGCGCACTTGGAGTCATTTTTCTAATACGCAGATAATGACATGGAATCCGAACAGAAACGCGATCTGCGTACTAGAATTCAATTTACGCCGCGAAGCTAAACAAAATATGGCACACCGGCGGACACCCCATGCCCACCTCTTCGAACAGTCAGTCCCTCGATCGCGCCCTCGTGGCGGGCATCGCGTGGACCGCGGTACTGCGCTGGACCGCGCAGGCCGTGAGCTGGGTCGCGACCTTTTATGTGGCGCGCGTGCTCGTGCCGGGCGATTACGGCATCGTCTCGATGGCGATGCTGGGGATTGGCTTCCTGCGCATGGTCGAGGACTTCGGCTTCGACTCGATTCTGGTCCAGGACCGCGGCATCGTCGGCACGCAACAGGCGCGCCTCGCGGGGTTGATCCTGAGCGTGGGCATGGCGTTTTGCGCCTGTCTCATACTGCTTGCCAAGCCGATCGCCGGATTCTTCAAAGAGCCTCAGGTGGCCGCCGCCATCGCGGCACTGAGCCTTCTGTTCCTGACGGATGCCTTGCAAGTCGTGCCACGTGCAACCCTGCAGCGGCGACTGCAGTTCCGGCGCATTGCGTCTCTCGCGCTCGTGCAGACGATCGCGACGCAGGCTGTGCTGGTCGGCGCAGCGGTCGCCGGCTGGGGTTTCTGGTCGCTGATCGCCAGCACGATTTCCGGAGCGGTCGTCGTGACTGCCGTGCTGCTTGCGTGGTGTCCCTACTCGTTGGCCTGGCCGCGACAGCTTGGTCAGCTCGCGCTGCCGCTGTTGCAGGGTTGGCGTGTCATCGTCGGGCGCATCGCCGGATATGCGTTTGGCTCGGCCGATCAGCTCCTCATCGGGCGCGTACTAGGGAAGGACCTGCTGGGCGCGTACTCCTTCGCGACGACGTTCGCGTATCTGCCGTTTCAGGAAGTGAGCGCAATCGTTAGCAAGGTGGTGCCGGGCGTCTTTTCGGACGTGCAGCGGAGCCGAGCGGAGCTGCGCCGGTATTTCCTCCTCCTCACCGAGTTTCTGGCCTATCTCACATTGCCCATGTCGATTGGGCTCGCGCTCGTTGCAGATCTCGCCGTGCGGCTGGCACTCGGGCCCAAGTGGGGCGATGCGGTCGGGCCGCTACGCCTGCTCTGTCTCTACGCCGCGTTCCAGGGTTGCCAGATTCTGATTGCGCATGTCCTCACGTGGACGGGGCAGTTTCGCGCGCTCATGTGGTGCACGGTGCTTGCGGGCGTCGTCTTACCGCTCGGGTTTCTCATAGCCGTGCATCATGGGCTCGAGGGCGTCGCGCTCGTGTGGGCCGTGGTGTATCCGCTCGTGAACATACCGCCGCTGATTCTCGGCTTCCGCACGATCGATATCTCCTATCGCGACTGGTTCGGATCGCTGAAGCCGGCCGGCATCGCATGCGCGGCGATGTCCATGGCCGTTCTGCTCGCGCGCCTCGTGCTTCCGCCGGACTTGCCGGTGGCCGTGTCGCTCACTGTGGTTGTCGGGCTGGGCGCGCTCGTTTATGCGGCGACGTTGTGGTTCGGCTTTCACGCGCGTGTGCGTGCGATCATCGAGTTCGTCAACGTGGCGCGCGGCCGGCCATCCACCACCGGTGCCGCAGTTGTTGCCAGCGCCCCGCCAGCTCGCGCAGAACCTTGAGCTCCGCGCCGTCGGGGCGCCCACTCAGCAGCCAAAGCACCGCCAAGCTGGCGACGTAGAGCGCCGCACCGACCGGCGCATACTTGGCGAGCAGTACGACGGCGTCGAGCGTGCTCATGTGAAGCACATCGGTCTGCGGCATTGCCAGCCGCAAGACGAGATACATCACCGAGGCGGAAAGGAGCGGTCGCCAGATGCATCCGAGGTAATCCCGGTACCGCACGCCGATCGTCCTCAGGATGAAGTACAAGCTGAACGGCAATATGCCGACCGACGAAACGACGTAGCCGAGAGCGGCGCCCGTCGCGCCGGATGCGCGCGTCAGCACGATGAGCGCCGGAATCTGCAGGCACACTTGTACCGCGGTGATGCGCGCGAACACTGCCGGCTTGCCCACGGCCAGCACCGCCGGATGCGAGGTGTTGAGCAGCACGTTCGCGATGCCTACGAACGCGACGAGACTGATCAGCGTCGAGGCGTCGTGCCACTTGGGGCCGAGTAGCAACGCGGTCACGACACTGCCGAGTGCGCCGATTCCCGCCACACACGGCGTGACCAGCAGGGCGACGAGACCCGTGACGCTCAGATATTGCGCGGCCAGGCGCGGCAAATCCTTGGCGAGCTGCGCGTACACCGGAAGCGCCGCGCGGTTGATCGGTGCAACCAGCTCCGTTCCCGGCATGCTGGCAATCTCCGTCGACACGTTCAGCACGCCCACGGAGTAGGGGCCGGAGATGCGGCCGACGATGAAATCCGCCGACCGCTCTTTCAACAGGAAGCAGATGTTCTGCAGGAACACCCAGGTCGAGAAGTGCATGAAATCCGGTAGCGCCGCGAACGAGAAGCGCGGCCGGAACGGATGCATGCGGTAGCTGATGGCGACTCCCATGATGCGCCCGGCCGTCATGGAGATGGCCAGCGCCCAGTAGTTGCGCAGCGTGAGCGCGAGCGCGATGCTCATGCCGAACGTGAGCACGCGCTTGGTGAAGAGGTACCGGAACTCGCGGTCGAAGTTCAGCTCCTTACGGAACGCGACGACGCCGATGTTCTCGCAGCCGGACGCGGCCGAGCCGAGCGCCAGGACGCACATGAGCGCGATGAGCCGCGGCTCGTGATAGAAGAGACTCATCGGCCACGAGAGCAGCACGAGCAGCGTCGCGATCGTGAGCCCGGCCAATACGTTGAGCGTCCAGACCGTATCGAAATGCACGCGCTCCGCATTCGCGCGCTGGATGAGCGCGACATCGAGCCCGAACGCATTGAGCAGCTCGAGAATCGCGATGAGCGAAGTAGCCATCGCGACCAGGCCGAAGTCCGCCGGCACGAGCAAGCGGGCCAGGAAAAGCGTGCTCACGAGCCCG
>CAZIGW010000328.1:0-20196 GCA_964538565.1 uncultured Hyphomicrobiales bacterium | reverse complement strand
CGGGGGTTTGCCTGACGATCAGGCCGAGAAAGAGGCAGGAGAGGCGCCGCCGCGGCCGGAAGACCTCGACGAGATTGCCGCGCACGATGCCCCGCCGCTAGCGCCGGCCGACCTCGACGCCGCCGAGCGAGAGCGCGAACGCGCGCCGCCCGAGCCGGTGCAGTTCGACGGCGAGGTGAAGCCCGCCGCCCCGCGCCGCCGGTGGGGACCCGCGCGTCTGCAGGCGAGGTTGCCCGGACGAGGATCGCTGCGGCCGCGCGCGGGTTCGCCCGCCATGCCGCCGCTGGCGCTTGCAAGCCTCGTCATGGCGCTGCTGGCGGTCAGCGCCGGACTGATCGCCGGACGCGTGCAGGTCGTGCGCCTGATGCCGCAGACCGCCTCCTTCTACGCGCTGTTCGGGCTGAAGGTGAACCTCAAGGGCCTCGTCTTCGACGACGTGAAGGTGGCCAAGGAAGTCCAGGACAACGTCCCGGTACTGGTGCTCGAAGGCACGATCACCAACACCACCCTGACGGTGCTCGAGGTTCCGCGCCTGCGCTTCGCCATGCGCGATCGCCACGGCGTCGAGGTCTACACCTGGACGGCCTTGCCGGAGCGCGCGATCCTCGGACCGGGCCAGACCGAGACATTCCATACGCGCCTTGCCTCGCCGCCCCCCGAGGGGCGGGAGGTGCTCATCCGCTTCTTCGGCCGCGGCGACGCGGCCGGCGGATCGCTGTGAGCCGTCCGCGATGGCGCGCGTGTTGGTCGCCGAAGACGAGGAAACGCTGCGGGCCTTCATCGTGCGCGCGCTCGGAGACGAGGGTCACGACGTCGTCGGCGCGGCCGACGGGGGCGAGGCGCTCGAGGCGATGTCGCGGGCGCGCGGCGGTTTCGATCTGCTGCTTGCCGACATCAAGATGCCGGTGATGGACGGGATCGAGCTCGCGCTCATCGCGGCGCGCGACGAGCCGCATCTCGCGATCCTGCTGATGACCGGCTATCCCGACCAGCGCGAGCGCGCCCACGGCCTCGACGCGCTCATTCACGACGTGATCACGAAGCCGCTGTCGCTCGGCAGCCTCAAGGCGGCAGTGAACGAGGCGCTGGCGGCGCGGCGGGTCTGATCCGGGCTGCGCCCGTCAGCCGCCGGAGTCCGATGTTCCGGACGGCGTCGGCGCCTTGGCGGGATGTGGGCGGCCGAAGTCGGGCGCCGCCGAATCCTGGCCGATCTCGACGATGCCGCGCCGCACCGCGCGGGTGCGGGTGAAGAAGTCGAACAGCGTGTCGCCTTCGTCCCAGCGGATCGCACGCGCGAGCCGCGAGAGGTCCTCGTTGAAGCGCCCGAGCAGGTCGAGCACGACCTCCTTGTTGTGCAGGAACACGTCGCGCCACATGGTCGGATCGGAGGCGGCGATGCGGGTGAAGTCGCGGAAGCCGCCGGCGGAGTATTTCATCACCTCGGAGCGGGCCACGAGCTTCTCGAGGTCGTCCGCCATGCCGACCACCGTGTAGGCGATGAGGTGCGGCAGGTGGCTGGTGATGGCGAGCACGACGTCGTGGTGCTCGACCGACATCGTTTCGACATTGGCGCCGAGCGCCCGCCAGAAGGACGCGAGCGTCTCGACCGCGGCGGCGTCCGTGTCGGGCGGCGGCGTCAGGATGCTCCAGCGGTTGACGAACAACTCGGCGAATCCGGCATCGGGCCCGGAGTGCTCGGTGCCGGCAACCGGATGGGCGGGCACGAAGTGGATCTGCGCCGGCAGGTGCGGCCGCATGTCCTTCACCACCGAGCCCTTGACCGAGCCGACGTCGGAGACGATCGCGCCCGCCTTGAGGTGGCGGCCGATCTCGGCGGCGACGGCGCCGCACTGGCCGACCGGAACGCAGACGATGACGAGATCGGCGTCCTTCACCGCCTCGGCGTTGGTTGCCGCGACGACGTCGGCGATGCCGAGTTCGCCCACCCGGCGGCGCACGTCGGCGGAGGAGTCGGTCGCGACGATCGTCTTCGCCGCGCCGGCGGCGCGCGCTGCGCGGGCGATCGCCGAGCCGATCAACCCGATGCCGATCAGCGCCAGGCGGTCGACGATTGCGGGCTTGTCGCTCACGCGGGCCGTCCCAGGAATTCGGCGAGCGCCGCCACCACCAGGCGGTTGGCCTCTTCGGTGCCGACCGTCATGCGCAGCGCATTCGGCAGGTGATAGACCTCGAGCCGGCGCAACACGAGACCGCGCGCCGTGAGGAAGGCGTCGGCGTCCTTGGCGGTGCGCCCCGGCGTCGGCGGAAAATGGATCAGCACGAAGTTCGCCACGCCCGGCGTCACCTCGAGGCCGAGCTTGCGGATCTCGGTCGTGAGCCAGGCGTGCCAGCGCTCGTTGTGCGCGCAGGCGCGCTCGACGTGGTCGACGTCTTGGATGGCGGCGATGCCGGCCGCCATCGCGGGCGTGCTGACGTTGAACGGTCCGCGGATCCGGTTGAGCGCGTCGACCACGTGCGCCGGTCCGTACAGCCAGCCGAGCCGCAGCGCGGCGAGGCCGTGGATCTTCGAGAAGGTGCGGCACATGACGACGTTCTCGCTCGTCGCGACGAGCTCGATGCCGGCTTCGTAGTCGTTGCGGCGGACGTAGTCCGAGTAGGCGGAGTCGAGCACCAGCAGGACCCGCGCGGGCAGCGCGCGGTGCAGTCGGCGGATCTCGTCGAACGGCACATAGGTGCCGGTCGGGTTGTTCGGATTGGCGAGAAACACGATCTTGGTGCGAGGCGTCACCGCCGCGAGCATTGCATCGACGTCGGCGGTGAGGTTCTTCTCCGGCGCGACCACGGGCGTCGCGCCATTGCCGATCGTGACGATCGGGTAGACCGCGAAGGCGTGGGTCGTGTGGATCGCCTCGTCGCCGGGCCCCAGATAGGCGTGGGCGAGCAGGTTGAGGAGCTCATCCGAGCCCGCGCCGCAGACGATCCGCGCCGGGTCGAGCCCATAGACGCGGCCGATCGCCTCGCGCAGGGGCGCGGCCGATCCGTCCGGATAGTCGTGCAGGTGCTGCGCCACGGACGCGTAGGCGGCGATCGCCTTCGGGCTTGGTCCGAGCGGCGTCTCGTTGGCGGAAAGCTTGTAGACCTTCGCGACGCCGGGCGCGGTGCTGCGGCCCGGCACATAGGGCTTGATGGCGAGCACACTCGGACGCGGCTCGGGGCGCTGCGACGCGGACATCTCCGTCTCCGGTTGCCGTCTCTTCGTTTCGAGCATGATCGGGCCTAGCGCCCGGTCGAGACCGGCCGCGCGCCCTCGGCGCTGACCGTATAGCGGGTCGCGTGGCTTCCGACGAGCGCCTGCGAGCGGACCGAGGCGCCGGCCTTCGCCAGCGCGTCCGTGACCTCCACCAGATGCCGCCCCTGCGGCACCGAAATCAGCAGCGCGGCGCCATCGAAGGCGCCTTCAGGGACGGCCAGCACGTCGGCGAGCGCGGACGCGGCGCGCGCCGGCCCGACGCCCCAGCCGGAGACCTTGACGCTCCAGACTCCGACCTCGTTGACGATGGCGTCGGGATGCGGCCGGGCGATCGCGAACACCGGCAGGGCGGCGGGATGATCGGCGCGCTCGACGAAGGGCAGGCGGGCGATGATCTTCGGCGCGGCTTCGCCCTCGAGCGCCGACCACCAGACGCGGGTGCCCGCCATGGCGGTGGCCGGCACCAGCCCGAGATCGCCGTTCGACGCCGCAACTGCGGCGACGACGCCGGATGCGCCGATATGGCCGACGAACGGAACGGTAAATCCGAAATGGAAGCGGGCGCTGTCGCGCATGGCGGCGTCGCCCGCCGAGAGATCGGCATGGACCGAGAACGGCGCCTGCACGTACGTGAAGGTCGCGATGATGACGCGCCAGATGCTTTCGGCGGTGTCGAGCGGCAGGATGCCGCGATGGCGCTCCACCAGGCGGCGCATCATGTCGGCCTCGCGCGCGGGGCGGAACGCCGAGCCGGATTCGCTCGTGCGCTTGACCCTGATGAGGCGATCGATGATCTCGCTGCGCTCGATCAGCAGGCGATGCATCTCGGCGTCGATGCGGTCGATCTCGGTGCGCAAATCGGCCAGCGAGGGCGTATCGGCTGGGATCGTCTTCATCGTAATATCGGCCGTATGGGAGCCCCACCGGGGCCGGTGCGCCGGCCCGGGAGCCGCCATAGATAGGTTGCATGCGCCGCGAAAGCAAAGAAAACATTGACACTTTCGAGGTGCAATCTATCTAGGCCGATCCCGGCCATGATGTTCGCGCGGATCCGGCCTTCGGTCGGGGCATCGGCCGACCGGAGAAGGTGATGGTCGAGACGCAACTCGCGGCCAATCGTGACCTGTCCGAACGGGTGCGCCAGGCGGAGCACCCGGAGTCGCTGCTTGTGCGCTTCGGGCCCGACCAGCCGCTCAAGCTCGACGCCGGTGTCGAGCTCTCGCCGTTCCAGATCGCCTACCAGACCTACGGGACGCTCAATCCGGCGCGCAGCAACGCGGTGCTGGTCTGTCATGCGCTCACCGGCGACCAGCACGTCGCCAACGTGCATCCGATCACCGGCAAGTCGGGCTGGTGGGAAACGATGGTCGGCCCGGGCCGGCCGATCGACACCGACCGTTATTTCGTCATCTGTGCGAACGTGGTCGGCGGCTGCATGGGCAGCACCGGGCCGTCGTCGATCCGTCCCGACACCGGCGAGCCCTGGGGCCTCGATTTTCCCGTCATCACCATCCGCGACATGGTGCGCGCGCAGGCGATGCTGCTCGACGCGCTCGGCATCGGCTCGCTGTTCGCGGTCGCTGGCGGATCGATGGGCGGCATGCAGGTCCTGCAATGGGCGGCGAGCTATCCGGAGCGGGTGTTCGCGGCGCTGCCGATCGCCTGCGCGACCCGTCATTCGGCGCAGAATATCGCCTTCCACGAGGTCGGCCGGCAGGCCGTGATGGCCGATCCCGAGTGGCGCCAGGGCCGCTACCTGATCGAGGGCGCCAATCCGCGCCGCGGCCTCGCGGTCGCCCGCATGGGCGCGCACATCACCTACCTGTCGGACGCCGCGCTGCACCGCAAGTTCGGCCGGAAGTTCCAGGACCGCAGCAATCCGACGTTCTCTTTCGATGCCGATTTCGAGGTCGAGAGCTACCTGCGCCACCAGGGCATCACCTTCGTCGAGCGGTTCGACGCCAACAGCTATCTCTATCTCACGCGCGCGATGGACTATTTCGATCTCGCCGCCGACCACGACGGCGTGCTGGCGAACGCGTTCAAGGGCACGCAGACCCGCTTCTGCGTGATCTCCTTCACCAGCGACTGGCTGTTTCCGACGTCGGATTCACGCGCCATCGTGCACGCGCTCAACGCCGGCGGCGCGCGCGTCTCCTTTGCGGAGATCGAGACCGACAAGGGGCACGACGCCTTTCTGCTCGACGAGCCGGAGCTGTTCGCCATCGTGCGCGGCTTTCTCGATTCGGCCGGCGAGGCGCGCGGACTGACGCCGGTGCGGAGGTGATCATGCTGACGCGCAGCCGGCACGACCTCACCATGGCGGAAGCGGCGCGCGTACCCGGCGGCGCGCGCGTCGACCTCGTCGTGGTCGCGGAGATGATCGAGCGCGGCTCGCGCGTGCTCGACGTCGGCTGCGGCGACGGCGAACTGCTCAAGCTCCTGGAGTCGCGCGGCGTCGACGGGCGCGGCATCGAGCTCTCGCGCGAGGGCGTGAACGAGTGCGTGGCCAAGGGACTGGCGGTGATCCAGGGCGACGCCGACACCGACCTCGCCGACTATCCGGACGACGCCTTCGATTTCGTCATCCTGTCGCAGACCCTGCAGGCGACGCGCCAGCCGCGCGTGGTGCTCGAGCACATGCTGCGCATCGGCCGGCACGCGGTCGTTTCCTTTCCCAACTTCGGCCACTGGAAGATCCGGCTGCAGATCCTGTTCGGTGGGCGCATGCCGCAGACCGACAACCTGCCGTACAGCTGGTACGACAGCCCGAACATTCATTTCTGCACGATCAAGGACTTCCGGGCGCTCTGCAACGTCGTGGGCGCCAAGATGGAACGCGCGGTGGCGCTCGATCCGTGGGGGCGGCCGCTGCGTCTCAACGCGCCGTGGTGGTTCTGGAACCTGTTCGGCGAACAGGCGGTGTTCCTGCTGAGCCGCAAGCATTGATCCGCCGGCGTCCGGGCGGCACTCGAGCGGCCGTCCGGGTGCGATCGCCGTGCGGACCCTTCAAGGCCGAACCGGTTCGCACTTCCGGCGTTTGAACCTCTGCCGCCTGGCGGCGCAGAGACAGAGCGGACGACCACGATGGCGCTCCCCACCGCCGCAGAGCAGGCGCCGAAACGCGACGATCCTCGCACCATCGTCCACACCGACGTCCCGGCGCGCCTCGACCGGCTGCCGTGGAGCCGGTTTCACACCCTCGTGGTGGTCGCGCTCGGTGTCACCTGGATTCTCGACGGGCTCGAGGTCACGCTCGCCGGCACGATGGCGGGCGCCCTGAAGGAAAGCCCCGTTCTGCGCTTCAGCAATCTCGACGTGGGATTTGCGAGCAGCGCCTACCTGGCCGGCGCGGTGATCGGCGCCATCGTCTTCGGCTGGCTCACCGACCGGCTCGGCCGCAAGAAGCTCTTCTTCATCACCCTGACGGTCTATCTCGTGTCGACGGCGGCGACCGCGCTGTCATGGAATCTCGCGAGCTTCGCGCTGCTGCGGTTCCTGACCGGGGCGGGAATCGGCGGCGAGTACACGGCGATCAACTCCGCGATCCAGGAACTGGTCCCGGCGCGCTTCCGCGGCTGGACCGACCTCGTGATCAACGGCAGCTTCTGGATCGGCGCCGCGCTCGGCGCGCTCGCCGCCGTCGTGCTGCTCGACCCACACCTGCTTGCGCCCGACCTCGGGTGGAGAGCCGCGTTCTTCATCGGAGCCCTGCTGGCGCTGGTCGTGTTCGTGATGCGATTGTGGCTGCCGGAAAGTCCGCGCTGGCTGATGACGCATGGACATGTCGGCGAGGCCGAGGCGGTGGTCGCGCAGATCGAGGACGCGCTCCGCCGCAGCGGTCACAGCATCGCACCCGACGTGCTGCCGCGCGCGCGGCTGCGCACGCGGCGCTACACGCCGCTCGGCGACGTGGTCCACACGCTGGTGCACCGCTATCGCGCCCGAACGCTGGTCGGCCTCGCCCTGATGGCCTCGCAGGCGTTCTTCTACAACGCGATCTTCTTCACCTACGCGCTGGTGCTCATCGACTTCTACGGCATCCGGTCGGACGCGGTCGGCTGGTACATCCTGCCGTTCGCGGTCGGCAACGTTCTCGGGCCGCTGCTGCTCGGACGCCTGTTCGACACCCTCGGCCGCAAGCCCATGATCGTGTTCACCTACGTCACGTCGGGCGTTCTCCTCGCCGTGAGCGGCTATCTGTTCGCGCGCGGCGTCCTGACGGCCGAGACCCAGACGATCGCCTGGATGACGATCTTCTTTTTCGCCTCGGCGGCCGCGAGCTCGGCCTACCTCACGGTCAGTGAGACCTTCCCGCTCGAAATCCGCGCGCTGGCGATCGCGGTCTTCTACGCAGTCGGCACCGGGATCGGCGGGGTGGCGGCACCCTGGCTGTTCGGCTTCCTGATCGACACCGGGTCGCGTGCGAGCGTCTTGGCCGGATATGTCATCGGCGCGGCCCTGATGCTGCTCGCCGCCGTGATGGCGGCCCGATGGGGTGTCGCGGCCGAGCGCAAGCCGCTCGAAACCGTCGCCCGTCCGCTCGCCTTCCTCGATCCCGAATAGGGTCGATCCGACCTCCCCGCGCCCAAACGCAGTGCAGATGATTCGGGCTGTCCGGCTAGCCTGACAGTCGTGTTAACCATTCCCTGGGGATCCCAAGCGCATAGCGCAGATCATTGCAATGCAGCAGGGTAATAACTCCAGGTACTTAAGTGGTGATTTTAGGCTTAACCCAATGAAATCCACAAAAAGAAGCTAAAAATGTCATAAAGCCCCTCATGAAGGAGCCCCGCTGCACTGCTGCCCTTTGGTCGACACGGGCCGATTTTGCTGAGCGGCAGGGGTTCGGAAGAGAGGGGACTACAGCGAATGAATCGCAGAACGAATCGCATGACTCTGACGTTGCTCGCGACGACCATTGTTGGCGTGACCGCCCTGCAGTCGCCCGCCCACGCGCGGCGCCTGCACCATTCCGGTTCGTCGGTCGCCGTCCACCACGTCAGCCACGCTCGCGTCGCCGTCCGGCATGCCGGCCGCGGCGCCAAGCATCGCGGCCGGACCTACGCGGTGCGCACGCAGCAGAGCGCTACGTTCTCGGGCCAGTCGATGGGCAACGACGGCCGCTACTACCAGGCGGACCAGGGCGGGAGCCTCTTTTCCGGCGGGAGCTCGAGCCTTGTGGCCGAGGCGCGGCGCTGGATCGGCACCAACCCGACCGACCGTCGCAGCCTGTGGTGCGCCCGCTTCATGAATTTCGTGCTCCAGCGCACCGGCCACAAGGGAACGGGCTCCGATCTCGCGCGCTCGTTCGCCTCCTACGGCCAGCGCGTCCCCGGTCCGCAGATCGGCGCCATCGCGGTGATGGCGCGCAAGGGCGGCGGCCACGTCGGCGTGGTGAGCGGTTTCGACAAGTCGGGCAATCCGATCATCATTTCCGGCAACCACGGCCACCGCGTGGCCGAGGCCGTCTATTCGCGCAGCCGGATCTACGCCTACGTGATGCCGACGAGCTGACGTGCTCGGCGGCCGCCTGCGGGCGGCCGATGCGAACAGCTTGTGGCGGCGGCGTTCACGCGAGCGCCGCCGCAATCGCATCCGGAACCGGAAAGCAACGGCTTGCGTGCAGAACGTGAAGCACAGGCGTTGACGCACGGAAACCCGGCTCTCGATCCGTCGAAGCCGGAAAGGCGATCAGCTAGAGATTGGTGCACTTCTTCTCGTTGGCGGTCTTGTGCAGGAGCATCAATTCCGCGCGCACCGATTTCAATTCTTCCG
This sequence comes from uncultured Hyphomicrobiales bacterium, assembly GCA_964538565.1. Lineage (GTDB taxonomy): Bacteria > Pseudomonadota > Alphaproteobacteria > Rhizobiales > Xanthobacteraceae > CAYVBN01. The sequence continues at coordinate 11,207 of CAZIGW010000328.1, read as the reverse complement.
AATACACGAGGGCGTTGACCACCGGGCCGCCGGTGCCCTGGTTGGCCCGGTCCATCAGGCTTGTCAGCTCCTGCTCGCGCTGCGAGGCGGCGACCGAGCGCTTGGCGAGGTCCGGGCATTCGAGGAAATCGAACTTTCCGGGTGCGACGTAGAGGCTGCCGATGTCCTCGAGACTGGTCGAGCATCCCGCCAAGGCGAGACAGAGTGCGCCGACAACGCTGATACGCATGAATTCCCCCTCCGCTGCGGCATGCGCGTCCCGGAACGACCGCCCGTCCGCCGCGATGCTCCCCCGGGCCGGCACCTTAGCAGGGAAATCATTGCAAAATTTTGCCCAAGGCGGCCGTTCGTCCCGATCGGGAAGCCGACGCACGATGCGGTTGCGCGGCCGCGGATTTTACCGTCCGCCGGGTGACCGCCCGGGATGCGCGCCGGAGCCGGCCGGAAGGCGAGGGCCGACCACCTCGCGCGCTCCCACGCGGGCCGCGAGCCCGCATTGCCCTTTCGCGCAGGCCGTGTAAGGTCCCGGCCCGTTTTCCCGGGTGGATCCCCCGTATGGCTCGTGACCAGGTCGACATGACGCCGGTCGAATCGCGCGATGAACTCGTCGCGTGGCTCGAAGCCGGCGTGAAACCGAAGGCGGACTTCCGCATCGGCACGGAGCACGAGAAATTCGCCTTCACGATCGACGGCCACCGGCCGGTCCCCTACGAGGGTCCGCGCGGCATCCGCGCCTTGCTCGAAGGCATGCAGATGCTGCTCGGCTGGGAGCCGATCACCGACGGTCCGAACATCATCGGCCTTTCCGACGTGACCGGCGGCGGCGCGATCTCCCTCGAGCCGGGCGGCCAGTTCGAGCTCTCGGGTGCGCCGGTCGAGACGGTGCACCAGACCTTCTCCGAGCTGATGGCGCATCTCGCCCAGTTGCACGAGGTCGCGCGCCCGCTCGGCATCGGATTCCTCGGCCTCGGCGTGAGCCCGACCTGGACGCGCGCCGAGACGCCACGCATGCCGAAGAGCCGCTACCGCATCATGACGAACTACATGCCGAAGGTCGGACGGCTCGGTCTCGACATGATGTATCGCACCTGCACGGTGCAGACGAACCTCGACTTCTCCTCCGAGGCCGACATGGTGAAGAAGCTGCGCGTCGGACTCGCGCTGCAGCCGGTCGCCACCGCCCTGTTCGCGAACTCGCCGTTCACCGAAGGCAAGCCAAACGGATTTCTCTCGTTCCGCTCGGAAATCTGGCGCGACACCGACGCGGACCGTTCCGGCATGCTGCCGTGGGCGTTCGAGCCCGGCATGGGCTTCGAGCGCTGGGTCGACTACGCGCTCGACGTGCCGATGTATTTCATCAAGCGCGGCGACACCTACATCGACGTCGCCGGCTCGTCCTTCCGCGACCTGCTCGCCGGCCGGCACCCGGCGCTGCCGGGCGAGCGTGCGACGATCTCCGATTGGGCCAACCACGTCTCGACGATCTTTCCCGAGGTGCGCCTGAAGCGTTTCCTCGAAATGCGCGGCGCCGACGGCGGGCCCTGGCGGCGCCTGCCGGCGCTGCCCGCGTTCTGGGTCGGCCTGCTCTACGACGACGCCTGCCTCGACGCCGCCTGGGATATCGCCAGGGACTGGACCGCCGACGAGCGGCAGAAGCTGCGCGATGACGTGCCGAAGCTCGGGTTCGCGGCGACCATCCGCAACCGCAGCATGCTCGACCTCGCGCGCGAATGTCTCGATCTGGCGCGCCAGGGATTGACGCGGCGCGAGCGGCGCGACTGGAACGGCCACGACGAGACGCGCTATCTTGAGCCGCTCGACGAGATCGCCGCGAGCGGCCGCACGCCGGCCGAGGAGCTGCTGGAGAAGTTCCGTGGGCCGTGGCACGGGTCGGTCGATCCGGTGTTCGACGAATACGGCTATTGAAGTCTCGCGCGTTGAATGCGCGCGGCGTACGGTCCCGACTCCTCTATCCGTAGCTACCCGGCGTCGGCGCCCGCACCAGTTTCGGGAAGTGCTGGCGGCAGTTGAGATCCCAGGCGAGGACGTCGATGCGGATCACGCGCTCCACCCGCGCCGGGTAGTCCGGGTCGGTGACGCGAGCCAGCAACGCGTCGTCGTCGTCGATGACGGACCCGCGCCCCCAGATCTTGAGCCGCCGGCCGCGCTCGTAGTCGATGATGAACAGAAGAACGCGGTCGTTCTCCGACAGGTTGCCGACCGTGATGTACTGGCGGTTGCCCGCGTAGTCGGCGAACGCCAGTGTTCGTTCATCGAGCACCTTGAGAAATCCCGCCGGCCCGCCGCGATGCTGGACATGCGGCCAGCCCTCGCGGCTCGCCGACGCGATGAAGAAGCTGTCGGTTCCGGCGATGAAGTCGCGCAGGTCGTCGGTCAGTCGATCGCGCGGCGGATCCTTCCGTTCGATCTGCGCGCCGTGCTCGCGCGCGCCGTAGCGCGCCTGCGTTGACTTGACGGCGGGCGTGAAGGCAAGCGTCGTAAAGGCGCGCGTCATGTCGGCTGCCTCACTGCGCGCTGATAGGCGTCGAGACGTTGCGGATCGTCCATCGAGCCGTGGTGGTGCACCTGCCGCCAGCCGCTCTCGGCGCGCCGGAACACGCGGCTCGTCCGGATGGCAAGGTCGAGAGTCGTGCCGTTCATCCGCAGGAAGCCGCGTTCGCGGCCGACCGCGTAGAACACCTCGCCCCAGCGGTGGATAGTGTAGTCGTGAAATTCGACCTCGACGTGTGCCGGGCCGCTGAAGATCCGCTCGTAGACCGAGCGGATCTGCGGCCAGCCGCGCATGATGCCGCCGAGCGGGTTGTCCATCGCGATCTCGTCGGAATTGTCCCAGTTCTTTGCCATGAGCGCGAGATCGCGGCTGTTGAACGCCTGGTAGAACTGCGCCAGCGCCCGCACGGGCTCGCGCAGGCTTTCCAGCGGCTCTTGGCCGGTGATCGGCGTCTCGATCGGTGCTGTCGACATGTGGCACTCCGAAGAAAGCGTCCGGCCGCTCGGCGCATGGCGCCGCGACGGACCGTCGCGCTCCGTAACATCGGGTCGAACGGCGGGTTGGAGAATGGGTGGCAGATGCAATAGATTATTCCGCGTGGCGAGATAATCAGGCGAGCAGCCCCGTGGACCGTCTCGAGGATTTCCAGGCGTTCGTCGCGGTCGTCGAGAAGGGAAGCCTCACGGCCGCCGCCCGTTATCTCGGCCGCTCGCTGCAATCGGTCAGCCGTTCGCTCGCGAGCCTCGAGCGCCAGATCGGCGTCGAACTCGTGCGGCGCACGACGCGGCGCGCCAGTCCGACCGAAGCGGGGCTTGCCCTCTCGCGTCGGATCAAGGCGGCGCTCGCCGAGATCGACGAGGCGAAGCGCGAAATCGCCAATCGCCGCGGCGAGCCGTCCGGCCTGCTGCGCATCTCCGCCTCCACGGCGTTCGCGACGCTCCACCTGATGCCGGCCATCGCGCAGTTCCTCGCCGCGCACCCCGGGGTGGAGATCGAGCTCGACCTGTCGGACGCCTACGTCGATCTCGTCGACCGCGGCTTCGACCTCGCGGTGCGGATCGGCGAGATGCCGGACTCGACTCTGAGGGCGCGCCGGCTCGCGGATCTCCGGCGCGTGGTCTTCGGGGCGCCGGCGTATTTCGCCAGGCACGGCCGGCCCAGGCGGCCGGAGGATCTCGTCGATCACCAGTGCATCGTGCGAACCGCCGCGCGCGATGCCGAAGCCTGGCCGTTCACCGTGAACGGCAGACGCAAGACGATCAAAGTCGGCGGACGCTTTCGCACCAGCGGTGCGATGGCGGCGAACGAGGCGGCCGCGCTCGGGCTCGGCATCGGCAACGCGCCGCTCTGGCAGGTCAGGAATCTGGTCGACGAGGGTCGGCTCGAACTGGTGCTCACGCGCTTCGAACCGCCGGGCGTTCCGATCCACGCGGTCTGGCCGGCCACGCGCGTCGTCTCGGCGAATACCAGAATGTTCGTCGATTTTCTTGCCGCACACCTCAAGGCGCAGCGGCTATAACACGAGCGATTCGTCACCAGGACGGAGCCGCAAGCCGCATGGCCAAGGGCACCCCCGCGACGCGTGCGCTCGCCCGCGCCGGCGTGCCGTTCCGCCTGCACGAATACGCCTACGATCCGGACGCCGAACGCATCGGCCTGCAGGCCGCGGAGGCGCTCGGCGTCGAGCCGGCGCGCATGCTCAAGACCCTGATGGCGCGGGCCGGGCAGGAGATCGTCTGCGTGCTCATGCCCTCCGACCGCGAGATCGCCCTCAAGGCGCTCGCGGCGGCGGCGGGGGCCAAGAGCGCCGCCATGCTGGCGCCCGCGGAGGCCGAGCGCGTCACCGGCTATCACGTCGGCGGCATTTCTCCGTTCGGGCAGAAGAGGAAGGCGCGGGTCTTCATCGCCGAGGATGCGCTGTCGCGGCCGAGCGTTCTGGTCAACGGCGGCCGGCGCGGGCTGCAGATCGAGATCGCCCCGGACGACCTCGTCCGGCTGCTCGAGGCGCGGGTCGCGCGCCTCGACTGAAATCATGGCCGCCCGGCCGTCCTACTCCGCCGCCTCGCGCGCGTCAGAGAGGTTGTCGAGCGAGGAGATGACGTGCTCGGCAAGCGCGTCGGCCAGCGCCGAGCGCTCGTGCGGGTTGCGCACGAGGCCGATGCGGCACGACGGCAGCTCCGGGAAGCCTTCCGCCGCCATCAGCACGCGCATGCCGGGACGCAGGCCGGACTCGGGAAACACCGAGACGGCGAGACCGGCAAGCACGGCGGCGGCGACCGCTCCCGAGTTCGCACTCGTGTAGAGCACGCGGTAGGGGCGGCCGAGCTGTTCGAGCTGCTCCATCGCGGCGCGCCGCCAGGCGCAGGTCGGGCGTCCGAGTGCCAGCGGGAGACGTTCTTCCAGATGAGTCGGATGGCGGTTCGAGCTCACCCACAACAGCCGTTCACGGCGGAAGGTCTCGGTCGGCCGGCTGCCGCCGCAATCCGTGACGATCGCGAGATCGAGTTCGTTGGCGTCGATGTGCTCGAACAGCTTGACGGTCGGCTCGCACATGACGGTCAGCTCGACGCCCGGATAGGCGCGCGAGAACCGCGCCATGATTTCCGGCAGATAGCGGTCGGCATAGTCGTCCGGCACGCCGAGGCGCACGCGTCCCGACAATTCCGCGTCCGAGAAAGCCGAGAGCGCCTCCATGTTGAGCTTCACGATCCGGCGGGCGTAGTCGAGCAATCGCTCGCCGTCCTCGGTGAGCTTCGAGGCGCGGCCGTCGCGCGCGAAGATCGGCCGGTCGAGCCGTTCCTCGAGTCGCTTCATCTGCATGGACACCGCCGACTGGGTCGTGTGCACGACTTCGGCGGCGCGCGTGAAGCTGCCGGTCTCCGCGATGGCAATGAAGGTTCGCAATTGGTCGGCGTCGATGAGAGCGGTCATGAGGTGGACTCCATGGTCCGTGCGCCGCTGCAGGAATGTCCCCTCAAACATCAGCATCGGTGATCTTTGAGATTAAAAACATTCGTTTCCCTAATCAATGCTTTGCTGACATTGTCCTGGTGCTTCGGAGAAAGAGCCGTCTGAACGCGGCCCCGGCCTCCTCGCCTGGCTCCGGGCGCGGTGGAGGGCGGGCGGGAGACTGTCATGACTTTCGCGGCGAAACAGAACGCCTTGCATCCCGCTGAAGGAACGACGCCGGTGCGCGTCCTCGAAGCGGCGCATGCGGCCCAGATGATCCTGCACGCCGTGCGAGCCTGGCGGAAAAGTCGCCGGGGCCTCATCGCGCTCGCCCGGCTCGACGTCCGGCAGTTGGCGGACATCGGCCTGACGCGGTCCGACGTCACGGGCGCGCTGGCGGAACCGCTCTGGCGCGATCCGACGCAGGTGCTGGCGCAGCGCCATGCGTGCCGTGCACGCCGGCTGCGGCTGCGTGTTGGTGATCTTGCCGGTTGAACCGACGAAGGCGGACGATCGCGCGCATTTGCCGGCCGACCTTCTTCGGCCCCTTCCGGCATGAACCGCATTTCCCCTCGTTGCGGTTCGGCCCCGCGCCCGCCGGGCCCCCTCCGGCGGGCGCTTTTTTGCGCTTCGCGCCGAGGCGGCTCACGTTCCGTGTGCGCGCGCGATGAGTCGACGTCAGCGCCGCCGCGGCAGAATTGACGGACCGCAACTGCCCAATTCCTCAGGAATTCCTTGGTTGCGACGACCGCCGATGCGCGGTTGCGAACGTGATGAGCATCTCATTCAACTGCGGCGCTCCGCGCCGGCGGTCGCAGGGCGTCCCCCGGCCGGCGCACGGCCGGACCGGTCCGCGCCTCAGCCGGATGTCTCCGGCGTCTTCTCCGGCGCATTTTCGATCAACGGCCCAGCCTCGCGGTTGAGCGGCGTCGCCTCGCGGCGCGGCGTGCTCAGCGGTTCCGGCTGCACCGGGCGTGTATGCAGCATGTCGACGCCGCCGAACGTGCCTTCCGCCTGCTGCAGGGCAAGCCGCGCCTGGTCGCGGGTGCGGATCTCCGCGATCACGTCGCGGGCCCGTGCGGGCGCGAGGCCCAGTCCTTCGAGGGTGCGGCGGCCGAACGCGAGAGCGGATTCGAACGTCTCGCGCAGCTCGTAGTCGACGCCTTTGGCGATGAGGCGCAGCGTGTGCCGGCGGTCGTAGGAGCGCACGTAGAGCAGCACGCCGGGAAATTCCGCCCGCACGAGATCGACGACGCGGTCGGTCGCCTCCTGAGTGTTGACGCAGACGGCGATCAGGCGCGCGTGTGCCGCTCCGGCGGCGCGCAGCACGTCGAGCCGCGTGCCGTCGCCGTAGTAGACCTTGAAGCCGAACCGCCCCGCGCTCTGGATCATCTCCGGGTCGTTGTCGATGGCGGTGACGTCGACGCCCTCGGAGAGAAGCGCCTGCGACACGATCTGCCCGAAGCGGCCGAAGCCGATGAGCAGAACGGAGCCGCGGACGCCGTCGAAATCGTCCGGCTCGTGTTCGTGGGCGGCGGAGACCTTTCGCAGGACCCAGTCGGCGAGGGTCGCGAACGGCGGCCCGATCAGCATCGTCACGGCGGCGATCGACGAAAACAGGCTGGCCTGTTCCATGGTGAGAACGCCGAGCGTGCCGCCAAGCGGAATGAGCACGTAGGCGAATTCGCCGGCCGCCGTGAGCACCGAGCCGGCGCGCAGCCCGTCGCCGCGGCGCGGGCAGGTGGCGCGAAACAGCGCATCGACGATCGCCGCCTTCAGCACGGTGATGACGAGACCAGCGGCCACGATCAGCCACAGATTCGCGCGCACGACGGTCATGTCGATCGACATGCCGACCCCCATGAAGAACACGGCGAGCAGCAGGCCGCGGAACGGCTCGATGTCGGCTTCGAGCTCGTGGCGGTAGTTCGATTCCGCGAGCAGCACGCCGGCCAGGAACGCGCCGAGCGCCATCGACATGCCGACCGCCTGCATGAGCGCGGCCGCGCCGAGCACGACGAGCAGCGCCGCCGCCGTCATCACCTCGCGCGCGCCCGTCCAGGCGAGCAGCCGCAAGAGCGGATTGAGCAGATAGCGTCCCGCCACGACGACGGCGGCCACCGCGGCGGCGATCTTCGCCACCGAGGCGACGGCGGCGAAGAGGCTCGTCGGCCGGTCGCCGACCGGCCCGAGCAGCGGCAGGAGCGCGAGCAGCGGGACGACCGACATGTCCTGGAACAGCAGGACCGCGAAGGCGCGCTGGCCGTAGGCCTCCTGCAGGTCCCCGCGTTCCTCGAGGATGCGCAACGCGATCGAGGTCGCCGACATGGCGAGCGCAAGGCCGGCGACGACCGCGCCGCGCCAGTCGGTCAGTCCGGCCGCGACCGCGATGCCGCCGAGCGCCGCCGCCGTCAGCGCGAGCTGAGCGGCGCCCAGCCCGAAGATGGCGCGCCGCATGGCGAGCAGCCGGGAAATCTCGAGCTCGAGTCCGATCAGGAACAGCAGTAGGACGACGCCGAGTTCCGCGACCGCGAGAATCGTGTCGGGCGAGCGAAAGAGCGCGAAGCCGAACGGCCCGATGACCACGCCGACCACCAGATAGGCGACCACCGCCGACAGGCGCAGCCCGCGCGCAATCGGGACGCTGACGACGGCGGCGGTGAGCAGCGCGAGCGCCAGCAGAAGAAAACCGAAATCGTCGTTCGAGTGGCTCATCGCGAAGCTCCAGCGGGACGGCGGGCGCAGTGGGGTGATCATGCCACGCGTGCAGCCGCGGCGCGCCCTCGCGGGGAGATTCTCTCGAGAGCCTCCGAACGCCGGACTGCCCGCGGCCTTGCGCGACGTCCGGCGGCGGTTTGCCGAAAACGCCCGCAAGGCGCGACCGGCAATGTGGTCATCGCAGTGGCGGGCGCAACGGACTTTGCGCCGACCGTTGCGCAAAGTGATCGGGCGCCGGAGCGCCGGTCAGGAGCCCTTGTGGGGAACGGCCGAGCGCCGCCGGTCGCGGGCGATGTCGGGGCGGACAAGGCTGCGCCGGTCCTTCACGACGCCGATCGGCACACCGAGGCGCTCGATCGTGGCGATCGTCTTGCCCTGGACCACGCGGTCGCAATGCATATGGGTGGGGGCGATGAAGAAATCCGCCTCGCGCCAGCCGTCGGTCCACTGCAGGCGGCCGTCGGCGGTCTTCTCGAACGCCAGCCTTTCGCCGCAGACCCCGACGGTGTAACGGCGTTTCGGCGTGCCGTGCGCCGCGCCCTCGGTGCGATCGAGATAGCTTTCGAGCGAGTGCACCGCCTCCGGCATGATGTTGACCCAGTAGTCGGTGTCATAGCGCTGCGCCGCGCCCTGGAGTCCGCCGACCACCGGGCTGTAGTAGAGATACTGGTCCGGGTGCAGCCGCACGAGCAGGACGGCGTTCCAGGCGATGGCGGCGGCGAGCGCCGTTCCCCCCGCTGCCGCGAGGACACGGCCGCGCCGTTCGAGCGCGCCGAGCATGTGCTCGAAGCCGACCCCGGCGAGCGCCGCGAGCACCGGCAGGACGAAGAGGAAGTGGCGCATGCCGCTGAACGCCGGCCCGTGCGCGAGCACCTCGCACAGCGGCGGAAAGACCGCCATGAAGGCGACGAACAGGGTTTCGCGCCGCAACCGGGACCGTTCCTCGCCGGCCTCGGACGGGCCCGTGGTGCGAGACGGCCAGGCGGCCACCAGAAGGGCGGCCAGCGCGCCGACCCAGACGACGGGCGGAATCTTGATCGCCAGGTAGACCGGCACGTACCAGCGCGGAATCGTCGCCATCGTGTAGACCTTGCCGGCCAGGATTGTGCGAATGTCGTAGTGGAAATGGGTGAAGGCGAAGATGGCGCGCAGCGGATTGAACGGCGCGAGCGAGGCCCAGGGCCAGCTCGCGATCATGATCGCGTAGGCGAGGACGAAGGCCGGCAGCAGCCGGACCGTGCTCTGCAGGAGAAACCGCGTCCGCCCGCCCGCGTCCGCCTGCGGCATCTGCATGAGAACCGCGATGCCGGCGTAGCCGACGCCGAACAGCGCCAGCGCGCGCAGGCCGAGCGCCGCGCCGAGCGCGGCGCCGAAGCCGATTATGTCGATCCAGCGCGGGCGCGGCAGGTCGCGCATGGCGCGCAGGAGAAAAAAGGCGCTCGCGATCATCGCGGCGCCGAACGGCACGTCCTTCGTGTGGTTGAACATGCCGCCGTACCAGACGCCCGAAATCGCCAGCGCCAGCGCGGCCACGAGGCCCGCGCGCGGGCCGGCGATCAGCCGGGCGGTCGCCGCGGTCGCCGCGATGCCGCCGATGCCGATGAGGGCGCACAGGATGTGGCGGATGGCGTAGGGCTCGAACGGCAGCAGATGCGCGAGCAGGACCGCGATCATGTCGAACAATCCGCCGTAGAGATACAGATTGTCGAAATGAAACAGCCGCAAGTCTTTCAGGTCGCTCGCGTAATAGGCGATGATCATCTCGCCGTAGCGATGCTGCACCACTTCGTCGTTCGAGATTGCGTAATCGCGGAAGGTGAGGATCGCGACCACCACGAGGGCGATGAGAACGAGCCCAGTCAGCCGATCACAACCGTCGAGCCGTCCCCAGCTCGAACGCAGCCTTCGCCAGAACGTCCCCGGCATGTCGTAAAAGCGCTGCGGCTCTGATCAGGCGTGACGCGGTGCCGGCGCGGCAATGTCCGCCGACATCATTGTAAAGCGCGCGGTTCAGCGGCTAATTCATTTCGCAGCAACATCCCCCATGAGTCGATTTAATGCCCCGCCATGATATTGATCGGAGCTTTTTCTGTTGTCATGTTGCATGTGCACAATAGAGACGGATAAAAACGCCGCATCGGGGCGTCGGCGCCGGGCCGTGCGGTTTTTTCGCCTTGCTGCGGCGTCGATGCTTCAATAAGACGCAGCTTCTGTGCCTGCGGCGGCGGGCGGGGCGACGAAGCCGGGCGGCCGACATGCGGTGGTTTTGGGCGCTGATCCTTGGCTCGCTGTGGCTGTCCGTCGCGATCGATCCGGCGGCGGCGCAGGTCGGATTCGACCGGCCGGGCGGCAACTACGCGAACTCGGTCGTGCGCGGCGGCGATCCGGCGATCTGCGCCATGCGGTGCGAGCGCGAATCGCGGTGCCGCGCCTGGAGCTTTTCCTACCCGACCGCCAGCGAGCCCGCCATGTGCTGGCTCAAGAACCAGGTGCCGCCGCGCGTCGAGCAGTCCTGCTGCGTGTCCGGCGTGCGCGGCGCCGGCGTGATCGAGCTTCGGCGCGGGCCGACCGAATTCTCGATCGACCGGCTGGGCGGCGACTACCGCAATTTCGAACTGCCGCCCGATCCGACCGGCAAGGCGTGCGCCACCGCCTGCGAAGGCGAGGCGCGCTGCCGTGCCTGGACCTACGTGCGCCCCGGCTACCAGGGACCGGCCGCGCGCTGCTACCTCAAGAACGAGATCAAGCCACCGCGGCGCAAGCCGTGCTGCATCTCCGGGGTCGTGCGCTGACGCATGATCGGGAAAAGTGGATACGGGTCTTCGGCGGAGATCATGCGCACATCACGACGTTCGAGCGGGATGGCGAAAGACGAGGTGATCCCGTTCTAGATGTGAGCTTTCAATAGGTTGTCCATCCGGTCCGGACCGGGGAAGCTGAAGTTGCTGAAGCTTCACGCTTTTCTCGGAGGACCGGATGAACGTGCATAAGAATGCCCGCCTGACGCCGCGTGGTCGAGAGCGAATTG
>CAZIGW010000327.1:0-7117 GCA_964538565.1 uncultured Hyphomicrobiales bacterium | reverse complement strand
GCTTCTTCCAATGATCGGCATCGTCGCGCTGACGGCGCTCATGTCGCCCGCTGCCAATTCGGCCGAACAAGAGAATGACCTGCTTGCTCAAGCCCGACAGATTTTCAGTCCGCTACCGAAGGATATGGCGACTGCCGAGTTTCCGCTGACTCCCGAGAAGGTCGAACTCGGCCACAAGCTGTTTTTCGATCCGCGCATGTCGGCCGACGGCAGCGCCAGCTGTTCCCGCTGCCATTTGCCCTCCCTATACGGGACGGACGGACTCGCCAAGTCGCTCGGCGCGCACGGCAAGCTCAACGCGCGCAACGCCCCTACCGTCCTCAACGCCGCCCTGCAGTTCAAGGCGCATTGGATCGGGGATCGTGAGAACATCGAGGATCAGGCGAAGCGAGCATTGCTCGGCCCCGCCAGCTTCGGAAATCCGGATTACGCCTCGGCAATGGCGAAACTCAAGGCGATTGCCGAGTACCCCCGCCTGTTCGAAAAGGCGTTCCCGGGCGAAAGCGATCCCGTGACTCCGGACAATTGGGCCAAGGCGATCGGAGCCTATGAGCGCACGCTCGTCACGCCGTCGCACTTCGATCAATTTCTTGCCGGGGACCCAAATGCGTTGTCGGCGGCTGAGCGCAACGGGCTGCGGATCTTCATCGAAACCGGCTGCGCTGCCTGCCACAACGGGCCCGGTGTCGGCGGCACCATGTTCCAGAAGTTCGGGGTGACGGAGGACTACTGGAAGGAAACCGGTGTCAGCACGCCGGACAAGGGCCGGTTCGACGTCACCAAGGACCTTGCCGATCTGTATGTCTTCAAGGTGCCGACTCTGAGAAACGTCGCCATGACGCCGCCCTATTTCCACGACGGCTCCGTGCGCAGCCTGCCCGAAGCTGTCCGCATCATGGCCAAGGTCCAGCTGGACAAGACGCTTTCCGACGGCGAGGTGCAGGATCTGACGGCCTTCCTGTCGAGCCTCACCGGCAATCTGCCGTCGAATTTCGTCGATACTCCCGAGTTGCCGACCGGGAGTTTCAGCGCCGCGCCCGGCAATTGAGCCGGCACGGATCGCGCCACCCGCGCTCGATACCGCCGCGACGCCGACGACCGTGCGGCCCTGAAACACCGCACGGTCGGTCCGAGCCTCCGTTTCACCCGCAGATGCGGGACGGCCGCCGCGCGGACCTCTCCTCCATTGATTTCGATCAATGCCGCGACTGCCCGTCCTCCTAGGCTGCAACAAGGAGGACGCCATGCGCGCGCTGACCACGATTCAGGAATTCTTCACCAGGCTCGCCGGCTTCGTCACCGGCTTCGGCTCGCGGCCGGACTTCGTCTGCGGCGATTGCGAACGGGTCGATCGCTGCGGCCTGCCACCGAGCAACCTCTGCATCATCCGCGCGGCCCAGATCACCCGCGACGGCGGACGCCCTCGGCATCCCCGGCCGATCGAATGGTGACTGCGCGCATTTTCGCGCCGCAAATACCGATACCCATGGCGAAGCCGCCGTCCCTGATAACCGGCGCCCGCGTCGGTGGGGCCGATTGAGACGCGTTTCGTCGCCGGCGCGTTCGCCGATCTTCGCAAATTCACAACGTCCTTTCGACCGCGTAGGCTGATGAGGCATCTCCAACCTCGTGAGGTCCAATGCGCGCGTCGCCGGCGTTGTTGTGCATCCTGGCCGTTGTCATCGGAATGCCGGCGCGGGCTGCGCCGTCCGATGGCGCGCCACGGCTCTCGACCAACCAAGCCTATGTCGAGGATCTGTCCGGCACCGGCAAGCTCGCAATCGGCGATCCCATGGCGGTGTTTGCCTACGTGCTCGATCGCCTGCCCGACCAGGTCAAGGTCTATCCGACCGAGAACCATTACTATTTCTCGTTCGATCTCCACGGGATCGGCTACGCCGGGAACATCAAGATCGACGCGCAACTGCGCGAGCACGGCCAGATCGCCTTTGCGTATTTCAGAAAGCCGGTTCCCTGGCTGAGGGACCAGCCAGGTTCAAGCCTGGTGCTCGGCCCGGCGCAGGGCGTGAGCGTCGAGAAACTCGGCCCCCTGGCCTACCGGGTACGCCACGCCGGCAAGAGCGTGGTTTTCGTTCTCAACGACCTGTCCGATGTCCGCCCGCCGCCCGGCGCACTTGCGCCGACCGAACAATTCATCGGCCCGGTGTTCGACGAATCCGGTGTACGCTTTTTTCTCGTCTTCGACCGGCGGCACAAGCTGTTTCACTACGTTCTCGACGAGACGGTCGATCCAACCGACACGTTCGCGCCGGCGCCGGTCGGCGGTGGCCGCATTCTGATCGGCGAGCGCACCGGCTTTGCCCTCTACCGCGACCAGCGCCTCGCCCGGAAGCTGTTGATCGGGGCCTACGCCGGAAACGTATCCGACAACAATCGTTTCGACGGTCCGTTCGACCAGATGCCCGACAACTTCATCGAAGGCGATACGTTTCGGCAGGCCATCCTCAGCGTGGCGCCGGAGCTCGCGGGCAGAATCAACCGGTTCGGCAGCTTCTCCGACGGCGCGCGCTACGCGATCGAGACCTATATGGAATATCGCAGCCCGAAGGACCTCGCGGTGTTCGACCGATGCGCAAACGACCGGCGCCTGTCGGAGGCCTACGAGGCCTGCTTCTCGTTGCCCCTCGAAGGGGATCACGGGCCCCGCACGCGCCCCATCGCCATGCAGCGTCGCTCCCGCTGACCGCCGGGGCGGACCCGTGACATCGCAGGCCCGGGGAAAGTGGCAACGGCGCTTCAAAGCGAACGGGCCGCCGGCCCGGAGGTCGGCGGCCCGTCCGCGAAGTCGTCGCCGGACCGGGTCTACCAGCAGCGGAGACGCCGGCGCGATCGCCAAGTATGGACCGCGGAGCAGCGGCGACGACGGCGACGACGGCGCCACCACTGGACGGTCTGAACCGGCGAGGTCGCTTTGAGCACCGAACCGACGGTCCAACCGCCGCTGCCCGGAGCCGCCTGCGCCGCCGGCATGCTGACCAGCCCGAAGAGCAGGGCCATCAGCGTGGCTATCAACGTTCTTTTCATCGGATCTGCCCCTATTTGGACGCGGCTCGCACTGACAGGGACGCTGATGGACACCTGGCCGCATGCGCGAGGGCATTGTGGCATGCGGTCGACGACCCGGCCAAGCCGCGTACACGCGCCTAACTGCTAGCCGACGTTTTGGTTCCCGATCAAGCTGTCAGTCTGTCTCATCGCGAGAAACCGCCATCGATTCACAATAGACCTTTATGAACGGAGAGAGGATTTTGTACAAAGCGTTCTTTGACACGAGCGTATCGTGCAGCACCAGATAGTCGATGCCGGTATAAATGAAACAGTTCATCGCGTGTTGTGGTGTCTCGACAATGGGTTCTCCCTTGATGTTGAAGGATGTGTTCACCAGCACCGGCACGCCGGTCAGCTTCTCGAACTCGCACAGCAGGTCGTAGATGCGCTCGTTCTGCTCGCGCCGGACGGTCTGCACGCGCGCGGTGCCGTCGACGTGCACCACGGCCGGGATGCGATCCTTCCATTCCGGGCGTACCTGCTTGGCCCGCAGCATGAATGGAGACTCGTCGTCGCCGACGAAGATGTCCCTCGCCCTCTCGTAAAGCACGATGGGCGCGAACGGTCGGAACGCCTGCCTGAACTTCACGCGGCGGTTGAGCGTGTCCTTCATGTCCGGCCGCCGTGGATCGCCCAGGATGCTGCGGTTGCCGAGCGCCCGCGGGCCGAATTCCGAGCGCCCCTGAAACCAGCCGAAGACGTGGCCTTGCGCCAGGAGCCTGGCGCTCTCGCGGCAGATTCCCGGCTCCGACTCGTTGAACGTCTTGCGCGTGACCAGCAGCGGATTACCGACGCGGCGCGTCTCCTCGTCGGAGTATTCGCGCCCCAGCGTGGCGCGGGTCATGACGAAGGCGCGCGGCTTTTTCTGGACTGCGAGATGCCCGTAGTAGGCGCAGCCCAACGCGATGCCGTTGTCTCCCGCGGCGGGCTGGATCCAGACGTTCTCGAAGCCCGCTTCGCGCACCAGGCGGCCGTTCGCCACACAGTTCAGCGCCACGCCCCCGGCAAGGCAGAGATTCCTCGCGCCGGTCAGCTCGCGCAGCCAGCGCGCGCGCGTAAGCAGAACCTCCTCGCTGTCGTGCTGCACCCGCCAGGCCAGATCCTCCCAATGCTTCATGTGCGGGCTTGATTCCCACTTCTTTGCCCCGTCCGGCGTCCACGGCTTGTTGAAGCTTTCGTCCCAGGCGGCCACCTCGAGCTCGCCGTTCTTCAGGTCCATCAGGCGCCGGAACGCATCGGGGCGACCGTAGGGCGCCAGACCCATCACCTCGCCGCACTTGTTCCAGTCGGCGAAGATGTAGCTGGAGACGCGGCTGTAGAGCGCCCCGATCCCGTCCATGTTGTAGAATTCATCGCTCAGAAGACCGCGGCGCGGCGCCAGCCATACCTTCTTGAGCGTCTCGAGCGTCGTGCCCCTGAAGCGGTAGTAGCTCTCGGATTCGCGCGCCAGCGGATCGACACCCTCGGTGAGCTGGCCGGGCTCCTTGACGTCCGAGGCATAGTTGCCGACCCCGTCCACCACCATCACCACGCCCTCCTCGAACGGGCAGACGGCGAACGCGCTGTAGGCGTGCGCCAGGTGATGCGAGACGGTCATCACCTTGTTCGACCTGGGCAGGTAGAGCGGGCTCTTGTCCGCCTGTTCGCGCTCGTGATCGGGCATGTCGCCCTGATAGAGCAGACGCAGTTCCAGCTCCTCGACCGGCAGCACGTAGCAATTGCGCACCACCAGATCGACGTCGTCGAGCGTGATGCCCTCCGCGCCAAGACAGTAGTCGACGGGCTCCTGAAAGAATCCGCCGGCATGCTTCTCGCGGGTGATGCGTTCCTTCTCGATCGCGCAGGCAATCTCGCCGTCGCGCAACAGGCAGGCGCTCACGTCGTGGTCGTAGGCGTTGATGCCAAGGATGTAAGTGTGCGCTTTCGGCATCGGGCACGCGCGGTTTGGGCCTCACAGGACATGCCGCTCGGCCCCGATGTTGCATCACATCGCGCGATATTGGCAACCGTGCGGCGATGCGCCGTGGCGCGAGGCGGATCGCGCGCTTAATATTGCGTTATCAGAGAGACGAGGACATGCAGTGACATGCGGACGGTAAGACGCCTCGATCCGGATCGCTGCTGCGCGACGATCGTCGATATGCAGGGATTTTTCCTGGCGCAGGTGGAGCCGCGGCTGCGCGCCCGCATCAAGACGAATACCGCCAATCTGGTGCGGCTGCTCGATGCGTTCGCAATCCCGATCGTGGCGACGCTCGAGCGCCCGGTCGACGTCAAAGGTCACCTGCCGAGGGAAGTGAGCAGATATCTGGGCGCGCGCGCGAAGATATTCGAGAAGGATTTCTTCGATCTCTGCAAGGAGACGACGATCAAGACCCATCTGCTGCGGCTGAAGCGACCGCAGGTGATCGTCGCCGGCTGCGAAACCGATGTCTGCGTGCTGCAGTCCTGCCTCGGCCTCCTCCGCCTGGGTCTAGAGGTCTACGTCGTCGAGGAACTGGTCTTCTCGTCCTCGCACGACGTCGGGGCTGCGCTCGCGCGGATGGAGGATGAGGGCGTCGTCTTCCTGACTTACAAGAGCCTCTACTACGAACTGCTCGAGTCCGTGGACGGGCCGCGCACGTCGAAAGGAATCCGCGAACGCGCCGAGCGATTTCCCGACGAGCTTCCAGATACGGCGGTCTGACGGTTTGTTTGTCTCGGCCGGGCTCGACGCCGCCGCCCGCGAAACGCGCCGGCCGCGGAGTCGACCGTCGGCGATGCGCTATGTCGATCGCGGCGGCTCGATCGACTGCTCGTTCTTCGCCTTTTGCGCGTCGAGCAGAAAGCGTTCCAGGCTTTCGGCGAACTCGTAGCTCTGCGCGAGGTGCAGCCACTGTTTCGACAGGGCGAGATATTCGCCCCGCAAGTCCGGCTCGGACGTCGCGGCGGCGCGCGCTTCGGCTTCCGCGGCGCGCGCCCGACAATTCCTGATGTGATCTCCCAACCGCTGCAGCAAACGACCTCCCGTTCCGGCCCCGTCCACGACCAGACTAGCTGCTATCTGCAAGCAACGGCAAAGAATTGCAGGTCGATCACATCAATTTTGAGACCTTGCGCCAAGGCCGCGCGGAGTTCTCGCTGACCTTCGGGTGGCGCGCGGAAGGATGCGCCTGGCGGACGAAGGGCCAGACGGTGCGATGCCCGGCCGGTAGGGAATCCAGCGCGGCTGCAACGTGCGGTAGCGCAGCGCCGCGGCCGTTCTCATTTGGACGCCCGCGGGCGCGGATTCCTGCTGATGGAACGAAATGCGTGGTTGCTTCCGGCTCATATTTCGCATTCTGGTATGAGATGGCGAATTTAGCCGGCGGGGGCTGGGAGGCGCGCATGAAGTTGGGAGACATCGAGGTTGACGAGTTCGTGACGGCCCTGCGCCAGGAACGCACCGCGTGGATCGAAGCACCGCGCGCCGAAGGGGGCCCGCCGACGCCGGCCGAAACCATCATCATTTGCGTGCTGGGGGCCCTCGAACACGTCCTCGCAAACGCGGCGGCGGCTTCCGACCCTTAGCATCGCAAGACGCGCGAGCTCGACCGCGACCAGAGCCTTTCCGGCTTTGATGGACTCAAAGCCGGGGCTCTCGGTTCTTGCCCTGACGCGTTTTCTTCACGCCAACCGATACTCGCTTCGCTCGAAAACGCTCTGGAGTTGCGACGTGCCGGGCGGGCTTCCCGGGCGACGGCCGGGCAGCCGCATGGCGCCGGGCCCCGGCCCTGCTCCGGCGCGTCGGACGCGTGGAGCAGCCGCTGGACGGCCCCGCGCCGCGAACGCGAGGTCCGACGTCGGGCGCGGCCCGGCCGGCCCGCCGGCGATCCTCGGGGACAAGTCGAAGCATTCCCGGGATGACGGTCGAGCCCTCCGTCCGTGACATGTCGGACCGGGATGGGATTGCGATGTGCCAGGATCTTTGAAATCTGGCGGGAGCGACGGGGCTCGAACCCGCGACCTCCGGCGTGACAGGCCGGCGCTCTAACCAACTGAGCTACGCCCCCGGAAAGCCGCGGATTTT
>CAZIGW010000326.1:0-27955 GCA_964538565.1 uncultured Hyphomicrobiales bacterium | reverse complement strand
CGAACAAGGTCGATTTTCCGCTGCCGGATTCACCGACGAGGCCGATGCGCTGATCGGGCTCGAGCCGCAGGTCGAGCCCCTCGAACACCCGCCGTCCGTCCGGATAGGTGAATGACACCCGCTCGAACGTGACGCTCGCCCCGTGGCCGACGAGCGGCGCGGCCTCGGGATGGTCCCGCAGCGTGTGCGGGACGAGAAGGATCGAGAGCGCCTCCGACAGACGCGCGACGTGCTGCGTGATGTCGACCAGCGCCACGGCGAGGTCGCGCGTCGCATGCAGCACCGAGAGCCCGAGCGTCGACACGAGGATCACCTCGCCGGTGCTCGCGGCGCCGCGCTGCCAGAGCACGATCGCCCACGCCAGCAGCCCGACCGCCAGCACCACGGTGATGGCCGCGTGCAGCAGCCGCAGCTTTTCGAGATGCAACAGGCTGCGCCGACGGGCCGCCATCTCGCGCGCGAGCGTCTCCTCGAAGCGATGCAGTTCGCGTCCCAGGCCGCAGAACGCCTTCACCAGCGGGAGATTGTTGATGACGTCGACCATCTCGCCGTCGATGGCGGCCGACTTGTCGGCGAATTCGTGGTGCAAGGGTCCACCGGCCGCGGCGCGGCGAAACATCCAGGCGACGGCGAGACCCGCCACCGCGCCCAGACCGAGCGCCATGGGCACGCTCACGCTCGCAACGAACGCCACCGCCCCGACCGTGGCCGCACACGGCGGCAGCACGTTCCAGGTGAAGACGTTCTCGATCGTGTAGGCGGCGTTCGCGACCGCGGTGATGCGCGCCGTCAGCGTGCCGGGCAGACGCTCGGTGAAATAGCTCGGCGCGTGGCCGGTCAGATGGCGAAAGAGATCGCGCCGCAGGTCGCCGGTCACGGCCACGAAGGCCGAGGCCGACACCCAGCTGGCGAGCCGCCACAGCAGATTGTCCGCCGCGATCAGCGCCGCGAGGAGGACGAACGCGAGCCAGACGTCCGCACGCTCGCGTGCCCCCGCCGACAAGGTGTCGACCAGAAACTTGATCCCGTACTGCGCCCCGATCGAGCAGCCCACAGCACCCAGCACCGCAACCGCGACCGTGACATGGGCGACGGGTCGCATCCAAATATAGCGGCCGAGAAAGGCGAACGGCCGATCGGCAAACCGCCACAGATGCTCCATGAAAGTACCTCCACCCCGACCGATCGAACGTCCCGCGTCGCCCGCGTGACCCTCCTCGGCCACACATTGCAACGCGCGGGGTGTCGTAGAGTTTCTGCAGGACTGCCCTCGGAAATCGCCGTCCGTGCTCAAAAAGTCTTGCAAAAGGTTGCAGCAACTGCGGAGCTTCGCGCGCGACGAGATGGCGCGCGCGCCGCGCAGATTCGGCAGGGGCGCGCCGCCCGCCTGCAGGACGCCGCTGTTCGGTGGTCGGACGGCCGGGACGCTCAGGTCTCGAGCAACTCCTTCGAAACGGCCCGGGTCTCGTCCGCGCGGGTCTCGGGCATCATCATCCACACAAGGCCGAGGCCGACCGCCGCAATGCCGGCCAACCCGAGGAAAGTCGGCACGCGGCCGATGTGATCGAGCATGTAGCCTGCGACCGTCGTGCTCAGCGCCGCGCCCACCCCGACCGCGCTACCGACCGCGCCGAGACCGAGATTGAACCGCCCCGTCGTCCAGGTGAGATCCGCCACCACCAGGGGGAAGAGGACGCCGAGCGTCGCCGCCGAGACGCCGTCGAGGACCTGCACGACGACGATTGCGTAGGGATCGGTCAGGATCGCGAACAGCACGGCGCGCACGGCGAGCGCGAGGAAGCAGACGAGCAGCAGCGGACGCCGGCCGATGGTCTGCGCCAGACGTCCGACCCAGGGGGACGCGATGACGACAACGATCTGCGGGACCACGACACAGGCGGCGATCACCGTGTTGGCAAGCGCTGCGGAGCGCAGCGACAGGACGCTGCCCATGACCGGCAACATCGCTGCATTGGCGAGTTGGAAGAGCAGGGTACAGGCCGCGAAGATGATGAGCCGGCGATTGGTGAAGACCGCCGACCAATGGACGCGCGGCCGCGTGCCCCCACGGCTCCGATCGCCGGGGCGGACACGTCCCACGCGGGCGATGTCGGACGGCCTGATGCAGGCGAGCGCCGCCAGCGCCGGAACTGCGAGTACCGCGACCGAGACGAAGATCGCGCGGCTCGACACCGCATAGCCGCATACGCCCATCAGGGCGGCCGCGATGCCGTTGCCGAGCGAGGCGAAGCGCGCGTTGCGTCCGAGCCGTTCGCCCAGCCTGGTGTAGCCCACGAGCCCGAGGCTGATGGCGGCGATCGCCGGCCCCAGCACGCAGGTGGCGGCTGCGTGCAGGACGCGCGAGGCCATCACGGCGGGTAAGATCGGCCACATGGCCAGAACGGCGGCACTCGCGCAGATCGCCAGGATCGCGAGAGACGCGGCGAAGCGGGCCGAGCGCACCGCGTCGATCAGCGCGCCGCCGGGCATCTGCCCGACGAGCGCGACGAGCCCGCCGACCGTGAGCACAAGTCCGATATCGACCTGATTCCAGGCCTGCCCGGTGAGATAGATCGCGACGAACGGGCCGAACCCGGTCTGGATATCGGCCAAAAAGAAGATCAGCCAATCCAAGCCGGCCAGGCTGCGCGCGCGCGAAGCCGCGCGAGCCGTTCCGAGGGCGGTGTATTGCGGCCGATCTCGCCCGAACCCTTGGGCGTCGCCCGCCACCGGTGGTGACAGGATGGACAGATTCTATCTCCGGCGTCGCCGGGGGAACGGCGTCGGCCACACCGATGCATGAGCATCGGTCTCCCCTTGCGGTTTCGCGCTTTGATTGTTTCGGTTCGTTCTGTCGCGGTTCCCACGCGCCGCGTGGGGGCCACTCAGTACAGATAGTCACAGCGCGAAATCGCGGCAACTTTGAGATATCGCAGCAAATAACCTTCGCACCGCAAAAACGGTACGATGATGCAAGGATAGGGACTATCTTACCGACCCGGCCCGCTATGCATGCACCAGCGGCGTGTCGACGAGGTGCTCGCTGAGGAACCACGCCTGCAATTCGCCGGTGCGGATGATGTCGGATACCACGAGATCGTTCGTGCCGTCGTCGCCCAGTTCGGCCGTGCGAGCCGCCGCCTCATGCGCGTCGATCAGGATCAGCTCGTGCGCCTCGAGCAGCCGCGACAGCATCGCCGGGACTTCCTCGCAACCGTCCGGCGGGCGCGGAACGCGCGTGATCTCGGCGACGTGCCGCGGGTCGCCGACCGCCACGCCGCCGAGGGTCTGGACACGCTCGGCGATCTTGTCGATCAGCTCGCTCTGCTCCTCCGCGTGCTTATCGAGCAGCAGATGAAGCTGGTAGAAGGTCGGCCCGCGCATCAGCCAATGACATTTCTTGTAAAGTGCGTAGAGGATCTGGGAATCGGCGAGGATCTGGTTGAGCCGCTGGCACGAATACAGCCGTGCATCGGAGCCGAGGCCGACCGGAAACTGCCGGACGGTGCCGAACGCCTGGATTTCCCTGCTGTGCTGGTGCAGCCACGGCTGGCTGTGGCCGCGCCTCTGCACCGGCTGCACGCTATGTGACGACCTCGGCATGATGGTGCTCCTGTCCGGCTGAATTGCGTCTTCGGTGGCTTGCGGCAACGACGGTCCGAGTCAGCAACTCAAAAGTTCCATCACGGTTCCGCACTGCGGAATTTTCCTGTCTCCGAACCCCTCTCACGGCCGAGCGTTGACACTCAATGGGACGCGCAGGGAGCGGCGCCGCCGCAGAACCGACGCCGCGCCAGCCCGAGTGAGCCGCCGCGCCATGCAAGAACCGCGTGCAGGACATGAACGTCTTTTCATGCGCCGGACATGCCTCAGTAAGCTGCTCCCAGGAAAATGCAGCCGCCCCCATGGCGCGGAAAACCACCCGACCTCGAACGAAGCTCGCGATGTCCGTGAAGACCGCCGATCGAAAAGCACGGAGGCGCCGCAACGCAGGCCTTGCGGCGCTCGTGCTCGTGCTCGCGCTCGTTTGCGCCGTCGGAGTCCACCGGGCCCGGACGGCCGCGACGGCGGCGACGCCGCAAGGCTCCGCGGCGGCGCCGGTCCCGGTCAGCATCGCGACCGCCGTCCGCAGGGACGTTCCGATCTATCTCACGGGCCTCGGCACCGTGCAGGCATCACGCACGATCGCCATCCACGCGCAGGTCGACGGCAAGCTGCTGTCGGTCAATTTCACCGAGGGCCAGGACGTGCGTCAGGGCGATGTCCTCGCCCGGATCGACCCGCGTCCGTTCCAGGCGACCCTCGACCAGGCGAAGGCCAAGAAGGCGCAGGACCGGGCGCAGCTCGTGGACGCGCAGAAGGACCTCGCCCGATTCAAGACCCTGGCCGGCAAGAACTTCGAGACGCAGCAGAACGTGGATCTGCAGCAGGCGAAGGTCGATCAGTTCATCGCCACGATCGCGGCCGATGATGCCGCCATCGAGGGAGCGCAGACGCAGCTCGACTACACGACCATCACCGCGCCGAGCGACGGGAGGATCGGCTTTCGTCACGTCGACGCCGGAAACATCGTCCATGCCAGCGACGCGACCCCGATCGCCACGTTGACCTTGACGCAGCCTTCCGACGTCGTGTTCACGCTGCCGGCGAAATCCCTCGACGATGTCCGCAACGCGATGAAGCGCGGGCCGGTCGAGGTCGACGCCTACGACCAGGACAACCGGAGTCGGATCGCGACCGGCACGCTCCTGCTCATCGACAACCAGATCGACCAGGCGACCGCCACGATGCGCCTCAAGGCGCAGTTCGCCAATAAGGACGAGGCGTTGTGGCCCGGCGAATTCGTCAATGCGCGCCTGCTGGCCGAGACGCGCCGTGGCGCACTGGTGGTGCCGTCGGCCGCGATCCGGCGCGGCCCGCAGGACCTCTACGTCTGGGTGCTGGCGCCGGATGATACCGCGCACATGCAGGCCGTCCAGACCGGCCCGAGCGCCGACGGCGTGACGGTCGTGACATCGGGGCTCGCAGACGGCGGGCGCGTCGTGACCGACGGCGACTACAAGCTCCAGCCGAATGCGCGCGTCGTCATCGTTCGGTCTCCGGCGCGGGGCACCTCGTGAATCTCTCCGAGCCGTTCATCCGCCGGCCGGTCGCCACCGCGCTGCTGATGGCGGCGCTCGCGTTCGTCGGCCTCGTGGCGTTTCCGTTTCTGCCGGTCGCGCCCCTCCCCGAGGTGGATTTCCCGACCATCGCGGTGAATGCCACGCTGCCGGGCGCGAGCCCGGAGACCATGGCGTCCTCGGTCGCCTCGCCGCTCGAGCGCCGTCTCGGCCAGATCGCCGGGGTGACGCAGATGACCTCCGTGAGCACGCTTGGGTCCACGACCGTCACCATCCAATTCGAGCTCAACCGCAACATCGATTCGGCCGCCCAGGACGTGCAGGCCGCGATCACCGCGGCCGGCCGGCAACTGCCGCGGGACCTGCCCTCGCCGCCCACCTACCGCAAGATCAATCCGGCCGATGCTCCCATCCTGATCCTGTCGGCGCATTCCGACGCGCTGCCGCTGACGACCGTCGACGACTACGCCGACAACTTCCTCGCCCAGCAGATCTCCCAGGTCACCGGCGTCGCCCAGGTGATCATCGGCGGCGAGCAGAAGCCGGCGGTGCGCGTCCAGGTCGATCCCGCCAAGCTCGCCGCGGCCGGGCTGACGCTCGAAGACGTGCGCGGATCGCTTCTTTCGCAGACGACGAACGCAGCCAAGGGAACGCTCAACGGCTCGAAAATGAGCTTCACCATCACCACGAACGACCAGCTCACGGTGCCGGCGCAGTACGACGACGTGATCATCGCCTACAAGAACGGCGCCCCCATCCGGGTGCCCGACGTCGGGCAGGCCGTCTCGGCAGCGGCCGACAACACGGTCGTTGGCTATCAGAACAACCGGCGCGGCGTCCTGCTCCTCGTCTTCAAGCAACCAGGAGCGAACGTCATCGACACGGTCGACCAGATCAAGGCGCAGCTTCCGCAGCTCACCGCCACCATTCCGCCGACCGTCAAGGTCGACACCATCCTGGATCGGACCGTGACGATCCGGGCATCCGTGCAGGACGTCGAATTCACGCTGGCGATCACCATCGGCCTCGTGGTGATGGTCATTCTGCTGTTCCTGCGTAACTTCTGGGCCACGCTCATCCCCAGCATCACGGTGCCGCTGGCGTTGCTCGGGTCGTTCGCGGGCATGTACGTGCTCGGCTTCAGCCTCGACAACCTCTCGCTCATGGCGCTGACGATCGCGGTCGGCTTCGTCGTCGACGACGCGATCGTCGTGGTGGAGAACATCTATCGCCACATCGAACAGGGCGACACGCCGCTCGAGGCGGCCCTGAATGGCTCGCGCGAGATCGGGTTCACGGTCCTGTCCATCAGTCTTTCGCTGATCGCCGTGTTCATTCCACTGCTGCTGATGGGCGGAATCATCGGCCGCCTGTTCCGCGAATTCGCCCTGACGGTGACGGCTTCGATCATCGTCTCGGCCGTCGTTTCGCTCACCCTCGCCCCCATGTTGTGCGCCCGCTTCATGCAACGCGAACCGGAGCGCCACGGCCGCTTCTACCGTGCGGTCGAACGCGTGTTCGAGGCGATGCGCGCGGGCTATCGCCGCACGCTCGACGTCGCGCTGCGCCATCGGCGCACGACGCTCGGCGTCTTCTTCGCGACGCTGGCGCTCACCGGCTACATGTTCGTCGAGATTCCCAAAGGGTTCTTTCCGACCGAGGATACCGGGCTCATCATGGGTCTGTCGGAAGCCGCGCAGCACGTCTCGCCGGAGGAGATGAGCCGCCTGCAGCAGGCGCTCGGCGCCGTCATCCTGCGCGATCCGGACGTCGCGGCCTTCGGGTCGCTGATGGGCAGCACCGGCAGCGCGTCGACCAGCAACACCGGCCGTTTCTTCATCTCGCTCAAGCCGCGCGACGAGCGCACGGCATCCGCCACCGCGATCATCAACCGGCTGCGGCCGCAGATCGCGAAGATCGAGGGCGTCAGCCTGTTCCTGCAACCGGCCCAGGACATCCGGGTCGGCGGGCGCATTTCGCGCGCCCAGTACGAATACACGCTGCAGAGTTCGGACATCGCGGCACTCAACGTCTGGTCGCAGAAGATGCTCGAGAAGATGCGGAGCCTGCCGCAGCTCGTCGACGTGTCGAGCGATCTCTCGTCGAGCGCCCCTCGCCTCGACGTCCGCATCAACCGTGACCAGGCGTCGCGGTTCGGCATCACGCCCCAGACGATCGACGACACCCTCAACGACGCCTACGGCCAGCGCCAGGTCACGCAATATTTCACGCAGCTCAACACCTACCCGGTGGTGCTCGAGATCACGCCGCGGCTGCAGGGCGACCTTTCCTCGCTCGATAGCATCTACCTGAAGTCGCCCCTGACCGGGGCGGCCGTCCCGCTGTCGACCCTGGTCACGGTCGATTCCTCGCACGTTGGACCGCTGTCGGTCTCGCACCAGGGCCAGTTTCCCGCCGTCACCCTCTCGTTCAACCTGCGCTCCGGCGTGTCGCTCGGCCAGGCGGTCGACGCCATCCAGCAGGCAGCCAGGGAAATCGGCAAGCCCGCCTCGATCGCCGGCACCTTCCAGGGCAACGCGCAGGCCTTTCAGTCTTCGCTGGCGAGCGAGCCGGCGCTGATCGGCGCCGCGCTCGTCGTCGTCTACATCATTCTCGGCGTGCTCTACGAAAGCTTCGTCCACCCGCTGACGATTCTCTCGACCCTGCCCTCCGCCGGCGTCGGCGCGCTGCTGGCGCTGCAGCTCGGGCATCTGGACCTGTCGGTGATCGGCATCATCGGCATCATTCTGCTTATCGGCATCGTCAAGAAGAACGGGATCATGCTGGTCGATTTCGCCATCACGGCCGAACGCGACCGCCATCTCGCTCCGGTCGAGGCGGTCCGAGAGGCGTGCCTGCTGCGCTTCCGGCCGATCCTGATGACGACCGCCGCCGCCATGCTGGCGGGACTTCCGCTCATGCTCGGGACTGGCACCGGCTCGGAACTGCGGCAGCCGCTCGGCTACGCGATGGTGGGCGGACTGATCCTGAGCCAGCTGCTGACGCTCTACACGACGCCGGTCGTCTATCTGTACCTCGACCGTCTCCAGCTCTGGCTCACGGGGAGACGGGACCGGCAGGAACGCGCCGAGGAGATGAAGGCGATCGCCGCGGAGTGACGTGCGCCGCAGATGTCATTGCGGCGGGTCGATCGACCAGAGGCCGGCCTTGCGTGCCCGGGCCACGGACTGCGCCTCGACGTAGATCCTGTCCTGCACGCCCCGCGCGAGCTCCGCCCAGCCTTCGCGCAGCATCCAGGTGGACACGTCCATGTTCTGGACACGGCAGACCGAAACCGGCACCGCGGCGGGCTCCCGTGTCACGCAGGCGATCACCTGCCCCTCGAGCAGACTGCGCAGCGCCATGAGGGCGCGCTGACCGCAAGCCCAACGCGCGCCGATCGGCGTCTGGCAGATCTTGCGCCGCGGCGGCAGGCTGATCGCATAGAGTTTCAGGCGGCCCTCCGCTGTCTGCAGCACCGCGTCCTCGCCGACCCGCACGTTCGCGTAGCGCCTCGCGCCATCGGGAAGGAAGTCCGGCTCCTCCTTCGAGCGGTAGACGCGCAGGACCCCGGGCGGGGTGACATCGCGGACGGCGGCGGGCGCGCGCTCGGCCGCAGCGACGGAATCCGTCGTCCACCCGAAGAACGCGAGCAGCACGGCGATGCCGGAGAACCGGCGCACGCGTGCGCACATGTCTGATCGCACGGCCGATCCCAACCCCATGAATCTCGCCGCCGGATGCCTGGATGTCGCATGGCGAGCTTACGAGGAGGCCCGGCAAGGATCAATCACGCGAGACGCGCGGCCGGGCCGATTGCAGACGAGGCGCCGCGCGGAGCGCGGATGACTCAGATGAAGCGCTTTTCGTCCCGCTCGAGCCGCAGACAGGTCAGCCTTCCTGTCGCATAGGCCCCGGTGTCGATGTCGATCCGGTTTGGCCGCACGTCCGGTTCGACCACCGGCGTGTGTCCGTGCACGACGATCTTTCCGAATGATTCCTCCCAGTCGAGGAAGTCCTCGCGAATCCACAGCAGGTCAGCTTCCCGTTGCTGGTCCAACGGCACGCGCGGACGTACGCCGGCGTGAACGAAGAAGAAATCGCCGCACGCGTAGGACAGCCGCAGGCCCGCGAGAAACCGGCGATGTGCGTCGGGCAGAACGGCCGCGAACTCCATGGCGAGCCGCTTCTGCTCCTCCGCGCTGGCCCGCGCCGGAGCGGTAATTCCGTACGACAGCAGCGTTTCGAGGCCGCCATACTGGCGCCAGTAGTCGAGGGTCGCCGGATCGCGCAGAAAATCCTCGACGAACGTCTCGTGATTGCCTTTGAGGCAGACCGTCTCGTGCGCCGCGCACCGCGCGAGCAGGCGATCGAGCACCTGCCGGCTTGCGGGACCACGATCCACATAGTCGCCGACCAGAACGACGATCGGCCTTTTGACCGGCTGGCGCGCCACGTCGGCGTCGATGCGCGCGAAGGTCTCCTCCAAGAGGTCGATGCGGCCGTGCACATCGCCGATGGCGTAGATGCGAATTCCATCGGGAATTCTCGCCGGTTGTACTGGCCTACGGGAAGCCCGCCACTTCCACACCCTAGACTTCCCCCTCGTGACTCAAGAAGCGCCCCTTGTCGGCGTGCCTTTGGAACGTCTGATCGTTCGGGCCGTTTATCTTAACAAAGCCCTTACAAAAGCAGCAGCATTTGAATCTCTTTCCTGCCTCGGGATGAACGTGATCGCAGTGGGCCGGGGGTAGTTTTACCACCACGACGATTGCGGAGTGCAGTTGAAATGGTTCGGATCTTCAAGGCCCTGCCGATCAGCATCGTTCTGTCGGCCGTGGTCGGATTCTCCAACGGCCATGCGGCGTTCTTCAGCCTGCCGCGCGGACTGGGCGACGTGATGGGTCACGTGGCATTCGGCGCGCCGACGCTCGCCCCGATGGCGCACGTCCGCTTCTGCGTGCGGTATCCGGCCGAATGCCGGCCGCAGCACATCGTCTTCCGTCCGCGCCTGCCGGCTCTCGACGCGGCGCACTGGCACGAGCTCGTGAGCGTGAACCGCGAGGTCAACCAGAGCATCGCTCCCCAGCACAAGAGTCCCGGCGTCACCGGGGTCGGCTGGATCGTCGCTCCGCGGGCCGGCGACTGCAACGACTACGCGGTGACCAAGCGCCACGATCTGCTGGCACGCGGCTGGCCGGCGCGCGCGTTGCTCCTGGCCGAGGTGGTCACGAACTGGGGCGAGCATCATCTCGTCCTCGTCGTGCGCACGCGCCAGGCCGATCTCGTTCTCGACAACCTGACGCGCGAGATCCGGCCGTGGTCGAAGGCCGGCTACCAGTGGGTCCGCATTCAGTCTCCGGCGAACCCCCTGTTCTGGTCGACGGTTCGCATCGCCCAGTCCTGAACGGCACGGCGGACCATCACCCCGGCTCGCCGTCTCCGCCGCGACGGCACTCCCGCGATCCCGACCTGCATCGCCGCGCTCAACCCGCCGGGCGAGCAGCCCCTCTTTCGTTCGCGCGGCAATGTGCTTACATCTGGTCGAGGCCCGGGGGATCAGATCGCGCGGAAGGACTGAAGCCATGACACGTGGGCGCATCCTCCTGGCCGTTGGCTGCATCTCGGCGGCGACCTTGTTCGCGGGGCCGCTTGACGCACAATCGGTTCCGACCCCCGGTTCGCGGGTGTCGCCGCCCGGCTCGACCACGGTGCCGACGCCACACTCCTCGGCGACGCCGGTCGGCGCGGACTGGTCGCGGCCCGATCCACAAACGGGCGGCTATTTCTACAACGATCCGCGCCTGCAGCAATACAACCAACCGCTGCGGCCGCGTCGCCAGACCACCTGTCCGCCCGGCATGGTGCTCAACCCGAGCGCCGGCTCCTGTTACTGAGCAATCTCATCCGGCGTCCACGTGTTTGATAGGGCATTGCTATCAACGGGCCCGCGACAAATTCCCTGCTTGGTCGCCGATCTGCCGCCGACATCTGGACTTTAGACTCCAACGCGGTACGTTTACACTAAATTTCGGTTTCATCGGCATTTGAATTCCGTCCGATCCGAACGGGCGCGCCGGGGGCACTTCATTGAATTTCGCCGACCACTTGCGTGAACGGAGCTCGCCGACGCGGCCGGCCGGCGAGCCGGGGTCGTCGCTCTCCGGTGCGATCGCGTTCGGCGGAGCGCCTCGTCTCGAGCATTCCAGACATTGCCGTCTCTGGCCGGGCGTCGTCACGCTGCCGGGCTATGAAATCGCCATCGACGGCTATTTCGTGCTCGGCGAGCGCCTGTATCTCGGCCGTTCGGACGCGGAGCGCGTCGAGATCGGCAACCTGATCGGCACGGATCTGCGCAACTTCCTCGCCCGGGTGCAAAACGGCTGCTTCAACATCGTCGTGAACGATCTCGAACGGCGCCGGACCCTGATTGCGAGCGACGGGTTCGGCGCGCAGCCGCTGTATCTGGCGCGGCTGCCGGAGACCTTGGCGTTCGGATCGACCTACCCGGCCCTGCGGCAGGCGAGTGGGGTCACGCGGTTCGAAGCTGACGATGTCGGGCTCGCCGAGCTCTATTGGTTCGGATACCAGTTCGGCGACCGCACCGCCTATCGCGGCGTCGAGCACATGCCGTACGGCACGATCCTGACGGTGCAGTGGAACGACGGGAGCGAATCCCGCGAGCGCTGGTGCCATGACGATCGGATCGTGCCGGCCCTGCCCGCATCGCATCAGGAGATGGCGGAGCAGGTTCTCGATCTGATGGCCACCTCGGTTCGCCGGTTGAAGCGGAGCGAAGCGGTGTACGGCGCGAAGATCAGCGCCGGCATGGACAGTCGCCTCATCTGCGGAACCTGGGACGACCCGAAGGTCCGCGCCTACACTTACGGTCACAGCGGGGCGGCGGAAGTCAGGCTCGCCGCGCAGCTCGCCGCGGCGCTCGGAATGCCGCACCGCTTCGTGCCGCTGCACGGCGATTTCTTCTCCCGCTATCACGCACCTTTTTTCGCGCGGCACGGAATCACCGAGTGGTTTCACCAGGCGCTGTTGCCGCCCATGATCGCCGATGGAATCGAACTCGCGCTCGACGGCCTGCTCGGCGACATTGTGCTCGGCGGCACGACGTTGAAACGCCGTTCGCACGGACAATGGCGCGAAGCGCTCGGATTGCCGCCCAAGCACGATCCGCGCGCGTTGAGTGACGAGGAGATGGCCGACTACATCTTCCTCCAGCACGGTGTTCCCGATCACGCCTATCGGCCGCTCACCCGGGAGGCCGTGCAGCGTCTGGAATCCTGCCGCCCCGCCGTGCGTGCCGACCTCGCCGCAGAGGTGAAGAAGGCGCGCGCCCTGCGCGAGACGCCGGAGCAGATCTTCACCGAGGTTCTTTTTCGCAGCCGTTTCCGGCGCTACGTGTCGCTGCAGGGCGCGCTCTGTCGTCCCGAGGTCGAGCCGCTCTACCCGTTCCTCGACCGCGACATCGTCTGCCTGCGCGGCCGCATTCCGCCGGCTTGGCAGGCAAACAAGCGGCTCTACATCGACATGTACTCGCGATTCCTGCCGAAGATCCGGTCGGTGCCCGGCCTTTACTCACTCCTCCCGTTCACGGTTCCGGAACGGGCGCATTACCCCGGGCGGGTCTATCGCTATGGCATGGAGCAGCTGGGGCTGAGGCTGAGCGACCTCACCGCCGGAAAATGGAACGCCTGGCCGGCCAACGGCGTGCAATGGGCGCGCTGGATGGCATTCGACAGGCCATTCCGGGAGGGCACGCGGGAGTTCATGCGTCCGAGCAGCGCGTTCGACAACGCCAGGTTCGACACCCAGGTGAACGACATCGTGGCCGGCCGCGCCAAGCCCGCCGGCACGCGCTGGATGTTGACGGCCAGTTATTGCGGACACTTCCGATAGGCAACAAAGATTCACGCGCCGTCAATGTGCGCGTGGTAACCATTGGTTCACCGCCGGTCGGATGAAGAACACCGCATGGCCCGCATCGTCTGCTACATCCATTCGCTCGCGGGCGGCGGCGCGGAGCGCGTGTGGGCCATCCTGGCATCCGGGCTCGCGCGCCGCGGGCACGACGTCACCTTCCTGGTCGAGATCGAGGACAACGCCAGCCGCGGCTATCTGGACGCCGGCATCCCGCTGCGCCAGATGCCGCGCCGGTCGCATCTTAGCCACGTCGGTGATCTCCTGCGCCTGTGGGGGGAAATCCGCCCCGATGCCGTCCTGACGGCGGCGACCAACGCCAATCTGAAGGGAGCGCTCGCTCAACTCCTTGCCCCGGTGAAGCCGGTGCTGATCTGTTCGGTCCACGGCGCTCCGGCCGGTTCGCCCGGAATACTCGGCAAAGCGGGCCCCTATTTCTTTCCGCTCGTGGCGCGCATCGCCGATCGCGTCGTGTTCATTTCCGAAGGACTGCGCCGCCTGACCGAGGCCCGTCCTTTCATGCCGCGCAACCGCAGCACCGTGATCCACAATCCGGTCTTCGTTCCGGGCGAGCCGGTCGATGCCGCGCAATGCGACCGCATGTATCCGCAGTTGCGCGGACGCCGTCTCGTCCTCTCGGTTGGCCGCCTCAACGAGGTGCAGAAGGCCCAGAGCGATCTGATCAAGGCATTTGCGCGATTTGTGCCGGCAAATCCCGATTTCGACCTCGCCTTGCTCGGCGAAGGCCCGTCCAAGCCCGACCTCGAACGGCTCGTCGCCCAGCTGGGCCTCGGCAGCCGCGTGCATTTCCTCGGCTATCACCGCGAACCGTGGGTGTTCTACGCTCGCGCGTCGGTCTATGCACACACCGCCCGGCACGAGGGATTTGGCAACGTGATCGTGGAAGCGCTCGCCTACGGCCTGCCGGTCGTTGCCACGGATGCGCTCGGTCCGGCCGAGATCCTCGCCGAGGGAAAGTACGGCCACGTGGTCCCGCGCGGCGATGTCGAAGCGATCGCCGGCGCGCTGCAGCGGGCTGCGCACGACCCGGTGGACGCGTCGCGGCTGCGCGCACGGGCCGCCGAGTTCGCTCCCGAGCGCGCGACCGACGGCTATGAGGCGCTGATCCGGGAGCTGCTGGCGCGCAAGGCGCCGCCGGCGTGACATGCGGCCCGGAGGGCACATCGGTCCCCAATCCCGCGAGCGGGCGGACCGACGTATGGATTTTCTCTTGCAGACCTGTAACATGAGCCGACGGTATTTCTGTCACGAATCCAGGGGACACGCCATGCGCGGCTTACTTTTTGCGGCTCTCGGGTCGGTTGTGCTTCTCGGCACCACCAGCCTTCCCTCCTACAGTGCCGATCTCGGCGTCGAAGGTCCTGCCGCAAGCACGCGTGTCGCCGGCGTCGGCCGCCATTGCCGCGAAGTGCGCCGTTGCGGCCCGGCGGGATGCCAGGTCCGGCACGTGTGCTGGGGCGGCTGCACCGACCGCTACTCGTGCTATCCGCTCTACGGGGCCTATGGCCCTTACGGCGGCAGCGCCTACTGGGGCGCCTTCACGGAAACCGGCTGGGGCCGCCACTACTGACACGGATGGGGCTCCGCCGCCATGAGACGTGGCGACGAATCCGGAAAAGTTATCCACAGGCGGCCGGCTCTGCTTTTTGGCCGACCGCCCAACCATAGGTTACGCTGCTAGACGATTCGAGCGAGTATTGCGTCGGAATCGCCGAGAGGCGCCGGGCGTTTCCCATGTGGCTGCTCGCTGTCGTCAATTTTTTCATCGGTATTCTTTGCGGCTTTCGCTTTGGCGTCAGCGTGCTCGTCCTGCTGGCCCTTGCCCCGCCCCTCGAAATGCTGATTTTCCGCCTGATCGCCGAACCGTGGTTCGTCGTCATCTGGTATGGCCTGTTGCTGCTGACCACCCTCGAGGTCGGCTACGTCACCGGAACCTTCGCGGTGTCTTTCCGCGCGGCCTTCGCGGGGTGGCGTCAGGCTCTCCACCCGGACTCTCACCCCGTCGCGGACCACTCCGACGCCGCCTGATCGCCACGAGTTCCGCCGATATCGAGAATGCCCCGGGACGCACGCAGACACATTCGCGGCTCGGTTGCGCCCGGGCGCTCCGGTCTGCGCCTGCCCTCGCCCGAATCTACCGGGTGCTGAAACGCTCGTGAAATTCGTAATTGAACTGGTCGATCGCCGGCAGGATGCCGAGCAGGGCTTCCTTGCGCCCGTGCCCGGGGACGTCCATCTGCACGCAGTGCTGGGTGCCGGTGTAGCACACGCTCACGTGAATGATCTGCGCGCAATTGTTGGTGGCCGAAACCACATGGTCGAACAGCTTCGGATTGATCGTGTGCGCCCGGCTGTATCCGGAGATCTGCAGGCACACGCGTCCCAGCGCGTCGCGGTGGCGAAGAAGATTGACGTCCTGGGACGGCGAGATCGCAGCCGACTGCCCGGGCGGTCGGCCGAAGGTCGACCCCATCGAGGGGCGCGAACCGAAGCCCGGACTCTGCGCCGTCGCGGGATTCATGCCAGACAGGAGACCGGCGGAGACCACTCCCAGCGCGCCGAGGCCCGTCGCGAAAGCCCTGATCGCGGAGCCGCGTTCCCGCCCGCGCGCACGACGCGCAATGGCACAGCCGATCTTTCTCAGGAATCCGGCCGGCGTCGCGGATTTCGCAGTTCTGCGCGTCATCATGCGGGATCAGTACGCGTTGCGCTGACGCATCACCTCGACACAGCTCTGGGCGAGGATCCGCAGGTCGAGCCACAGGCTCCAGTTGTTGATGTACCAGAGATCCATATCGACACGCTTCTGCATCGTTTCGATATGTGGCGTCTCGCCGCGCAGCCCGTGCACCTGCGCCCACCCGGTGATGCCGGGCTTCACATGGTGGCGGAAGGCGTAGTTGGCGATCAATTGCGAGAACTCGCTGTCATGCGCCACGGCATGCGGCCGCGGGCCGACGAGCGACATTTCCCCGCGGATCACGTTGTAGAGCTGCGGCAGCTCGTCGATGCTGGTTGCGCGCAGAAGCCGTCCGACGCGCGTGATGCGGCTGTCGAATTTCGTCGCCTGCCGCACCGACGCACCGTCCTCAAGCACGCTCATGGTGCGGAATTTGTAGATCGTGAAGATGCGGCCGCCGAAGCCCTTGCGGCGCTGACGGAAGATGATCGGGCCGCGCGAGTCGAGCTTGATCATCGCGGCGACGATCAACAGCAACGGCGAAAGCAGCACGAGCGCCGGAATTGCGAACAGAAGATCGCAGATGCGCTTGCTGAGAAGCTCGCCGCGCGAGAGCGGCGCACGCTGGACCTGGACGGCGACCAGCGGCCCGATCTCGATCAGCGGCTTGGACAGGACCGGGTCGACCGACCGGTCCGGCAGCAGAATGATCGGCAGCGGCAGGATGCGAAGCAGCTCGCAGATGGCGTCGCGACGACGGGCATCGCTCCACGAGAGCGCGAGCACGAGCTCGTCGGCATCGTTGGCGAGCGCCATGTTGATCGCCCGCTCGACGGCAGCGACGTCGCGCTTGTCGAGCCCGGAGCTCCCCGCGTTCAACGACGGCAGCTCGACCCGACCGATCTCGTGAATGCCCCATTGCCGCAGCACGCAACCGGAAATCGTCGATCGAAGTTCGTCGTGGTCGCCGAGAAATACGGCCCGCCGCCCACCGAGCAGGCCTTGCGCGGCAGCCTCGCTCAGAAGCGCGGCGACGCCGGCCCGGAACGGCAGGAGGATGCACAATCCAAGAATGCCGAAGACGATCGTCGAGCCGCGCGAAAATCCCGCGCCGGCCTTCAACAGGAAGAGGATGGACGTGAGCAGCAACAACACCGTGAGCCACGCGAAGCCCACGCCGCGCAATTGGTTCGCGGTCGACATCAAAGCCATCGGACGATAGAGCCCGCGCGACTTCATCAGCAGGACGAACAGGATTCCAGTCCCGTATCCGACGACCGTGAAGGCGCTGATGTCGCCGAGACTGTCGAGCTCGATCAGATGATAGGCGATCCCGGCGATGATGCTTGCCGCGACGACGAGAACGAAATCGAGAATCGAGACGACCGGGCCGACGTTGTTGAACGAGATGAACCGGGACAGGTAGTTGGTCGGGCCGCTACTGATCTGTTCGGACAGATCCTGTTGCGACTTCAAAAGCTGCGCCATAGTAAACGCGCCCACGCCAAATGAACGCTGACCCGTAAATTCAGCTTTTTAGCTAACTTGGATCTATCTGATAGCACTGATGGGGCGACAGTTCAAAGACGAATTCCTCCGGGGCCGAAAGTTTCGCAACGTTAGCATTAATGTCACAGTCAAGGCTCGGGAACGCGGTCTCCCGTTACGATGCCCTAACTTCTCGGGCTCCCCGTCGCGGGACGGCGGCGAAGACGCCCGAGCGACCACCGGCAAATGTTTGGCGTCGGGCGGGGGACGCCCCTCGCCGCCGACCTCGGCCGTGGAAATTCACGGCGCGTCCGTCCGCACTATACATTGTGCCCTTTCCTTGCGAGCAAACATAGACGTGGTGGTCTGCGAGCGACGCTGCGTGGACCCGATCGGGAATCGCCACCAGCCCGGCGGCCGGACGCCGCTCGGCCGAAGGGCCCGCAGCTTGGGTCCCGAAAGAAGTCGCGGATAGGCTGAACCAATCGCTGCGCCCGCGCATTGAATTCTTTCGTCCTGTCGAATTCCAAGAATTCCGCCTGCGGGCCCGGTGGAGGGGCGCCGAACTCAATGCGCCCGTTCGCTGCGCAGTCCGAGTGCTTTGAGGGACACCGGGTCGATCTCGGGCGAGGCGTCGTTCACGACGATTGCCATTCCACCATAGCCCTTGTGCGCCCAGACGGCCCAGCCGAAGCCGCGCGCCTCGGCCAGTTCGCGCACGTCGCGCAGCCATCTCGCGCGGTCCTCGTCGGCGGCACCGACATAGGCCCCGTAGGTGCGGCGAACCCCGAATTCGCCCAGCAGGATCTGGCCGGGCTTGATCCCATTCCGCCTCGCCCACGCCGCGACGGCGTCGAACGAAGCCGCGATGCTGGTTCGATCGAACGGTTTGCTGAAATATTCCTCCGCAAGCTTGCGGGCACCGGCCGTCGCGGCAAGCTTCTTGACCGGATCGAGCGAAGCCTTCTCGATGCGCCGTTCGATGAACGGCCACGTGTCCTGGAATGACCGGACGCCGTTCGGATAGGGCATGTGGTTGAGGAAGCGTATCGGGAAGTCGTCGACCCCTTCGTGGGTGAATTCGAACGGCTCGTAGTAGTGGAAGGTGTAGATCGTGTGCTCGCTGCGGAACGGGAGGGCGTTGAGAGCGAGGAGACCGCGATAGCCGCTGCTTGGAGCGCCCGTGACCACGATCGGCAAATTCGCGCCCTGTTCCCGCGCCGCGCGATAGAGCACTTCTTCCATGGCCTGCCACTGGCGCCGGGAACCGGGATCCCAGCCGATTTGCGGCTCGTTCATCAGCTCGAGCGCGACGCCGCGGGGAAATTCCCTCGCCAGCAGTCCGGCGGTGCGCCGGATGATCTCCACGTAGCCGCGGAACAGCGGATCGGCCGGATCCTTGACGATCATCTGCGGCAGATAGGATTTGTGCTGCGAGATCGGATGGAAATCGGCGATGACGTTCAACCCGTGCGCGCGAAACCGGCGGATGTTGCGAACCAGGATGGCATCGAGTCCGTCCCGCTGCTCACCCTTGAACTGATAGAACGGCCCGGGATCCAGGGTCAGCCGCACGAAATCGAATCCCGCCGCCTTGATCCTCTCCATTTCGACGTCGGAGACCTCGAAATCGGGACCGGAAAACGGCGGGTAGACGAATTTCTGTTCGGGGCCCGGCGCGATGTCGGCCCAGTTCATCATGTTGTGGACGCCGATACCCCGGCCGAACACGGACGCAGGCTCCGCCACCGCGCTGCGCGCCGAGGCAAGGCACAATACGGCGGCAAGAAGTGTCGCCCACCTGCCCGCTCGCGCTCCTGTCGTTCGCCGCAAACGAGATTCATCGCCGGCGCGGCGCCGACACCCACAACTCACCCGCACGTTCCTGATCATGAATCGACGCGCTCCCGCACTTCCGAGGATCATTGAACGACCCGTTCGCCGCCGTCCAGCGGGAAGAAGACCCCGGATTGGCGCTGCCGATCAGCCCTGCCCGCCTGCACGCTCGCCGGCCCCGCCCCGCAATGCACGGTCGCTCCTCAGGCGACGCCCCGATGGGCGACCCGCCGCTCGAGAGCGACGCGAAGCCCGCCGGAGAGTGGCCTTTCGAGAAGGCGATATGACAGAATGCCCGCCGCCGCACCGACGACGAGACAGACCGACACGAAAAGCAAGGTTGTCCAGACGCCCTCGGTCGCAAAACCCAGGCGCGGCAGCAGGAACCGCAACACAACGATGGGAAAGAGATGCACCAGGTAGATCGAATAAGATGCATCTCCGATCAGCAAGGGGAGGCGGAAGAAACCGACGGCTCCGCGCTTTTCCAAAGCGACGCTCGCGAGCACGATGGCTGCGGCCGGAAGGCCGAACACCAGCGCCCGCGGCATGTGCGGGTACACCGCGTCACCGTAGAAAATTGCCAAGAATCCCGCGACGATCAGCGCGATCGCAAAGTGGATCCTGATTGCCGCAAGATCGCTTCGCACGAACGCCACGCCGATGAGCATGCCGAAGACGAACTCGAGCACGATGTTGTCGGAGTAGAACAAGAGCGCGGCCGACCCGAAACTGTCGGCCTGCCCGACGGCCATCACCACGATCAGCAGGCCCGCCGCCATCGGCACCCGGTACGCGGGCGATACTTTGATCGCCAGCGCGAATATCACATAGAAGAACATCTCGTAGTCGAGCGACCATCCAAGTTTCACCATCGGACTCAGGGAGTCGACGGTTCCGGGCGCCACGTGAGGAACAAAGAACAGAGACAACAGGAAGTGCGGGATCGTGAATTCGTTCACCCGGAAGAACATCGGCAGCGTCAGCAGGAGAGCGGC
This sequence comes from uncultured Hyphomicrobiales bacterium, assembly GCA_964538565.1. Lineage (GTDB taxonomy): Bacteria > Pseudomonadota > Alphaproteobacteria > Rhizobiales > Xanthobacteraceae > CAYVBN01. Next base: position 7,880 of record CAZIGW010000326.1, on the reverse strand, counting down.
GGTGACCGCGGTATAGAACCAGTAGATCGGAACGATGCGGGCAATTCGCATCTCGAGAAATTCGGACGCCGTGCGCGGCTTCGCGGCGCTCACCACCACCATGATGAATCCGCTGATGACGAAGAAGAGATCGACGCCGGCGGCCCCCGCCGTCGTCGGGAATACGGCCTGGAATCCGGGGAACTGTTCCCGCGCGTGATGAAAGACGACCATCAGGGCCGCGGTCGCGCGAAGATATTGTACGCTCAATACGGTGCCGGACTTCAACTGAACCTGCCTCGGCTTCGGCCGTCTGCGCTCACGCCTGCCAGCCGTGCCCCGTCGGCCAATGCAATCAAATAACGTCGGCTTCTGCGACTTTACGTCAACTAAGTACCTCATTCACGTCAATTGAAATTCTTGACGTTTTTTTGACAATTTACCTTAAAGCTCTGGCGTGATCGGCAAGTCGGATTCGGGGCAGTGGGTTGCGCGAACATGGCGCCCAGGCAGCACGTTTGGTCGGCTTCGGGGCACCGCAATTCCCATCGGAGCCGCCGGACGCGTGCTTTGCTGCCGAAACGTCCATCGGACGCGATCATTCGCGGACCCGCGGCAACGCTGAACGCGCGGAACGGCAGGGGTAACGAGCTTGGCTGACAAAGTCGATCTGCCGCCGGGAGCCGACGGCGCGGAACACGCTCCGGGGGTGCGGACCAAGGGCGAGAAGATCCGGATCGGGCTGCGGCTCAATCGTCAGCGCCTGTGGGGCTGGCATCGATGGCTGTGCGACGCGCTGCGCGAGGCGGATGCGGATTGCGCGATCGTCCTCGTCGACGGCCCCCCGCTGCCGGGCGCGGTCGCGCTCCTGCTCTCGTTCGAACGTCTGATCTACGGCCTGCCCGGCGAGCACGCCTGCGACCGGCTCGAGCCGACGGCATTTTCCGCTGGCCTTGCCGGCGCGGGGGCCGCGGGCCGTCCACCCGATCTCCTCCTCGATCTCAGCGGCGTCCCGCCGGAGAGCGGCCTCGCGCCACAGTTGCGCCTGACCTACGACGGCGATGCCGGCGAGGACGCGCTCATCGCCGCCCTGCTCGACGGCAGACTCCCGGTTCTCGCGCTGCGTGGCCCGGCGTCAGAGTGCTGGGCCGCACATCCGGCGGTCGAGGATCGCAAGGTGCTGACCCGGGCGCTCGACAACGCGTTCTCGACCGCACTGCGGTTGTGCCTCAAGGCCGGCATCGGGTTCGGCGCCGGCGGGCCCAGGCCGGATTCCTCCACACTGGGCGACCGCTCGCAGGTTCCGCCGTGGCGACCTCTGGGGTTTGCCGCGCGGACCGTTGCGGCGCGCGCGCGCGCGCGGCTCACCAGGCTCTGCCGGCGCGCACCGGCCTGGTTCGTGGGCTGGCGCTGGGCAGACGACGACCGCATGCAGATGACGCACCGGTTGCCATCGGCCGGCTTTGCTCGATTGCGCGACGATGCACGGCGCTACTACGCCGATCCGTTCGTCATCGAGGTGGATGGGGTCCACCACCTGCTCTGCGAAGAATACGACTACACGCTCGGGCGCGCCGTCATTTCGGCGACGGTCGTCTCGCGTCACGGGGTTCCGCAAACGCCGCGCGTCGTGCTCGAGCGACCGTATCATCTGTCCTACCCGTTCGTGTTCCGTCACGCCGGCGAAATCTGGATGATCCCGGAGAGCTCCGCGGCGCGCACCGTCGAACTCTACCGCGCGGATCGGTTTCCCGATCGCTGGGTGCTGGAATCCGTCCTGCTGCGCGACGTCAACGCCGGCGACGCGACGATCCTTCGGCACGACGGGCGGTGGTGGATGTTCGCCGGCACGAGCGCCTGGCAGAGCTCGAGCTGGGACGCGCTGAGCCTGTTCCACGCGCCCGACCTGCTCGGACCCTGGAGCCCTCACCCGCGCAATCCGGTGCTGATTGATGCCCGCTCCGCGCGGCCCGCTGGCGCGGTTTTCTCGCACGGCGGCGCGCTGTGGCGTCCGGCACAGGACTGCTCCGCCGGCTATGGCTCCGCGCTCAGCCTGTGCCGAATCGACCGTCTCGATCCGGAAGACTACGGCCAGACGCTGCACGCCGTGATCAGGCCGGGTCCGGCCTGGCCGGGCCGGGGCCTTCACACGCTGAATTGGGCAGCCGGGCTCGAAGTGATCGACGGGATTTCCTGACGCATGGTCTGCGCAGAAACAAACGTCGGCGAAGGCACGCCGCCTCGGCCAGGCATCACGGCCGATCCTGATGCCGCGGCGCCACGGCTGGCCAGGCGACGAGCTTCTTGCGAAGGAGCCCCCCAGGGGCCGCTCGAGCCGGACGCGCGTGCGGCGATTGACGCTCGAATCCGAGCATTGTCGGGCAGGCGCCAAATCATACCGCGTACCGCTTCGCCCGCAGTGCAAACAGCGCGTCATAGGCGGCGAGCAGCTTCGGCCGTTCGTGCTGCCAGGACAGGCTTTCGTGTACCCGCCGCCGGCCAAACTCACCCATCTGCCGCCGCCGGTCGGGGTCGTCGACGAGCTGAACAATCTTGTCGCCGAAATCCTTCGCATCGTTGGCGCGCGCGTAGAGCGAGGCCTCCTGCGCCGAGAAGCGCCCTTCTCTCACATCGAACTGCACGATCGGCTTGCCGAGCGCCATGTATTCCATGATCTTGTTCATGGTCGAAAGATCGTTCATCACCGTGACCCGGTCGGGATTGACGCAGACGTCCGCGGTCGACAGCATGCTGAAGAGGCCCGCATCGTCCACGCGGCCGAGAAATGTCACGTAGTCGGAAAGCCCCATCCTCTCGCTGAGTTCCACGATCGCCCGCCATTCGGGTCCGCTGCCCGCGACGGCGAACTGGATGTCCGTCCGGCCGCGACGGCGCACGATGTGTTCGACCGACTCCAGCAGCAGGTCGAGCCCTTCCGACTGGCCGATGACCCCGACATAGCCGACCAGAAATTGCCGCCCGGCGCGCCACTTCGGATCGGCCGGCATCTCTCTGACGCGATCGAGATTGGGACCGGACCGCACCACGAAGACGCGGTCGGGATTCATTCCCCCGCGCTCGATCGCGATCCGCCGATAGGATTCGTTGGTCGCGATCGACAAGTCGGCGGACCTGAACGTGAGCCTCTCCGCCAGCACCAGCAACTTCCAGAAAAAGTCGCGCCGGCCGAACTTCGCCTCGTACAATTCGGGGTTGAGGTCGTGATGGTCGAACAGGAAGCTCTTGCCGGCGAAGACCTTGTAGAACAGTCCGACGAGGAAGATGAGGTCGGGAGGATTGCAGGCGTGGATGACGTCGAAGCCGTGCCGGCGCGCGACCTTGAACGACAGCGCGAACTGCCAGAACAGCGCGGCGGCGTATTCGAGCAGATAGGCGAACGCGCCACGCGCCTCGAGCGGCAGATCGTGCCGGTAGACGTGAATTCCGTCGATCGTCTCCTCGGGGGTTTCGTACCCGCGCCCCTTTGGACAGATGACCGAGACGAGGTAGCCGGCGTCGCGCAGGGCCGTCGCCTCCGACCAGACGCGCCGATCGAATGGAACCGGAAGGTTTTCGACGATGATGAGAATTCGTCGCTGTGCCACCTTTTTTGTCGCGAAGCAAGTCATGTTCTCATTTGGACGGATCGGCAGACTCAAGTCCCGATGAAGACTCGCAAGTGCGCCTGATGTGCGTCGACCGGACCTCCGCGTTCAAGGGGCTGGTTTCGGCACACCCTAGCTTGGTCTCCAGACTCTTAGCCGAGGATACATAACTCTTGTGAAAGCGGGAGCTATTTTCGGGTCGAGGCTATACTGCCAGATCACAGGCACCGAAGGCCTTATTCCATTTACACTTATCTTGCTATGTAGGTTTATATAATCCCTCGAACGACCTGATAAATTCCGCCCCAGACCGGACTGCCCCATGGACCCAATCCCAAACTCCCTCAGAGGACCGATTCCCGGCGGCCGATCCCGAAACGGGACTATGGCGGATCCATCGCGGCCGCTTTTCTTCGTACTCACGTTTCTCGCGCTGTTCCGATTGTGCGTTCCCGATAGCGTTCTCAATCTCCTGATGTCGTATTCCACGGAGGGAGGAAACCTGCTCGAGAAAGTGCATCCGGCGTCGTGGCTCTTCCTTGTGCTTGCCGCAATTCTCGCGCCGCGCATTGCGGGCCTGACTGCGGCCGACGATCGTCGCATCTTGCGCGCCATGCTCACTATGGTGGCCTTGATCGTCGTCGCGAGCATAGTGCCCTTCCTCGGCCCCGCCGCGTCGAGCCTTGGGGTCGGCTACTTGCTGGACAGCCTCGTTGTCGCTGCACTTGCGGCCTGCACGGCGCTCCTTCTGCCAGTCCTCCGCCGACGCGGGCTCGGAGAAATCGTGCTGACGGTCCTAGTGCTGAATTCTTTGATGGCAATGGCGGAATTTGCCCTGAAGCAGCAGTTCCTTCCGTCTGCGTACCGTGAATGGGTTTTCCGATCCAAAGGCATTTTCGGACACCCACTGGATCTCGGACTGGCGAACGCGACCGCGGTCAGTTTCGTTTACCTCACGAAGTGGTCGTCAATACGCAAAGTAATTTCGATCGCACTCCTCATTGCGGCCACGCTGGCGGCCGGCGCACGTACCGCATCCATTGTGGGGATCGCAGCAGCCCTTCTATCGTTTCTTTTGAAGGGAGGCCCGCCGGCTGAGGCCTCGACGCGTCGACAAATCAAAATCATTGTCCTCCTCGCCGTCGTTCTCCTTTCTCCAGTTCTATGGGCGCTTGTCTACGCCACCGGCCTGATTGATCGCTTCGAACTGCTTGGGCTCGCGGACGAGAGCGCCGAGACACGGGTCATTGTCTTTCACGTATTCGATTACATCGAGTGGCACGATCTCATTTTCGGAGCCGGTCTCGAGACCCTCAATCGCATTGCTCTCACTATTCTCCACCTACCAACCGTAGAGAACTCCGTTATCGTGTTTATTTTCCAGTTTGGTCTCGTCGGCACTGCCTGCCTCATCGGAGGTTTTCTTTATGCTTTGTTCGTACTTGCGTGCGGCAGCACGGCTCCGATTAAGATCGCTTTGTTCTCCTTCCTTGCAGTCGCGTTGGCGGCTAATTCTCTGTCGATTAAAACTCCGGAGATCATGCTTGTTTTTATCCTTGCTATTGCTTTCCGACATCAACTTGTGCCATCGACCAGGAATGCGCATTTTGCGCATTTGGCTATGCGGACGATCGCTCCAACCCGGTCACACTGAGCGTTCGTCTTGTTGAGACTAAGTTTGCCTGGCGGCGGGCGTCACCGTTTTCTTAAACCAATGTCCTTCAGCATCGCGTTGTCGAGCATTGCCTCGGCCAATAGTTTCTTGAGCTAGGTATACTCGTCCTCCAGAGCCTTCAGCCGTGACCTCGGACAGATCTGGACCACGTACCTGCCCTTCCACTTGTAGAAGGTCGCGCTCGAGATCCCGTGCTTGCACACACGTCCGCCGTCTTCACCCCTGTCTCCTGCTCCCGCAACATCTCGATGATCTGCTCTTCGTGAACCGGCTCGCTTTCATGGTCCGTCCCCCTCGCGGTGACGGACTCTACTCATTTTCGGAGGTGATTGCGGGGCTCAGGTCAACCGGATGCTCTTCGCCCAAAAGGGCACCATCGCGAACGCTTGGCAACACATCGGCGCTCGTCGCGTCCATCCAATTCGACGAATCCAACAGCTACTCGTCACTGCCGGCTATGCTTCAGCAAAATCGTGAAGCGCTCTTACCGATTAGAGAACTGCATGTGTTTCAATGCTGCTACTCACAAAGGTGTCTACCGGTAGCCCCCGCCACCGCCCAGCGACAACAACTTGTCATAGTCGTGATTTGCCTCTACGAGCACTGGACCATCTGGGGTAATGGCGACGTCCCAACCGATACTGCGCAGAGGAAGCATTTGATGCGCAGCTGCGCACACCAGCGATTTCAATTCGGCCCAATACGGAAGGGCTATGCCATCAAAACGAATTCCGGTTAACGGATGGGTGGGAAATTCGTCTTTTCCGAACGCCGGATCAAGCTTGCCATTTCCGACCAAACTGCCCGACGTGAGGTCGACTTTGACGGCAAAGCCACCTGTCGCCAAATTATCGGTGCAACTTTGGCCATTCCCAATTCTGAGAACTGCTGTGTTGACGTGTGCACTCTCTCCGTCGTGGTAGGTATCGATTCTCACCGTGTTCACCGAGGATGCCGCAATCGACGCGAGCGCGGGATGCTGGATGATGACACGCTGCACGACAAATTCCATCTGCGCGCGCACGCCTCCAGTCTGGTATAGAAGTTTCCTCAAACCATCCCACCCCATCGTCGCAATGTCCGCGACGGAGACCTTGCGCGCCGCGAACCCACACATGCCGCGCTTCGGTTTTATGAAGACCTCATCGCCTTCGGCACGAAGTCTCTCGACGCATTGACTAAAGTCAATTGTGGTCCCGCAAGGATCACAAATCTGACCATTCCACCGTATCACGAAAAGCACCTCAGCCGCAGCCAGACCGGCTTTGTGCATGCGCTGACTGAATTTGGCTTTGTCGAGAGCCAAGTCGATTCCGTCGCTAGGATTCAGGGTAGCGCAAAAAGTACCCAAGATATTGAGCGGCAAATACTTCAGGACATCATCGGAGTGCGACTGTTTGTAAAGATCGTGCGTCACATAGTGGTAAGGAAGCGCGCCGTATTCCCGATAAATAGCGATCATTTCTTTCATCTGCGAAAATAGCGGCTTCTTGTCCTTGGCCTGGATGTACGGCGGAACTTCTTCCAAAAGGAAGCGACGAATTCGCTTCGTCAAAGGATCAATTCCGGGTTCGTTTGTCGCCATGATCGCTCCCCGCGCTTGCGAACTTGGAACATTCGAAATGTGACGATCTTTCCGGGCCATGCCTTGACGGTGAGGAGCTGACCAAGTTGCAAGGCTCTGTTTCACACGCCGCTTAACGACGTCACCAGGAGTTGTCAAATCCGACGCATTGGCGTGAGGTATACATCACGGCTGCAATCGATTAATCTTGTTGAAGTCGATTAACTTATTAAGAGTTGACCACGACTCTTACGTTGACTCTGTTCTTACAGTGGAAAGCCTTTCTTGTCGTATTTGTCTGCATCGCCTTTCCGCAGATTGCCGTTAATACAAGCAGCGTGAAAGAGCAGGAGAAGCGCCTCGTGCGTGATACTTTTTCCGTTAACCTTCACGCTGATCTGCCGCACTCCAACGCGATCGCACTCAACTAGAAGTTCTGGAGCGGGGCCCGACTACGCACTTGCCCTTGAAAGTAAAAAAACAAGACCTCTAGAAACAGTAGTCTTCGCGCGCTACTGTAAGTACTAACTCGAACCTCAGACCTCACTCCATATGCGATGCTGACTGAACCCGTGCCGAGCTGCATTCAACCCCATCCCTATCCAATAGATTGGAGCGGACCGGTCGATCGTCCGTTCGAGCCTTTTGCGGCCGCGGATCTGGACCTTCCGATCATCGAGCTATTCGAACGGGTCGCGTATCGCACACCGGATCGCATCGCAATCGACGATGGCACCTTGCGCCTGACATACGAAGAATCCCGGAATGTCATTCATCATCTTGCTTCGCGAATTGCTTCGACGACTGATCCCAACGACCTCGTTGGAATTTTGTTGCCGACATCAACGCCATTCCCGATCGCTATTCTGGCCTGTATGGCGGCTGGCCGGCCATTCGTGCCTCTAGACTTGCACTATCCCGAGCGCTGGCTCACGGACGTCATTGGCGACGCCCGCATGAGCGCCGTGATCAGTCGATTTCGCACCGCGAGTTCGGCCCAGATGATTTCTCAATCGGTCCGTCAGATCGACATCGACTCCTCACTCAGCCTCGAAAA
>CAZIGW010000325.1:0-10845 GCA_964538565.1 uncultured Hyphomicrobiales bacterium | reverse complement strand
GACCGGCAAGCCGCTGCTCATCATCGCCGAGGACGTCGAGGGCGAGGCGCTCGCCACCCTCGTGGTCAACAAGCTGCGCGGCGGCCTCAAGGTCGCGGCCGTGAAGGCGCCCGGCTTCGGCGATCGCCGCAAGGCGATGCTGCAGGACATCGCCATCCTCACCGGCGGCCAGGCGATCAGCGAAGACCTCGGCATCAAGCTCGAGAACGTGACGATCAACATGCTCGGTCGCGCCAAGAAGGTGATGATCGACAAGGAGAACACCACGATCGTCAACGGCGCCGGCAAGAAGGCCGACATCGAGGCCCGCATCGCCCAGATCAAGGCGCAGATCGAGGAGACCACCTCCGACTACGACCGCGAGAAGCTGCAGGAGCGGCTCGCCAAGCTCGCCGGCGGCGTCGCGGTGATCCGCGTCGGCGGCGCGACCGAAGTCGAGGTGAAGGAGCGCAAGGATCGCGTTGATGACGCGATGCACGCGACCCGCGCCGCGGTCGAGGAAGGCATCCTGCCGGGCGGCGGCGTCGCGCTGCTGCGCGCCACCGAGGCGCTCAAGCGCATCCGCACGCAGAACGAGGACCAGAAGACCGGCGTCGAGATCGTTCGCAAGGCGCTCTCCTACCCGGCGCGCCAGATCGCCCTCAACGCCGGCGAGGACGGCTCGGTCGTGGTCGGTAAGGTGCTCGAGAAGGACACCTATGCGTTCGGCTTCGACGCGCAGAGCGGCGAGTACGGCAACCTGATGAGCAAGGGCATCATCGACCCGACCAAGGTCGTGCGCACCGCGCTGCAGGACGCCGCCTCGGTCGCCGGCCTGCTCATCACCACGGAGGCGATGGTCGCCGAGCTGCCGAAGAAGCAGGCCCCGGCGCCCGCCATGCCGGGTGGCGGCGGGATGGACTTCTGAGGAAGTCTCTCCAGACCACCCGGCGTACAAAGAACCTGAAGTCGGCAACAGCCGACTTCAGCGGGTGGTGGCGGGATGGACTTCTGATCGGTTGCACGATCGACGAAACGAGGCCCGGGCGTCACGCCCGGGCCTTTTTTGTGCCAGGATCGGCTTCGCTGTGGGTCCTGGCCCGGCAGCGCGGTACTGGGCACCGGGCTGCGGACACGGGCCTGCCCATCGAGCACAGCCTCGTTCCCTGGGCACACCGCAGCCCACGCAGATAGGCCTGCGCGATCTGCGTCAACTCGTGCGTGGTGTGGCGCCGATCCGGGGCCCACGTCTGGCGTGCAGGTTCGCATGCACCCGAAGACTGCGTAAGGAGATCATATGGACACACCCGGCAGGATCCGCGTCGGCATCGGCGGCTGGACCTTCGAGCCGTGGCGCGGCGTCTTCTATCCCAAGGGTCTCCCGCACGCGAAGGAGCTCGCCTATGCGGCAAGCCATCTCACCGCGATCGAGATCAACGCCACCTACTACGGCTCACAGAAGCCCGAGAGCTTCCGCAAGTGGGCGCGCGAGACACCCGACGGTTTCGTGTTCTCGGTGAAGGGGCCGCGCTTTGCCACCAACCGGCGCGTGCTCGCGGAAGCCGGCGAATCGATCGAGCGCTTCTTCGCCTCCGGCGTGCTCGAATTGGGCGAACGCCTCGGTCCCGTCCTGTGGCAGTTCGCCCCGACCAAAAAATTCGACGCGGCGGACTTCGGCGCCTTTCTCGCGCTGCTGCCGCGCGAGCGCAACGGCCGCCGGCTGCGCCATGTCGTCGAGGTGCGGCACGAGAGCTTCCGCGCCCCGGAATTCATCTCACTGCTGCGCAAGTTCGCGGTGCCGGTGGTCTATGCCGATCATCCGACCTACCCGGCCATCGCCGACGTCACCGGCGAGTTCGTCTACGCCCGCCTGCAGCAGGGCGACGACACGATTCCGACCGCCTATCCGCCAAAGGCGCTCGACGCCTGGGCCGAGCGCGTCAGGACCTGGGCCTCGGGCGGCGAGCCGGAGGACCTGCCGCGCGTCGCCGAGGCGAAGAGATCAAAGGGAAAGCCGCGCGACGCGTTCGTCTATTTCATCCATTCCGGCAAGGTGCGCGCCCCCGCGGCCGCCATGGCGATGATCGAGCGGGTCAGAACGTGAGCAAGCCGCCGCTCTTCACCATCGGCTACGAGCAGGCGACGTCCGCGGCCGTGATCGGCGAGCTCGCGGACGCCGGGGTCGAGCTCGTGGTCGATACGCGCGCGGTCGCGGCCTCGCGCCGTCCCGGCTTCTCCAAGCGCCAGCTCGCGGCGGGGCTCGACGAAGCCGGCATCCGCTATCTGCATCTGCGCGGGCTCGGCACGCCCGCCGAAGGGCGCACGGCCGCGCGCCAGGGACGGCTCGACGATCTGTTCCGCATCTACGAAACGCATCTCGCCACGCCCGAGGCCCAGGAGCAGCTCGACGAGCTGACCGCCATCGTGCGCTCGGGCACCCGCGTGTGCCTGCTCTGCTACGAACGCGACCCCGACCACTGTCATCGGCGACGCATCGCCGAGCTGGTGTGCGAGCGGACCGGCGCCGAGGCGACACACCTCGCGGCCCCGCTCTTCTGACAGCCGGTCGGCTTTGGCATGCACCTCGATCAGGTCGCACCGGGTCGGGCTCCGGATTCAACGTTTGACCGCATTTCTGCGGGCGAGCCGGCCTCCGCTTCGCCGGACACGCGCTACCGCCGGAGTTCCGGTGGCGGCAGGCGATCGAGCGGATCGGCCTTGAGGCCGGACAAGAGATCGATCCGATAGGCCTCGATCGACTGCCCGTTGCGGCTGCGGATCACCTGCCCCTGCGGCTCGACCGTCGCATAGCGGGTCCGCAGCTCGGGCGTCGGATCGATGTTTGGATCACCGACGTAGAGCACACGGCCGCTGAACAGCGCCGGATCGGGCTCCGGCATGTTCGCCCAGCGGATGCGCTCGTTCATCTGCACCACCGGCGTGCCGCGCGGCAGATAGAAGCTGAGCCAGGCCGCCAGCCCGTAGTTGGTTGCGACCACGCATCTGGCGTCGAGCGCGAGGCGATGCGCCTCGATGTCCTGCGCCAGTTCGCGCCAGCCGACGGCGAGCAGCCGCGCAGTCGGGTCGCGGCGCAGCGGGACAAGACCGGTTGCCGCCTGCACGGCGACCGCCACGAACAGGACGATGCCGGTCGGCACCGCCCAGCGGCGCGAGAATGCGACAAGCCGCGCCATCGCGCCCTGCCACGGCAATTCCTCCGCCGCGAGCGCCGCCGCGACGGCGAAGGCCGGGTAGACCGGCGCCAGCCAGTTCCCCTCCACCCGGTCGTGCAGCGAATGCCACAGGAAATAGAGGACGATCGGCCAGATCATCGCGCCGAGCAGAACGCGCGCCGGCCGCGCGCCGCCCCGCCCTTGCAGCATGGCGAAAAGTCCGGCGCAGCCGAGCAGGAAGACCGGCGGAGTCGCGAGGCCGATCTGCACCGGGATGAGCTCGGCGAGATAGCGCAGCGTGAATTCGTCGGCGCGCGCGCGGCCGAACTGCTTGATGAACGACACCCAGCCGTGCTCGGCGTTCCAGACGATGACGGGCGAGAACAGCGCCAGCGCCACGAGCCCGCCGAGATAGAGCCAGGGCGAGCGGAACCAGCGCCGCTCTTCGGGCACGAGCGCGAGCCAGAGCACGATGCCGGCGCCGAAGAAGAGCGCGGTGTATTTCGAGAGCAGCGCCGCGCCCGCGGCCGCGCCGACCGCGATCCACCAGGCGCCGCGGCCGCTCGCCTGCACCCCGGCAAGCGCGTAGAGCAGGAATGCGGAGGCGACGAGCAGGGGCGCGTCCGGCGTGACGATGACGGTGCCGGCCGCCACCAGCGGCGTGAGGTTGAGGTAGACGGCGGCGCGCGCGGCGATGCGCCGGCTGGCGAACAGGAGATCGGCGGCGCGATAGACCGCCCAGCTCATCGGCAGCGCCAGCAGCACGGGCACGAGGCGGACGCCGATCTCGCGGTCGCCGGCCATCATGGTGCCGAGCCGGATCAGCCAGGCGATCGCCGGCGGATGATCGTAGTAGCCGCCGGCCAGATGCTTCGACCACAGCCAGTAATAGGCCTCGTCGGCGGCGAGCGGCATCGCGGCGGCGAGCACGAGCCGCAGGCCGACGAGCAGCACGACCAGGACGGCCGCGCGGCGGACGAGCTTCGCTTCCTCGGGACTCATCGCCGGCGCCAGACGAACAGGCTCGACATGGCGTAGTTCCAGACGACGCCGATGAGCGCGCCGGCGACGCCGGCGAGCCACCAGATCGGCCGCTGGCCGTAGACCGAGAAGGCGACGCCCACGTTGGCCACGAGGCCGACGCCGCAGACGCCATAGAACACCAGGAGACCGCGCAGGAAGGCAATGCCCCTGAGCCGCTGGTCGCGATAGGTCAGAAGATTGTTGAGCAGAAAGTTGCTCGTCATGGCGACGACGGCGGCAAGCGTCTGTGCGTGCGCGAACGGCAGCGCAAGCTCATGGATGGCGAGATAAAGCGTCGCCAGATGGACGGCGAAGCCAATGGCGCCGACGAGCGCGAACAGGATGAAGCGCAGCGACACGGCATCGCCCGTGAGCTTGGCGAGCACCAGCCCGAGAAAGTCGAGCGCGACGAGGGAATCGAGCTTGCTCTCGCCGTGCACGCGGCCGCGGAATTCGTACGGAAGTTCGAGAACGCGCAGCTTGCCGCGCGCGCTCGCCGCGATGTCGAGCAGGATCTTGAAGCCGTGCACCGAGAGCGAATGTGCGAGCCCCTCGAACCGGTCGCGGCGCATCATGAAGAAGCCGCTCATCGGATCGGCGAGATCGACCCGCAGCAACAGACGCGCGATCAGGTTCGAGAAGCGGCTCGCCGCCAGCCGTCCGCCGCTGAAGCTCGCCGCAGCGCCGCCCGAGACGTACCGGCTGCCGACCACGAGGTCGGCGCGGTCGCCACGCAGCGCCTCGAACATGCGCGGAAGCAGCGCCTCGTCGTGCTGCAGGTCGGCGTCCATGACGGCGACGCAGGGTGCGCTCGAAGCCAGGATGCCCTCGATGCACGCCCCCGCAAGTCCGCGCCGGCCGAGACGGCGGACGCAGCGCACGCGCGCGTCATTTGCCGCCAGCGCGCGAACGGCCTCCCAGGTGCGGTCGGGGGAATCGTCGTCGACGAAGATCACCTCCCAGGAGATGTCCGCAAGGGCCGCCGCGAGCTTCTGCGTCAGGATTTCGACGTTGTCGCGCTCGTTGAAGGTCGGCACCACGACCGAGAGCTGCGGCCCCGGCGCGGCGACCTGCGGGGATGGCGGCTTGGCGACGGCGGCTTGATCCATGTCGTCCGCCTTTTACCCGCAACCCGCCCCGATACCAAGCGCGGCGGTTGGCCTATTCCGCCGGCGCCACGGCGCGCACGCGCGCCCGCTCGACGCTCGAGATCAGCGCCACGAAAGCGAAGACGGCGGCGAGCAGGATGGCCCCGATGCCGGCGATCACCGCCAGCACCAGATCGAAGCCGCCGCGCGCGTACAAGAACGCGATCGCCGAAACCGAGACGCCGGACGAGACGAAGGCGAGAAAGTAGCGCACCGCATAGACCCGTCCGCGCCACGCGTCGGCCGTATAGCGGGCGATGACCAGGTCGCCGAGCGTGACCTGCCCGTAGACGGCCGCCATCGTGACGGCGAGCGCGGCGATCAGCGACATCCCGACGGCGTTCGCCGCCCACAGTGTCCCGGCGAACTGCAGCGCGATCACCGCGGCGAACATCAGGTGCGGGGTGAAGCGCTCAACCAGCCGCCCGACCGCGATCTGCGCCAGCGCCCCACACAGGAAGACCGCGGTCGCGACCCCGCCCACCGCGATCAGCGGAACGTCGGTTCCGAGCCGCTCGTCGACGATCTTCGGCAGCGCGATCAGCAGCGTGTTGAAGGTGAGCCCGCCCGTGATGGAAATGACGATGTAGAGGCCGAAGAACGTCGCCGCCGCGCGGGGCGAGAGCACCACGTCCGCCACCGACTTGCGCGCGCCGCCCCTTTGCCTCTCGTCTGCGACGGCCGTCAGATAAGCCGCGCCGGTGGCGAGGCAGATGGCGGCGGGCACCAGGAAGGCGCCGCGCCAGCCGAACCACGAGGCCAGCGTCGCGGTGATGCCGGCCGAGAGCGAGACGCCGAGATTGCCGCACACGCCGTTGAACGCCAGCGTGCGTCCGCGCGCCTGCGAGATCTCGATCAGCATCGCCATGCCCACCGGGTGATAGATCGCGGCGAAGACGCCGAGCGCGAACAGCGCCGCGGCGAGCAGGACGAGGTTGGGGGCGATCGCCGCGGCGGCGAGCGAAGCGCCGCAACCGAGATAGAAGGCGGCCATCATATTGCGCCGGCTCCAGCGATCGGCGAGCCAGCCGGCCGGCAAGGAGAATACTCCGAAGGCGACGAAGGACGCCGTCGAGAGCGCGATCAGTTCCGCATAGGAGGTGGCGTAGACCGACTCCAGGCCGATCACCACGGTCGGATAGATCAGCATCACGTAGTGATCGAGCGCGTGCGCCCAGTTGAGGAAACCGATGGCGCGGCGTCCTTCGGGGCTCGCGGGGTGCGGTTGCGACATGAATGCCTCTCCAGGGCCGGCGCCCGTAGCAGGCATATACCCCGGCCGGGCCGACGCGCCTAGTGCGTCAGGCCCCTTTTGCCGAAAGCCATCCGGCCGCCGAATGGCGGCCCTGCATTCATGGCAAACGGAGAACTCCCCGCCCCGTCAACCGCGGGCGTGGGCGAGGTCGCGCGGCCTGATGCGCGGCAGGGTGTCGAACTGGTGGAAAGGCGGTGGCGACGGCAGCGTCCATTCGAGCGTCGTTGCGCCCGGCCCCCATGGGTTCGCCCCCGCCGCCTGGCGCCGCGCCACCGAGAGGAAGAGATTGACGAAGAACACGACGAGCCCGGCCAGGAAGACATAGACGCCCATGGTCGAGATGAAATTCCAGTCGCGGAACGCATCCGGATAGTCGGCGACGCGCCGCGGCATGCCGGACAGGCCGAGGAAGTGGTGCGGGAAGAAGATCACGTTGGCGCCGACGAACGACAACCAGAAATGCCACTTCCCCAGCGTCTCCGAGTAGGTGTAGCCCGTCATCTTCGGGAACCAGTAGTACGCGGCGGCGAAGATGCCGAACACGGCGGCGAGCGACAGCACGTAGTGGAAGTGGGCCACGATGTAATAGGTGTCCTGCAGGATGCGGTCGGCGCCCGGATTGGCGACCACGACGCCGGTCAGCCCGCCGATGACGAACACGAAGATGAACCCCACCGCCCACAGCATCGGCGTGGGGAATTCGACCGAGCCGTTCCACATCGTGGCGATCCAGGAGAACACCTTGATGCCGGTCGGTACGGCGATCACCATGCTGGCGGAGGCGAAATAGGCCTGCGCGTTGGCCGACATGCCGACCGTGTACATGTGGTGCGCCCACACGACGAAGCCGATGAAGCCGATCGCCACCAGCGCGTACACCATGCCGAGATAGCCGAACAACGGCTTGCGGCTGAAGGTGGCAACCACCTGGCTGATGACGCCGAACGCCGGGAGGATCATGATGTAGACCTCCGGATGGCCGAAGAACCAGAACAGGTGCTGGTGCAGCAGCGGATCGCCGCCGCCCGACGGCTCGAAGAACGTCGTGCCGAAGTTGCGGTCCGTCAGCAGCATGGTGAGCGTTCCGGCGAGCACCGGCAGCGCCAGCAGCAGCAGAAAGGCCGTCACCAGTTCCGCCCAGACGAACAGCGGCATGCGGTGCAGCGTCATGCCGGGCGCCCGCATGTTGAAGATCGTGGTGATGAAGTTGATGGCGCCGAGGATCGAGCCCGCGCCGGCGATATGCAGCGACAGAATGACGAAATCCGTCGACGCGCCCGGGTGCCCGACGGTCGACAGCGGGGGATAGAGCGTCCATCCGGTGCCGCTGCCCGACGCCCCCGGCTCGCCGGGCATGAACAGCGAGATCATCATGAGGCAAAACGACGCCGGCAGCAGCCAGAACGAGATGTTGTTCATGCGCGGGAACGCCATGTCGGGCGCCCCGATCATCAGCGGCACCATCCAGTTGCCGAAGCCGCCGATGAGCGCCGGCATGATGACGAAGAAGATCATGACGAGGCCGTGGGCGGTGACGAACACGTTGTAGTAGTGTGGACCGGAGAAGATCTGCAGCCCCGGCTCCTGCAGCTCCAGGCGCATCACGACCGACAGCGCGCCGCCGACGAGGCCGGCGATCAGCGCGAACACGAGGTACATCGTACCGATGTCCTTGTGATTGGTCGCGAACACATAACGCCGCCAGCCGGTGGGATGGCCGGCGTGCGAGGGGCCATGCGGAACGGACGGGAAAAGCGAAACGGGAGGAGACATGAGGCGGAATCCTTGGGCGGATTGCGGCCGACGTCGGTCACCCCCTGTGCTGCACGCGCGGACACCGCGCCGGACGAGCGGTTCCGTTCGTTCAACGAGTTGAAGCCGCAAGAGTTCCCCCCGCCCGCGGCCCCGTCCGTGCCGGACGAGTTGTCGCAGCCGGCGTTCGTCCGCCGCCTCAGTCGAGCGTGCGGCGGAAGCGCGCTACCGCCAGGGTCATCGCAACGAGCGTCAGGCCGGCGAGCGCGAGCGTGTCGTATCGCAGGTCGGGCAGCGTCGAGCCCTTCAGCAGGATGGCGCGCACGATCCGCAGGTAATGCGTGAGCGGCAGGGCTTCGCCGATCCACTGCGCCCACTGCGGCATGCCGGCGAACGGAAACAGGAACCCGGAGAGCAGGATGTTGGGGAGGAAGAACATCATCGACATCTGCATCGCCTGGAGCTGGTTCTGGGCGACGGTCGAGAAGGTGTAGCCGATCGACAGGTTGGCGGTGATGAACAGCGTGCTCAATGCGGCGAGCAGCACGAGATTGCCCTCGACCGGGACGCCGAACAGCCCGATGCCGACCCCGACGATCATGCTCGCCTGGACGAAGCCAACGATCACGTAAGGCGCGATCTTGCCGAGCATGATCTCGACCGGCGTGATCGGCATGGCGAGCAGGCTCTCCATCGTGCCGCGCTCGATCTCGCGCGTCACCGACAGCGCGGTGAAGATCAGCATCGTCATCGTCAGGATGGTGCCGACGAGCCCGGGCACGATGTTGAGCGAGGTGGCGGCGGCCGGGTTGTAGCGCGCATGGGTGCGGATCTCGAACGGAGGTGCGACCGTGTCGGGGATGGCGTGGTCGTTGCGCAACGCCGTCTCCAGCAACCCGCCGAGCGTCGCGAGCGCCGAGCCGGAGGCCACCGGATCGGTCGCGTCGGCGGCGACGAGCAGCGCCGGACGGTCGCCGCGTCGCAGCGCCCGCTCGAATCCGGCCGGCACCTCGACCGCGAACAGCACCTCCCCGGAGGCGAGCACCCGGTCGAATTCGGCCTCGCTATGGAGCTGGCGCGTGACCTTGAAGTACTTGGTGTTCTTGAGCGCGGCGAGAATCGAGCGCCCGACGTCGCTCGATTCCTGCAGCAGCACTGCAGTCGGCAGATCGCGCGGCGTGGTGTTGATGGCGTAGCCGAACAGCATGAGCTGCATGAGCGGAATCATGACGATCATGCCGAACGAGAGGCGGTCGCGGCGAAGCTGGATGAATTCCTTGATCAGCATCGCCCGTGTCCGACGCCAAAAGCCGCCGGAGGTCGCCTGCTGGGACACGCCGGCCGTGAGGCTCATTGGAAATTGTCCTGCGCCTTGCCCATGAGATCGATGAACACGTCCTCGAGCGAGGGCTCCGAGCGCGTCCACACGAGATCGGGCCGCGCGCGGTAGGGCGCGATCGCGGAGTCGAGCGCCGCGGCGTCGCGGCCGGAGACGTGCAGGCTCGCGCC
Source organism: uncultured Hyphomicrobiales bacterium (assembly GCA_964538565.1). Lineage (GTDB taxonomy): Bacteria > Pseudomonadota > Alphaproteobacteria > Rhizobiales > Xanthobacteraceae > CAYVBN01. Next base: position 1,006 of record CAZIGW010000325.1, on the reverse strand, counting down.
GAACGGCGCCACCATGTCGATCCCGGGGCGGTCCGTGAGCTCATGCGCGAGCGGTGCGAGATCCTCGCCGCTCACCGTGTAGGTGACGAGATGCGAGCCGGCGATCACGTCGGCGACGGTGCCGTGCGCGAGCAGCACCCCGTAGGCGATGTAGGCGATCTCGTGGCAGCGCTCGGCTTCGTCCATGTAGTGGGTCGAGACCAGCACGGTGAGGCCTTCGGCGGCGAGCGCGTGGATCTCGCTCCAGAACTCGCGCCGCGCCTTCGGGTCGACGCCGGCGGTCGGCTCGTCGAGGAGGAGAAGCTGCGGATTGGGCAGCGTGCAGGCGCCGAGTGCGAGCCGCTGCTTCCAGCCGCCGGACAGCGATCCGGCGAGTTGCTCCTCGCGGCCTTCGAGCCCGAGCCGGGCGACCATGGCGCGCGCCGCGCCGGCCGGATCGGGCAGCCCGTAAAGGCGTGCGACGAACTCGAGGTTCTCGCGCACCGAGAGGTCCTGATAGAGGCTGAAGCGCTGCGTCATGTAGCCGACGCGCAGCTTGATCTTCTCGGCCTCGGTGCGGATGTCGAAGCCGAGGCAGGTGCCGCGGCCGGAATCGGGCGTGAGCAGCCCGCACAGCATGCGGATGGTCGTCGTCTTACCGGACCCGTTGGGGCCAAGGAAGCCGTAGATCGTGCCGCGCTTGACCTGCATCGAGAGATCGCGCACGACGACGCGGCCGTCGAACGACTTGGTGAGGCCTTCGACCTCGATGGCGACGTCGGGCGCGCTCATTGCGACGCCTCCTTCTTCGCCGCTTCGTTTGCAACCCCCTCGGCCGGCAAGGAGACGCTGACCGGCTGGCCGACGCGCAGCTTGATCTTCTCGGCCTCGGTGCGAATGTCGAAGCCGAGGCAGGTGCCGCGGCCGGAATCGGGGGTCAGCAGTCCGCACAGCATGCGGATCGTTGTCGTCTTGCCGGACCCGTTGGGGCCGAGGAAGCCGTAGATCGTGCCGCGCTTGACCTGCA
>CAZIGW010000324.1:0-19023 GCA_964538565.1 uncultured Hyphomicrobiales bacterium | reverse complement strand
CGGTTGCGGGTCCTCCTCGCCACGCGCGGCAGCCGGGCCCCCAGACGCCGCCGCGGAGCCGGACGGAAGACCGCCCGTCCCGTCGTCCCGCGCGGCGACGGCGGCTTCAGGTTGAGCCGCCTCCGCGAGCGCGCTCGGCGGCGAGGCGAACCAGACGGTCCGGCACCGCACGCAACGAACGGAGCGCCCGGTTTCGCCCAGGGAGGCGACTTGCACGTTGTAGGAGGTCGAGCAGGTCGGGCAGACGATCATCATGAGTGAAGCGGGACGGCTGGACGCATGGCCAAGCGATCCGGCCACTGTTAACGGATCGGAAACCGTGACACCAAGACACTGACGCGACCCGGTGACGGTGCCGGATCGGTCGTTAACGCGCCGTTAACCGCATGGGCGCGGACGCGCAATTTGCGGTAAAGATATATGGGGCCGTTCGGGGGCGGTCCTGGCCGGAGCCCCCACGAGTGTGCGCCGAGGTGTGTTCGCGCGGGCGCGTCGCCAGATCGGCGTTGTCCGGGAAAGCACCGCACGGAGAGAGGCTTGGTCCGATTCGAGAATGTCGGATTGCGCTATGGGATCGGTCCGGAAGTCCTGCGGGACGTGAACTTCCGCATCGAGCCCCATTCGTTTCAGTTCCTGACCGGCCCTTCGGGAGCCGGCAAGACGTCGCTGCTGCGCCTTCTGTTTCTTTCGCTCAAGCCGACCCGCGGCCTGATCACCCTGTTCGGCCAGGACATCATGGCGCTCGGCAAGGACGACCTTGCGATCCTGCGCCGGCGAATCGGCATCGTGTTCCAAGACTTTCGCCTGCTCGACCACATGAGCACCTACGAGAACGTCTCGCTGCCGCTGCGAATCATCGGCAAGGCCGAGAGTTCCTACCGGGCGGAGGTGACCGAGCTGCTGCACTGGGTGGGGCTCGGCGACCGCATGAGCGCGCTCCCGCCGGTGCTTTCGGGCGGCGAAAAGCAGCGCGCGGCGATTGCCCGCGCGGTCATCGCCCGGCCGCAACTCCTGCTGGCGGACGAACCGACCGGGAACGTCGATCCCGCCCTCGCCCAGCGGCTGCTTCGGCTGTTCATCGAGCTTAACAAATCCGGGACCTCGGTCATTATTGCAACCCACGATATCGCCCTCATGGACCAGTATGATGCCCGCCGGCTGGTCCTCCACGAAGGGCGCCTGCACGTCTACGATTGAGGCAGTGATGGTCGACGCGGCGAGAGCGGATGTGCGCGAAAGACGAGCCGTGAAGCCACCTGCGCCCGCGCGCCCGCGGCTCGCGCCGCCACCGCGCAGCGACACCCCGATCGTGCCGCGTGATTCGGTCGCCGGGCACGCGCTGGTGGCCGTCGTCGCCATCATGACGTTCCTGGCTTCCCTCACGACGGGCGCGGTGACGCTCGTGACCGCCTCTGCCTCCGAATGGCAGTCGGACGTCGCACGCGAAGTGACCATCCAGGTGCGGCCGACGCCCGGCCGCGACCTCGAGCAGGACGTGCGCCGCGCCGCCGAGATCGCGCGCGGCGCGCCCGGCATCGCCGAGGTCCGGCCCTACACCAGGACCGAATCAGCGGAGCTGCTCGAGCCCTGGCTCGGCACCGGGCTTTCCCTCGACGACCTGCCGATTCCGCGCCTGATCGTGGTGCGGATCGCCTCCGGCGAGCATCCGGATTTCGGACGGTTGCGCGGCACCCTCACCGCCTCGGTTCCGAGCGCCACTCTCGACGACCACCGCGGCTGGATCGGCCGCATGCGGGCGATGACCGGGACGGCGGTGACCGGCGGCATCGCGATTCTCGCGCTGGTGCTGGTCGCCACCATGTTGTCCGTCACCTTCGCCACCCGCGGGGCGATGGCGGCCAATCGTCCGATCATCGAGGTGCTGCATTTCATCGGCGCCAAAGACGCGTTCGTGGCCGGGCAATTCCAGCGTCATTTCCTGGTGCTCGGCCTGCAGGGCGGACTGATCGGCGGGGGAACGGCCCTGCTGCTGTTCGCTCTGGCCGGCATGGTGGGCAGCTGGTTTCGCGGCACCGCCACCGGAGAGGAAATCGCCGCGCTGTTCGGGACCTTCGCCATCGGGCCTTTGGGCTACGTGATCATCGTCGCCCAGATCGGATTGATTGCCGCCGTAACCGCGCTAACGTCCAAGCAGGTTGTCAACCGCACGCTGCAGATGATCGACTAACCCTGTGCGACCGCCCGCGGGGCGGGGATTGTACAACCACGGCCTGGAATTCGGATCGATGCTCGGCGGCGAGGCAAAGAGGCGCCACGATCTTGCGGAACGGGTACGGCGCGCACAGGCCGCGCGCAGGACGGCTCGCATGGGCCGCGTGCTGCGGATGATGTGGCGAGCCGCCGTCTGGGGCGGAGCGATCGCCGGCTGCGGACTTCTCGTCGGCTTTCTGTGGTTCGCCTCGCGGGTGGCGACCGACGAGCCCGCGCTCGACCGCAACGCCGACGGAATCGTGGTCCTCACCGGCGGGGCCTCCCGCATCGTCGACGCCGTCGAACTGCTCGCCTCGGGACGCGGCCGGCGCCTGTTGATCACCGGCGTCAATCGCACGACCAGCACCGGGGAATTGTCGCGCCTCGTTCCGCAGTACGAGCGCATGTTCGGTTGCTGCGTCGATCTCGACTATTCCGCCGTCAACACCGTCGGCAACGCGATCGAGGCCCGGCGCTGGGTTAAGCAGCACGACTTCCGCTCGCTCGTGGTGGTGACGTCGAGCTATCACATGCCGCGCGCGATGGCGGAACTCGCGCACCAGCTGCCCGACGTGACGCTCATTCCGTTCCCGGTCGTGACGGAGAAGCGCCGCGTCGAGCCGTGGTGGTCGAACGCGGCGGACACGCGGCTGCTGCTGTCCGAATATCTGAAGTTCATCGCCGCCAAGGTACGCATGCGCATCGATCCGATTCTCGCTTCCACGCGGCTCGCCACCGGCCACGGGGACGCGAAGAGCTGATTTCGAGAACGACGCTCAGGACCCGACCTTCCCTCCAATCTCTGGATCTCGCCAGTGTTGTTTGTCCGCTCCGTCCTGTTCAATCTTCTGTTCTATCTGAACCTCGCCGTTTTCCTGATCTTCCTCGCATTGCCCAGCCTGGTGCTGCCCCGGTGGGGAATCCTCGGCGTCGCCAAGCTGTGGGGCCGGGCCAATCTCTGGCTGCTGCGCACCGTCTGCGGCATCCGCGTCGAATGGCGCGGTCTGGAAAAGATTCCGCACGGAGCCCTGCTCGTCGCCTCCAAGCACCAGTCGACCTGGGAGACTTTCGCGCTGCTGCCGCTGTTCGCCGATCCGACCTACATCCTCAAGCGCGAGCTGATGTGGATTCCGCTGTTCGGCTGGTGCACGTGGCGCGGCGGCATGATCCCGGTCGACCGCGGCGCCGGCAAGCCGGCGCTGGCTGCCATGACGCAGCGCGCGCGCCGCGAGCTTGCGCGCGGACGCCAGATCATCATCTTCCCGGAAGGAACGCGACGGCCGGCCGGCGCCGAGCCGCGCTACAAGCACGGCGTGGCGCACCTCTATGCCGAGGGCGGCGTTCCCTGCCTGCCGATTGCGCTCAACTCCGGCCTGTTCTGGCCGCGCCGACGCTTCATGCGCTATCCCGGCACGGTCACGGTCGAGATTCTCGACCCGATCCCGCCGGGGCTCGATCGGGATGTCTTCTTCGAGCGGCTGCAGCAGGAGATCGAGACGGCGACCGCCCGGCTGATCGCCGAGGGCCGCGGCACGCTCGCGCGCCCCAACCGAGGGTTCGCCGCCGCGTGAACAGCCTTCGGTGGCGTGCGACGCCTCGCCTCGGCGAACCGCCCGCACTTCGCCGGACCATGAACTTGTCCTCTGGCGCATGGTCTTGCGGCGAACCGCCCGCACTTCGCCGGACCATGCGCTGTCATCGTTCGGCGACCTGCTCGGGAGCGTGAACGTCGTGGCCCTTGAGCCGTTCGGCCAGCCGGTGGAGGTCGGAATCGCGGCAGCCCAGGGCTTCGAGCTCCGCAACCGTCGAGATGACGTAGTCGCGATTGGGACCGGAATGGCCGTGACCCTGGCGCACGAGATGCAGCTGCTCCTCGAGCTTGAGTCGTCCGGCATATTGCGGATGGCTTCGGTCGACCACATAGGTGAGCGCCTGCACGCGGCGCTCGGGCTCGACCGCGAGCGTCACCGCCCGGACGGTCTCGCGGTAGACCTTCGTGACCTGCTCGCGTCCGCGCAGGTAGGCGATCGTGGCGGCCCGCTCGCGGGCCGCGACCCGGTAGGCGGTGCCATGACAGGCTCCGCCGCGGTCGAGCCCGAGCACGAGGCCCGGCCTTTCCGGGGTGCCGCGGTGGACGAAGGAATAGACGCACAGCGCACGATGCAGCCCGACCAGCCGGGCCGGTACGCGCTCAAGGAACGCAAACCCCGGCCGCCACATCAGCGAGCCGTAGCCAAATACCCACAGATCCTCGTCGGCGTGCTCGAAGGCGGGATCCATCACGGCGGCAGGCTGGAGAGGGGCGTTGACACTCGCCTGACATTCCGTTTCGCCTAACAGGCCCGCTGCCCCTACGCAACCGCGAGGACCCATTGACGTACGAACCTGACGATGACGACCGCCCGCGGCGCTCCTGGCTGATCGTGATCCCGACGCTGCTGGTGGCGGTGCTCGCGCTCGCCTGGACCGGATTCTGGTACTACGCCGCGTCCCGCGCCGACACCACGATCGCGGCCTGGCGTGAGCGGGAGGCAAGGCTCGGGCGCACCTATACCTGCGGCTCGCAAACCATCGGCGGATTCCCGTTCCGCATCGAGGTGCAGTGCACCGATCCGGCCGCGGAGGTGCGGTCGGCGCAGGTGCGGGCCGTGGTCAAGGCGCGCAACCTCGTCGTCACCATGCAGGCCTACGATCCGACCCTCGTCATCAGCGAGCTCGCGGGGCCGCTGACGGTGGCGGACCCCGGCCAGCCTCCCAGCCTGCGCGCCGAATGGCAGTCGGCGCGCGCCAGCGTGCGCGGGCTACCGGACGCGCTGGAGCGGGTTTCGATCGTGATGGAGAAGCCCGTCTTCTCGCACCCGCGTGCGGACGGCGGTAAGGATCTGCTGGCGAATGCCGAGCATCTCGAGTGGCATACGCGGGTGCGTTCCGGTTCGGTGTTCGCCGATCCGGTGCTCGAACTGGCCGTCGATCTGGTGAAGGGGACGGCCCCAGGCGTCAATCACTTCACCAACCAGCCGATCGATGCCGACGTCACCGCGGTGCTGACCGGTCTCAAGGATCTGGCGCCGAAGCCATGGCCCGAGCGCTTCCGCGAGATGCAGGCCGCGAACGGCCGGCTCGAGGTCGTCAACGCCCGGGTGCGCCAGGGCGACATTCTGGCGTCGGCGAATGGCACGCTCGGCGTGTCGGCGGGCGGTCGGCTCGAGGGCGAACTCCAGGTCACGGTCGCGGGCCTCGACAAGCTCCTGCCGGCGCTCGGTCTCGATCAGCTCATGGCGGCGTTCGGCGGGAAGGACGGCCTCGGCGCCGTGGCCGGACAGCTCGACCGGCTGATGCCGGGCCTGGGCGGCCTGGTGCGCGGGCGGTCCAATCTGGGCGGGAACGGGATGAGCGGCGCCGTCGGCCAACCCGCCCAGATCGACGGGCGGGCCGCCGTCACGCTGCCGCTGCGCTTCGCGGACGGGGTGGCGTTCCTTGGGCCGTTCCAGCTCGGGAAGACACCGCCGCTGTTCTGACCGGACCTGCCGGGCCGGCAGGCCGGTGTGAATTGCCGGTCAGAAGTCCTTGAGCAGCCGTTCGAGGTAGTCGAGCTCGGGCTGTGGCCGGCCGGGGTCGGAGAAGCGGCGGCGCAGCTCCTCGAGAATCCGCCGCGCCCGCTGCACGTCGATCTCGCCCGGCACCTTCACGGTCGCGTCGTCGCCGTAGTCGCGCCCGCGCAGCGGACGACCGAGCGGGTCCGTGTCCTGCTGTGCGCGCATGCGTCCGTTGCGGCCCGGCTGGCCGGGTCCGGGCCCGGCGCCCTGCTGCTGCTGCATCGCCTGCGCGAGCCCCTGGGCGCCCTTGCGCATCGCGTCGAGCGCGCGCCCCTGGGAGTCGACCGCGCTGTCCGGATTGCCCTCGCCGAGCGAACCTTCCGCGTCCTTCATGGCGTCGCCGGCGCGGCCGAGCGACTGCGCGCCGTCCTGCCCCTGCTCGCCCTGGTCGCCCTGGTTCTGTCCGAGACCACGCTGGCGCAATTGCTCCATCAGCTGGTTGAGCCGATCGCGCAACGCCTGCTGGTCGCGCTGCAGGTTGCCGAGCCCGTTCTGTCCCTGTTGGCCCTGCTGACCCTGTTGGCCCTGGTTGCGCTGGCGGCGCATGTCCTGGCCCTGCTGGAACGTGCGGTCGCGCAACTGCTGTTGCTTGCGGATCATGTCGCCCAGCTCGTCGAGCGCCGACATCATGTCGTCGTCGCCCGAATCCATGTTGCCGGGCCGCGCCATCTGCAGGTTCTCGAGCATCTGTTGAAGCTGATCGAGCAACTGCCGGGCCGCGTCCTTTGCGCCGGAGCGCGCAAGGTTCTCGAGCCGGTCGATCATGCTCTGCAGATCCTGCGTCCGCAGCTGCCGGGCGTTGCGATCGAGCGGACGCGCGAGCTGCTGCGGGTTCTTGCGCATCTCCTCGGCGAGCGCCTGCAGGAACCTGTCGAGGGCCGCGCGCAACTGATCGGTGAGCTTCTTGATCTCCTCGTCGCTCGCGCCGCGTTCGAGCGCCTGGCGCAGCGCGTCCTGCGCGGCGCGCAAGGCCTGCTCGGCGTCCGAGACGTTGCCGTCCTCGATCTGCGTCGCCATCGACCACATGCGCTGAACGACCTCGCGCAGGTCGTCGTCCGACTTGGCGCGGCCGAGGTCCCAGTAGAGCGAGCGCAGGCCGAGATAGATGCTGGCCAGCGGCGTGAACCGCTCGGGCGCGAGCGCCAGCCCGTCGAGGGCGACGAGCACGCGGTCGCGCGCTTCGGCATCGAGCGCGAGAATGCGCCGCTGCTCGATCAGCGCGCGCGCCAGCGGCTTCACGAACATGCGTTGCGGCAGGCGGAATTCAATCGGCTCGCTCTTGCCTTCGTTGCCGGCTTCGTCATGGGCGACGAGCGTCATCGTCACGTCGGCGCCCGCCCAGGGATGCTCGGTGAGATCCTTGACGGTCTGGCCGACGCCCTTGCGCACGCGCGCCTGCGGCAGCGAGAGCGGAAAGTCCGGCGGTCCGTAGAGCGGCCGCGGAGCGGATCGCGCCTCGCCGTCCTTCGACGCCAGCTGGAACGTCGCCTTGGCGTCGACGACGCCGTAGTCGTCTTCGAGCTTGTAGGCGAGCAGAATCGCGCCACGCGCCTGCGGCTCGGGATCCTTGGCGAGCGCGATCTCCGGCACGCGGTCCGCAATCGCGTTGAACGTCCAGGTGAGATCCTCGTTGCTCAGGCCCACCACCGTGGCGCTGCCGCCGGCGTTGATCGTGAACCGGTGTTCTTCGCTGCCCGCCGGCGTCGGCGCACTTGCGGCATCCTTCGTCGCGACGAGGCCGCCACTGGTCGAAACGTCCACGTGCGCCTGCCCGCTCGCGCGCACGACGAGCACGCTGCCGGCCGGGACCGAAACCGCCCCCGCGAAGGCCTGCGTGCGCTCGCCCGGATGCACGCCGGGCAGAATGATCGGCGCGCGGCCGGTGTAGCTCGGCGGCGAAACCCACGCGTCCAGACGGAAATTGGCGGGCGCGACGACGCCTTGCCAGTCGAAGGCCGCGGCGATGCGTTTGCCGCGTTCGCTGCCGGCGGCGAAGAACGTGGCGATGACGAGAACGAGAACGAGCGCGCGCAACGCGAACGGATCGCGCCAGGCGACCCGCGGCATCGGCCATCCGGCCCTGAGCGCGCGCGCGGCGCGCAGCGAACGCTCGAGATGCGCCTGCCACAACGCGGTCGAAACGGAATCATCGCGGCCGGCTGCGATCTCGTCGGCGACCGCCGTCGCCGGGCGGTGCGGCAGGCCGCTGGCGCGGTCGAGCCGCCGCAAGCCGTCGTAGGCGCTCGGCAGGCGCAGCAGCAGCAGCGGCACCGTCGCGGCCGCGGTCAGAACCACGAACAGGAACAGGCCGATCGCGCGGCCCATGGCGGGCAGCCATTGCCATACGCCGAGCCATGACACGGCGAGGAAGAGACCGAGCGCCGTCGCGATCGAGACAAGCGCCGGCCACAGACGCTCCCACAGGAGCGTCCACCACGCGCGCACCAACGCCCGGCCGAGCGCCCCGCCGACGTCCGGACCGCCGCGCTCAGCGCGCCGTCCGTCCGTCGACTGACCTTGAGGCCTCACCCGCGTCTCCGACCAAAACCCTCGCCAACCGAAGAAATCGCGCATTGTGTCATCTATACCACGGCTGCCATTCCGTCGCATCCCTGGCGGGCGGAAATGCGGCCTTGCCGGGCGCGCTCACAGCCAGGGCGGGAGGCGGTCGAGAGCGATCAACTGCTCGACCTCGACGCGCGGGCGGACCACCGCCCATTCCGCACCGTTCACAAGGACTTCCGGCACGAGCGCGCGGGTGTTGTAGGTTCCCGCCTGCACGGCGCCGTAGGCCCCGGCGGACATCACGCAAACGAGTTCGCCCGCACGCGGTTCGACCACTTCCCGGTCGAGGGCGAGAAAATCCCCGGATTCGCACACCGGACCAACCACATCGGCGATGATCCGCCGCCCTGCCCCGGCGGGTTGCCGGACCGGAAGGATCTCGTGATGGGCGTCGTAGAGGGTCGGCCGCACGAGATCGTTCATGGCCGCGTCGACGATCACGAACGTCTTCGCCTCGCCGCGCTTCACGTAGAGCACGCGCGTCACAAGAATACCGGCGTTGCCGACCAGGAGCCGCCCCGGCTCGAAGATCAAGCGACAATCAAGATTTCGTGTGGCGCGTTTCACCACTTCGGCGTAGGCCTCGGGATGCGGCGGGGGTTCGTCATCCTCGCGGTAGGGAATGCCGAGCCCGCCGCCGAGATCGACGTGCTCGATGCGATGTCCGTCGGCGCGCAGCGTGCGCACGAAGTCCGACAGCAGCACGAACGCGTCGTCGAACGGCGCGAGTGCGGTGATCTGACTGCCGATGTGCATGTCGACGCCGGTGACGCGCAGGCCCGGAAGCTTCGCTGCCTGCGCGTAGACCTCGCGCGCGCGGCTGATCGGGATGCCGAACTTGTTTTCCGATTTTCCGGTCGCGATCTTGGCGTGCGTGCGCGCGTCGACGTCGGGATTGACGCGCACCGAGATGCGCGCCGTCGCGCCCTTAGCGGCGGCGATACCGGAGAGCAGCTCGAGTTCCGGCTCGGACTCGACGTTGACGCAGAGAATGCCCTCGTCGACCGCGAGCGCGAGCTCGCGTGCGCTCTTGCCGACGCCCGAGAACATGATCCTGTCCGCCGGGATTCCCGCGGCGCGCGCGCGCCTGAGTTCGCCATCCGAGACCACGTCGGCGCCGGCACCGAGCCGCGCCAGCGTCGTGACCACCGCCTGGTTGGAGTACGCCTTCATGGCGTAGCAGACGAGCGCCGGCACGTCCGCGAAGGCCCCGGCGAAGACCTGGTAGTGACGCGTGAGCGTCGCGGCCGAATAGCAGTAGAACGGGGTGCCGACCGCCTCCGCGAGCGCGGCGAGATTCACCGCTTCGGCGTGAAGCACGCCGTCACGATAGGCGAAGTGGTGCATCGGGAAGCTCGGATGCGTTCAGTCGAGCAGCCAGTCGAGGAAGAAATGCTTCTTCGGGGCTGCGGCCTGCTGCGTGGTCTGCTGCGGGGTCTCGCGGGCTCCCGGCGTGCCGACGAGCACGTCCGCCGGCGAACGCCGCGCCTCCGGCGCAGCCGCCGGCTGCGGCTCGGCCAGCTGGGCCGAGGGCGGCGGTTCGAGCGCGCCCTTGCGCCCGCAGGCGGCAAGACCACACGCGGCGATCAGCATGGCGACCGCGGCGAGGCGGATGGGCAGGCGGTCGGACGAACGGGTCACTGTGGGCTCCCTCCAGTCGCGCGCCACCATATAGCAGATCGCCGGGTCGAGGCGAGAGCCAAGCCGCGGACGCCGGGGGCGACGCGGTCACTTCGGCCGCCTGTCGAGCTTTTTCAACCACTTCCTCGCTTCGCGGCGGACATTGGCCGGAGCCGTCCCGCCGAAGCTGGTCCGACTTCTGACCGATTTCGCCACGGAGAGCACATCGAGCACCGCGTCGCTGATGCGTGGCTCGATCGCCTGCATGTCGGCGAGCGGGAGCCGATGCAGCGGAACGCCGGCCGCGGCCGCGGCGGCGACGATTCGCCCGGTGACGTGGTGCGCTTCGCGAAACGGCATCTGCAGCGTGCGCACGAGCCAGTCGGCAAGATCGGTTGCCGTCGCGTAGCCCTCGCCCGCGGCCTTCTTCATGCGCGCTTGGTTCGGCGTCATGTCGCGCACCATGCCGGTCATGGCGGCAAGGCAGAGCGACAGCGCCGCGAGCGCGTCCATGGTGCCTTCCTTGTCTTCCTGCATGTCCTTCTGGTAGGCGAGCGGCAGCCCCTTCATGACGACGAGGATCGCGTCGAGCGCGCCGATGATGCGCCCGGTCTTGGCACGCACCAACTCGGCCGCGTCGGGATTGCGCTTCTGCGGCATGATGGAGGAGCCGGTCGTGAACTTGTCCGACAGCGTGAGCAGGCCGACGAGCGGCGAGGTCCACAGCACGATTTCCTCGGCGAAACGTGAGAGATGGACGGCCGTGATCGAGGCGGCCGCGAGCGTCTCCATCACGAAGTCGCGGTCGGAAACGGCGTCGAGCGAATTCGCCACCGGCCGGTCGAAGCCGAGCCGCGCGGCGGTCATGTCGCGGTCGAGCGGGAACGACGTGCCGGCGAGCGCGGCGGCGCCGAGCGGGCACTCGTTGAGCCGCCGGCGTGCGTCCATGAACCGGCCCCGGTCGCGCCCGGCCATTTCGACGTAGGCGAGCAGGTGGTGGCCGAAGGTAACGGGCTGGGCCGTCTGCAGATGGGTGAATCCCGGCATCACCGTGTCAGCATGCGCGAGTGCCTTCTCGGCGAGCGCGTGCTGATATTCGCCAAGCTGGCGGTCGAGTGCGTCGATCGTGTCGCGCACCCAGAGCCGGAAATCGGTCGCCACCTGGTCGTTGCGCGAGCGGGCGGTGTGCAGGCGGCCGGCCGCCGGGCCGATCAGTTCGGCGAGCCGCGCCTCGACGTTCATGTGAACGTCCTCGAGCGCGCGCTTGAACGCGAACTTGCCGGCCTCGATTTCTGACAGGATCGTGTCTAGACCGTGAGTGATCTTTTCCGCATCGTCCGCCGAAATGATGCCCTGTCTGGCTAACATGTCGGCGTGGGCCTTGCTCGCCGCGACGTCCTGACGGAAAAGCGCCCGGTCGACGTCTATGGAGGCGTTGATCTCCGCCATCACGGCGTCCGGTTCCGAGGTGAAGCGCCCGCCCCACATCTTGTTGCTCATGGCCGTTCACCTGACATGTTCACAGTTCGCGCGGTCGAGCCGCCGTTCCGCCGGCGCTCTCGTCCGCACCTCTACCACGGAAGTCGCCAATGACGGTTCAATCTGACCCCAAACCGGACCCCGGCCGCCCGTCCTTGAGACGCTGGGCGGTGATCGGCACGGCCGGACTGGCGGGTCTGCTCGTCGGGCTGGCGGCGGTATACGGGATTACCGGCTTCGGACGCAATGCGGGCGACCCGGCCTGCCGTCCGGCGCTCGAGACCGCGCGCCGCATGGCGCCGCTGGCGCATGGCGAGGTGGCCGCGGTCCGGGTGGCCTCGGAGGCTCGCCGCCTGCCGGTCCTGAGCTTCCAGGACGCGTCGGGGGCGCCCAAGTCGCTCGCCGACTGGCGCGGCCGCACCGTCCTGCTCAACCTCTGGGCCACCTGGTGCGTCCCCTGCCGCAAGGAAATGCCCGCCCTCGATGCCCTGGAGGCGAAGCTCGGCGGCCCGCGTTTCGAGGTCGTGGCGGTCAATATCGACACCCGCGATCCCGAGAAACCGGCCGCCTGGCTCAAGGAGGTCGGCATCAGGAACCTGGCCTACTATGCGGACCCAAACGCCAAGGTCTTCCAGGACCTCAAGGCGATCGGCAAGGCGTTCGGCATGCCGACCACCCTGCTGGTCGATCCGGCGGGCTGCGAGATCGCCTCGCTCGCCGGCCCGGCTGAATGGGCGAGCCGGGACGCGCTCGATCTCGTGAAAGCGGCGCTCGATGAACGGCGGCCGGTGCGGCAGTCTAGGCGCTGATATCGAGACTGCCGCCGATTCCGGGGCCGAGATTGGCGAGCCGGCTGGCGCCCTGCGCAGCCGCGTCGATCATGTCCGCCAGCGCGGCGGAAGCCTGCGCGTTGCTCTTCATCATGGCGAGCGCCAGCATGGACTGCTGTTGCGCGCTCTGAAAGCTCACGAAAGCACCGGCGAGCGACGCGACATCCATCAGCGCAATTCCGTTCGATCCATTCGGTCCGACGGCAAATGTGCAAGGGGGCGGTAAACGAACCGTTGCGGGCGCGATCGCGGGGCGGCGGTGCGCTGATCCACGGCGGCGCGGCGACGCGCTCAGGCCAGGCGATCGACGAGGTGCGCGGAGGACCTCGAAGCGGCCGGCGTCACCTGCTGCGGTCCGGCTCCGCCTTGCGCGATGGCGCTCTGAATGACGTCGGTGAGCATCCGGTCGGCGCGCGAGGGCTGCGCCTGCGGCACCTGGCGGACGAAGCGCTGGAGCATCTCCGACTGGGCGCGGCGAAACGCGTCCAGCCAGGCCACCGAAAGCGCGAGCGACGTCGTGTCCATGGTGCGAGTCCCAGACGAACGGGACCACACGGTGACGCACGCAAGCTTGCGCGCGGGTGAACGCGCGGTGGAAGTGGTCGGGGTGGTTAACGGCGCCTTAACGCGTCGGGACCGGCTTCTCGCCGCGATAATCGTAGAAGCCACGCTGCGTCTTGCGGCCGAGCCAGCCGGCCTCGACGTATTTCACGAGCAGCGGACAGGGCCGGTACTTCGAATCGGCGAGCCCTTCGTGCAGCACCTGCATGACGGAGAGACAGGTATCGAGGCCGATGAAGTCTGCGAGTTCGAGCGGGCCCATGGGATGGTGCGCGCCGAGGCGCATGGCGGTGTCGATCGCCTCGACGTTTCCGACCCCCTCGTAGAGCGTGTAGATCGCCTCGTTGATCATCGGCAGCAGGATGCGGTTGACGATGAACGCCGGGAAGTCCTCGGAAACCGCGCTGATCTTCCCCAGCTTGCCGACGAAGGCCTTGGTCGCCTCGAAGGTCGCGTCCTCGGTGGCGATGCCGCGGATCAGCTCGACGAGTTCCATCACCGGCACCGGGTTCATGAAGTGGATGCCGATGAATCGCTCCGGCCGGTCGGTCGAGGCGGCGAGCCGGGTGATCGAGATCGAGGAGGTGTTGGTGCCGATGATCGCCTGCGGTTTGAGCACCGTGCAAAGCGACGCGAAGATCCGGCGTTTGAGGTCTTCCTTCTCGGTCGCCGCCTCGATCACGAGATCGCAGTTGGCGAAGGCATCCAACTGCTCGGCCGGCGCGATGCGTCGCAGCGCCGCCTGCCGGTCCTGCTCGGAAATGCGCTGGCTGCGCACCTGCCGGGCCAGGTTGCCGTTGACGGTGGCGATTCCCGCCTTGATCCGATCCAACGAGACGTCGTTGAGCAGCACGTCGTAGCCCGCGAGCGCGCACACATGTGCGATGCCGCTGCCCATCTGCCCGGCGCCGATCACACCGACCTTCTGAATATTGAGCGCCATACCGTTTGTCCGAGTCATCCGCCCCGCCGGGACCCCGTCGCTCGACACATCTCGCCGGTTCGTCCCGTGTTCGAGCCGAATGTTCTACTGCGAACCGCGCCGCCTCGCCACCCGCGCCCCCTGCGACCTGTGGCCAAGGTTACCGACCCAGTTTGCCAAGCTCTGCCGCCAGTTCCGGCAGCGCCTTGAACAGATCCGCCACCAGTCCGTAGTCGGCGACCTGGAAAATGGGCGCCTCCTCGTCCTTGTTGATGGCGACGATCACCTTCGAATCCTTCATGCCCGCCAGGTGCTGGATCGCGCCGGAAATTCCCACCGCAATGTAGAGCTCCGGCGCCACCACCTTGCCGGTCTGGCCCACCTGCCAGTCGTTCGGGGCGTAGCCGGCGTCGACCGCCGCGCGCGAGGCGCCGATCGCCGCGCCGAGCTTGTCGGCGACGGGCTCGATGTAGGTGGTGAAGTTCTCGCGCGATTGCAGGGCGCGGCCGCCGGAAATGATGATCCTGGCGGAGGTCAGCTCCGGGCGGTCGGACTTCGAGACCTCCTCCCCCACGAAGGACGAGAGGCCCGGATCCGCCACCGCCGCCACTTCCTCGACTGGAGCCGCAGCCGCGCCCTCGCCTGTCGCCGCAAACGACGCGGTGCGAACCGTGATCACCTTCCTGGCGTCCTTCGAGCGCACGGTCTGCACCGCGTTGCCGGCGTAGATCAGCCGCTCGAACGTGTCGGGCGCAAGCACCTTCACGATGTCTGAGATCTGCATCACGTCGAGCAGGGCGGCGATCCGCGGCATGAAGTTCTTGCCGGTCGTGGTCGCGGCCGCGACGATCGCCTCGTAGCCGCCGGCGAGCGAGAGCACGAGGGCGGCCATCGGCTCGGCAAGCTGATGCGCGTAGGCCGGACCTTCTGCAAGCAGCACCTTGGCGACCCCGTCGAGCTTCGCCGCGGCGTCGGCCACGGCGCGGCAGCCCGACCCCGCGACCAGCACATGGACGTCGCCGCCCAGCGCCTTCGCGGCGGTGAGCGCCTTGGGCGTGGCGTCCTTGAGGCTCTGGTTGTCGTGTTCGGCAACGAGCAGGATCGCCATCACAGCACTCCCGCTTCATTCTTGAGCCTGTCGACCAGCTCGGCCGCCGAGGCGACCTTGACGCCCGATTTGCGGCCGGGCGGCTCGCTCGTCTTCAGCACCTCGAGACGCGGCGCGACGTCGACCTCGTAGTCGGCCGGCGTCTTCTCGTCGATCGGCTTCTTCTTCGCCTTCATGATGTTGGGAAGCGATGCATAGCGCGGCTCGTTGAGGCGCAGATCCGTCGTCACGACCGCGGGGCCCTTCAGGCGCACGGTCTGCAGCCCGCCGTCGACCTCGCGGGTGACCAGGACCTCGTCGCCGTCGATTACGAGCCTGGAGGCGAACGTGCCCTGCGGCCAATTGAGCAGGGCGGCGAGCATCTGGCCGGTCTGGTTGCAGTCGTCGTCGATCGCCTGCTTGCCGAGGATGACGAGGCCCGGCGTTTCCGCGGCGACCACGCCCTTGAGGATCTTCGCCACCGCCAGCGGCTCGACCGTCGCATCCGTCCTGACCAGGATGCCGCGGTCGGCGCCCATCGCCAGCGCGGTGCGGATCGTCTCCGAAGCCTGCTGCGGCCCGATCGAGACCGCGACGATCTCGCTCGCCTTGCCGGCCTCCTTCAGGCGTATCGCCTCTTCGACCGCGATCTCGTCGAACGGGTTCATCGACATCTTGACGTTGGCGAGCTCGACGCCGCTGCCGTCAGCCTTGACGCGAATCTTGACGTTGAAATCGACGACCCGTTTGACGGGTACGAGAATTTTCATGCCGTGCTTGCTCCATTCGAACGGCCACTCCCGACGGCGGCGGCGCAAGGCGGCGGCACCGTAATGGGCGCGCGGTTGGGGTGTCAACGTGGACTGCTCGGCCGGATCAGCGGTTCTGGCCCGGCACCCATAGAACGTCGCATGCGCCCCGATCGTTCAGATGCCGGCTCGCCACGAACAGGAAATCGGAGAGGCGGTTGACGTATTTGAGGGCAGCCGGCGAGACGCTTTCCCCCGGCCGGTCGGCGAGCTCGACCATCAGCCGCTCGGCGCGCCGGCACACGGTACGCGCCACGTGCAGGTGCGCGGCCGCCGGCGTGCCGCCCGGCAGTACGAACGAGCGCAGCGGCGCGAGGTCGGCGTTGAGCGCATCGATCTCCTGCTCGAGCCGGCCGACCTGCGCCTCGGTCACCGCGAGGCGCGCGCCGCCCGGCCCCTTGCCCCTGTCGGGCGAACACAGGTCGGCGCCGAGATCGAACAGGTCGTTCTGGATGCGCGCCAGCATGACGTCGATGTCGAGCGTGCCCGAGGTGTGCAGCCGGGCGATCCCGAGCACGGCGTTGAGTTCGTCGACCGTCCCGTACGCGGCAATGCGCAGATCGTATTTCTTGCGCCGCTCGCCGTTGCCGAGCGCGGTCGTTCCATCGTCCCCGGTGCGTGTATAGATGCGGTTGAGGACGACCATGACGTCAGCCTTTCCCCATGGCCCAGATGGTCAGCATCACGATCACGATGGCGATGAACTGCAGCAGCACGCGCAGGCGCATCAGCCGCTGCGAGGTGTTGGGCGAACCCCCGCGCATCATGTTGACGAGCCCGAGCAGGAGCACCACGGCGACCGCCCCGACGGCGATCGGCACCACGTAGAACGACAGGAAGGTCGACATGGCGTCCCTCTTAGCATTGCGGGCACGGCTGTGCCATCGTGGCGAGCGCAAGATGCGGATCGAGCGCCGAACCCCATGACACCGCTTCCGGCAAACGATTGTCACCGCGGCGAGGACCGGATCGCCGTCCGGACCCCGCGCGTTCGCCATGCGGGTCACGGCTCAGGTCGAACGGGTCAGCTCGCATCCCGTTCCGGCGCTTTCGATCGAGCCCGCACGAGGCGCATCCGCCACATGCTACCGTCGCCCGCCGGCCGCTGCCGGGGGTCCCGCGGTGGAGACGGAAACCGCATACGATGAGCGGCCACATTCTGATCCTCGGCGCCGCCGGACGCTGCGGCCATGCGGCCGCGGAGGCCTTCCGCGACGCCGGCTGGAGCGTCGCGAGCCTTGTGCGACCGGGCGCGGCGGCGCGGGCCGCCGCCCGGACGCAGATCGTCGAGGCGAACGCGCTCGACGGCGAGGCCGTCATCAAGGCCGCGCACGGATCCGACCTGGTCCTGCACGCGCTCAACCCGCCCTACACGGATTGGTCGCGGCTCGCCCTGCCGCTCGCCGATGTCGCCGTTGCAGCCGCGCAAGCGGCGGGCGCCACGCTGCTGCTTCCCGGAAACCTGTACAACTACGGCGCGGCGATGCCGCCGACGCTCGACGAGGACACGCCCATGCGTCCGAGCTCGCGCAAGGGGGCGATCCGCGTGCGGATCGAGGAACGCCTGCGCGAGGCCGCAAGCAGCGGTCTGCGGGTGATCGTGCTGCGCGCCGGCGATTTCTACGGCGGGGGCGGCACCGGCTCCTGGTTCGACCGCATCCTCGTCAAGGATCTGGCGCACGGACGCGTCACCTACCCGGGCCCGCTCGACGTCGTGCACGAATGGGCCTATCTGCCGGATTTCGCCGTCGCCTGCGTGCGGCTCGCCGAAGCGCGCGGCGCCTTGTCGTCCTACGAGACCTTCGGATTTCCCGGGCACGCGGTGACCGGCCGCGAATTCGTCCGCGTCATCGCCCGGGCGATGGGGCGCGATCTGCGCGTCAGCCGGATGCCGTGGTGGCTCTTGCGCGCGGCCGGACCGCTGGTGCCGATCTTCCGCGAGCTCGCCGAATTGGCATACCTGTGGCAGACGCCGCACCGGATCGCGGGCGACAAGCTCGAGGACGTGATCGGAGACATTCCGCGCACGCCGCTCGCCGAAGCGGTGGCGGCGGCGCTGCGCGCGCTCGGGTTTCGCACGCGGCTCTGACGACCTGCAGGCGAATGTACGTCCGCGTGGGCCAGACCGGATGGCTCAACCGGCGAGATGCTTCTCGATCTCGCCGACCGGCATCTTGACGAAGTCCTTGTCGAACTCCGCGCGCAGAACGCCGCGCAGCGCATGCGTGTAGGCCTGTCGCAGAATGCCGAGCGCGCGCGGCGGCGCGACGAGAACGAGGCCTCTCGTCTGGCCGGCCGAAATGGCCGTGTCGAGGCGGCCGGCGAGCTTCTCCAGGAACGAGCGCTCCGCCTGGTTGTGCCAGTCGGTCTGACCCACGGCGCTGCGCACCTCGCCCACCGAGCCAAATGCCCGTCCGGGGGCGTCAGTGCCGGCCTCGCTGGTCTTTGATTCCTCCTGTTCGTAGACCTCCTTGGTCTTGAGATGAAGAAACTTCTCGTCACCGACGTTCTCGAGCACCAGCGCCTTGGCGCCGTCGCAGACCACAACCCAATCGCCCTGACCGATCTTCACCTTGCCCATGAGCACCTCCTGAAACGCGGTCAGCTTAGGTCGGGCGGCCGAGGCCGCTTTGCCTTTGATCAAACGCGCCGGGGCGCAATTCGGTTGCCCCGGGCCGCCGCCCGAGAGCCCGGGTTCGCGCCAGGAAGGCGGCCTGACGAAGCCTGCTCCTCGTCCTCGCCGGATAGCTTCAGTTGGAGCCGGCGGGCGATGAACCGCGTTCCTCGTCGTCGCCGGTCGGCTTCAGTTCGAGCCGTCCAGAAGACGGCGGGCGACGACTTGCGCCTGGATCTCGGCGGCGCCCTCGAAGATGTTGAGAATGCGGGCGTCGCTCAGGATGCGCGAGATCGGATATTCGAGCGCGAACCCGTTTCCGCCGTGGATCTGCACCGCGTTGTCCGCCGCCGCCCAGGCGACGCGCGCGGCCAGCAGCTTGGCCATGCCGGCCTCCAGATCGCAGCGCCGGCCCTTGTCCTTCTCGCGCGCGGCGAAATAGGTGATCTGGCGCGCGATCATGATCTCGGCCGCCATCATGGCGATCTTGTCGGCGACGCGCGGGAAATGCCGCAGCTTGCTGCCGAACTGCACGCGCTCCTCGGCGTACCGCAGGGCTTCGTCCATGGCGGCCTGCGCCACGCCGACGGCGCGCGCCGCGGTCTGTATGCGGGCCGCCTCGAACGTCTGCATCAACTGCTTGAAGCCGAGCCCCTCGACGCCGCCGAGCAGATTTTCCGCCTTCACGGCGAAGCCGTCGAAGGCGATCTCGTATTCCTTCATGCCGCG
>CAZIGW010000323.1:0-4702 GCA_964538565.1 uncultured Hyphomicrobiales bacterium | reverse complement strand
CGGGGGCACCGAGGCGACCGTGCCCTCCATGATCTTGAGGAGCGCCTGCTGGACGCCCTCCCCCGACACGTCGCGGGTGATCGAGGGATTGTCCGATTTGCGGCTGATCTTGTCGATCTCGTCGATGTAGACGATCCCGCGCTGCGCGCGCTCGACGTTGTAGTCGGCGGACTGCAGCAGCTTGAGGATGATGTTTTCCACATCTTCGCCGACGTAGCCGGCCTCGGTCAGCGTCGTGGCGTCGGCCATCGTGAACGGCACGTCGAGAATTCGCGCCAACGTCTGGGCGAGCAGCGTCTTGCCCGAGCCGGTCGGTCCGATCAGCAGGATGTTCGACTTGGCCAGCTCGACGTCGTTGTGCTTCGTCTGGTGGTTCAGCCGCTTGTAGTGGTTGTGGACGGCCACCGACAGAACCTTCTTGGCGTGGTCCTGGCCGATGACGTAGTCGTCGAGAACCTTGCGAATCTCCTTCGGGGTCGGAATCCCGTCGCGCGACTTCACCAGCGAAGACTTGTTCTCCTCGCGGATGATGTCCATGCAGAGTTCGACGCATTCGTCGCAGATGAAGACGGTCGGCCCGGCGATGAGCTTGCGCACCTCGTGTTGGCTCTTGCCGCAAAACGAGCAGTAGAGCGTGTTCTTTGAGTCGCTGCCGCCGACCTTGCTCATTCTCACCGTCTCCGTCGGTTCGGTAACGCTAGCACCGAACCTGTACAACTTTCCAGCCTAGCAGGCCCTGCCCTAAAAATCCGTAGCGCCGGACTTGCCTCCTCGAACGTTCCTTCCTCGAACCACCGGTCTCCTAGCGAAGCACGCTAGCCGAGGCATAATCAAGATTCCATTAATGATGAAAATGTGGGTCCGCCAAGCGCTCCGAAAGAGCCCTGTCGACAATCGTCGATACGACCAAGCGGTTCCGGCAAAATTCGGGCCCGCCAGAGCGCCGGCGCACCGAACGGGCGCCGCCCGCGTCGCCGCCGGCGGTACCGTGGGGTGATTCGGCCGAACCCGGCCGGCGCCCGATCGCGCCAAGGCGCCGATGCTGCGCTCGCCGCCAGCGCGATTCTCAAGTCCGGTGGTCGGCGAGAAGGCGTTCGCCCATCTCCTCGGGCCGCTTGTCGAGCACCTTGTCGACGATACCGAAATCCTTCGCCGCATCGGCGGTGAGGAAGGTGTCGCGCTCGAGCGCGTCTTCGATCTTCTTGAGCGGCTGACCGGTATGGCGCACGTAGATCTCGTTCAGCCGCCGCTTGAGATTGAGGATCTCCTGGGCGTGCAGCATGATGTCGGTCGCCTGTCCCTGGAACCCGCCCGACGGCTGGTGGACCATGATGCGGGCATTGGGCAGCGCGAAACGCAGGTCGCTGTGCCCCGCGGCGAGCAGCAGCGACGCCATCGAGGCGGCCTGCCCGGTGCACAGGGTGGACACCGGCGGGCGGATGAACTGCATCGTGTCGTAGATCGCCAGACCGGACGTGACGATCCCGCCGGGCGAATTGATGTACATGGCGATCTCTTTCTTCGGATTCTCCGCCTCGAGGAACAGGAGCTGGGCCACCACGAGCGTCGACATCCCGTCCTCGATCGGCCCGGTGATGAAGATGATGCGCTCCTTGAGCAGCCGCGAGTAGATGTCGTAGGCGCGCTCGCCGCGGTTGGTCTGCTCGACGACCATCGGGACGAGATAGTTCATGTAGGTATCGGTGGGATCTCGCATCGGAATGACCTACCAAGAATGTCAGTTGGGGCGTTTGGGATCGGGCGTGACGAAACCACCGTTGTCCTGCAGCACCGACACGCATTTTGCAATGCAGTCGTCACAGATGTAGGCGGACGAGCCCGCGACCAGGCGGCCCACCTCCAGCTCGCTGCGGCCGCAGAACGAACAGCGCAGGCGCCGGGAAACCTTGCGGGTCATCTCGAGAACCGACCACATCGACGCCGCTCCTTCGTTCAAGCCGCGGGACTGTCTTCCTCTTCCTTGTAGAGCTCCTCGCGCGAAACCCGCCGCTCCGTGACCTGGGCAAGCTCGATCACGAAATCCACCACCTTCTCCTCGAAGATGGGCGCGCGCAGCGCGGCAAGCGCCGACGGATTCTTGCGGTAGTAGTCCCAGATTTCCTGCTCCCGTCCCGGGAACTGGCGCGCGCGCTCGACGAGTGCCCGCGTCACTTCCTCATCGGTCACCTTGATGTTGTTCTTCTCGCCGATTTCCGCAAGGACCAGCCCGAGACGGACCCGCCGGTCGGCGATCCCCCGGTATTCCTCCTTGGCGGCCTCTTCGGTCGTGCCTTCTTCGGCGAACGAGCGACCCTGCGCCTTGAGATCCGAGGTGATCGTATTCCACACGTTGTTGAATTCTTCCTCGACGAGGGTCGGCGGCGGCGCGAACTTGTGCAGCTGGTCGAGCTGGTCGAGCAGCGCCCGCTTGAGCTTCTGCCGGCTGGCGGCGGCGTGCTCGCGCTCGATGCGGTCCTTCACCGCCTCGCGCAGCTTGGCGAGCGATTCCATTCCCAGCGATTTCGCGAACTCGTCGTCGAGCGTCACCGTTCCGGGCGCTTCGATCGACTTGGCGACGACGTCGAACTCCGCGTCCTTTCCGGCCAGCGCCTCCGACGTGTAGTTCTTCGGGAACGTGACCTTCACGATGCGGGTCTCGCCGGCCGCCATGCCGACCAGCTGGTCCTCGAACCCCGGAATGAATCCGCCCGAGCCGACGAGCACCGCGATGTCCTCGCCGGTGCCGCCCTCGAACGGCGCGCCGTCGATGCGGCCGGTGAAATTGATGACGACCCGGTCGCCCCGCTCCACCGTGGCGCCGTCGGGTTTGGCGGCAAACGGCCGGTTCTGGTCGGCGATCTTCTGCACCGCCTCGTCGACTTCGGCGTCGGTGACGTCGCTGACGAGCTTCTCCAGCTTCACGCCCTTGAAGTCGGCGAGCGTGATCGGCGGCACCACTTCGAGCGCGACCGTGTAGGCGAGATCCGAGCGTCCGGCGATGACGCCCTCGATCTCGTTCTCGGCCGTCGGCAGCGAGATCTTCGGATCCATCGCCAGCTTGAAGTTGTTGTCGGTGACGATCTTGGCGTTGGCCTCGCGCACCACCTCCTCGATCGCCTCCACCATCACGGAGCGGCCATAGACCCGCTTGAGATGGGAGACCGGCACCTTGCCGGGGCGGAATCCGTTGAGGCGCACACGGTCCTTGATCTGCGCCAGCCGGTCGTTGAGCCGCGTCTCGAGGTCGGCGGCCGGCACGACCACGCGGAATTCGCGCTTGAGGCCGTCGGCCAGGGTTTCGGTCACCTGCATGATCTGACTACTCGTCGTCTTCGTGTTTCGTCGCTCGCGCAATCCGCGTGCCGGCGATGGTGGAGGAACGTAGGTCCGCTTAAGAACGCCCTGAGGGGTGGTGCGGGCGGAGGGCCTCGAACCCCCACGACTTGCGTCACGGGAACCTAAATCCCGCGCGTCTACCAATTCCGCCACGCCCGCGAAGGGCATCGCTCGACCGGATCGGGTCCAATCGAGCGGCGCGGCTTATATCACGCCGGCGTGGGCCCGCACCATAAAAATAGGCCGTCGCACGGGCCGCCGCAATCGCCGGGGATTCACCAGCCTGTTCATGGTTCTCGTTCACCGTCCGTGTTCACCCTGCGCGTTCTCGCACCGGCTTGAATTCGCGGGCCGCCTTCCCCATCGTTTCGGCGGCCGTCCCGGGGAACGGCGGGAGTTGGAGCGACCCATGGCGGCAGGAGGTCCGGCGCATCCGCGGCTGATCGCGCGCCGCCGTTTCCTCGCCGGTACGACGCTTGCGCTCACCGCCCTCGCCCTTGCCCCGCGCGGGCGTGCCGCCGAGGCCCCTGCCCCCGCAGCGGCCCCCGACGGTTTTCGCCTCGTGCGTGCCGCTCCCGCCTCGGCGGCGCTTCTCGGCCCGGACCGGCCGCCCGTTCCGGTATGGGCATTCGACGGCGCCGTGCCCGGCCCCCTGCTGCGCGCGCGCCGCGGCGAGGAATTGCGCATCCGGGTGCGCAACGACCTCGACGAGCCGACGCTGGTGCACTGGCACGGTCTGCGGATCGCCAACGCGATGGATGGAACGCTGCTCACCCAGCGCCCGATCGCGCCGGGCGAGACATTCGATTACCGCTTCGTGCCGCCCGATGCCGGCACCTTCTGGTACCGCTCCGCCTTCAGCCCCGGGCAGATCGATCGCGGCCTCTCCGGCCTGCTGATCGTCGAGGAGACCGAACCGGTCGCGGTCGACCGCGAGGTGATCCTGGTGTTGGAAGACTGGCGCCTGGACGCCAGCGCCACCTCCGCCGCGGCCGACCCGCCGGCCGATTCTCAGGACGCGGCGCACGAAGACCCCCGGGCCGACTACTTCACGGTCAACGGGAAACCGTCGCTCCAGGTCCCCGTGCGCCGCAACGAACGGCTGCGCCTGCGCCTTCTCAACGCCACGAGCCGCGCGCCGACCGCCGCGACGGTCGAGAGACTTCCGGTCACCGTGATGGCGCTCGACGGCGAGCCGTGCGAGCCGTTCCTCGCCCGCGACAGCCGCGTGGTGCTGGGGCCGGGCAACCGGGTGGATCTCTTCCTCGATGCGGCCCTCGAGCCCGGAGCGGTCGCGGCCATCACGATCGAGAGCCAGGCCGGCACCGCCTCGCTCGTGCGCCTCGTCTGCGCCGCGGACGCGCCG
>CAZIGW010000322.1:0-7327 GCA_964538565.1 uncultured Hyphomicrobiales bacterium | reverse complement strand
CTCGCCGCACAGAACCTCGACACGGCGCCCCGACGGGCGCCGGAAACGGGCCGGCGGCGTCGGATGGGGACAGGGACGTCCATGAAGCACGCCTCGACCGTCGAGGTGTTCGGCCATTGGAACGAGCGGCGCGGCGGCAGGCCAGCGCCGGAGAGCTCCGATATCGAACCCGGCGCCATTCGCCGCGCCCTCGCCGATACCTTCATGCTGGCGCTCGATCCGCCGGGCGAACATGCGTTCCGGCTGGCCGGCACCCGCGTGTGTGCGCTGTTCTGCCGCGAGCTCAGGGGGGCGTCCTTCGCGGACCTGTGGGACGACGGCAGCCGCGCCCAGGCCCTGGCCCTGCTCGCCATCGCGAGCGAGGAGACGGTCGGGGCGGTTGCCGCGGTGAGCGGGCGGTCGGAATCGGGCGCCGTCGACCTCGAGCTGCTGCTCCTGCCGATCCATCCGTCGCGCTGGAGCGAGGGCCGCCACCTCGGTGTGCTTGCCCCGATGGCCGCACCTTACTGGCTCGGCCAGAGGCCGCTCGCGGCGCTCGTCCTGCGGCACTGGCGCCACCTCGGACCGCCGCCCGCCGCGGCCCTGACCTTTCGCCGGCCGCCTGCCGCAACGACACATCCCGTGCGGCTGCGGCACGGCCTGGTCGTCCACGAAGGCGGCCGCGCGGGCTGACGCAGCGGTCTCCCGCGCTTTCGTGCAAATGACTAACGCACCTTTAACTCAGTGCGCCTAGGGTCGAGCACGCCGACCAAGAGACGTGCCGCGGCATGACTTTGCTTGAGACAAATGCGAAGCCGGGCCTCCTGCCCATGAGCGACGAACGCCGGCGCTTCCAGCGCGTGCGTGTCAATCTGCTTGGGCGCTACATGCTGCAGGACCGACGCGAATTTCCCTGCCAGGTCGTCAACATGTCGCCGGGCGGAATGGCCATCATCGCGCCGATGACCGGACGCGAGGGCGAACGCGTCGTCGCCTATATCGATCACGTCGGCCGGCTCGAAGGCAAGATCGCACGCCTGTTCCAGAACGGCTTCGCCATGACGATCGCGGCGACGCAGCGCAAGCGCGACAAGCTCGCCGCGCAGCTCACCTGGCTTGCCAACCGGCACATCCTCAATTTGCCGGAGGATCGCCGCCACGGCCGCATCACGCCGCGCAACCCGATGACGCGGCTTGTGATGCCGAACGGCGTCAACCTCACCTGCCGCATCATCGACCTCTCGCTCTCCGGCGCGGCGCTGGCGACCGACGCACGCCCCGCGGTCGGCTCGCTCGTCACCATCGGCAAGACCCACGCCCGCGTGGTGCGCCACATCGACGACGGCTTCGCCGTCGAGTTCACGCGCCTGCAGCACCCCGACTTCCTGGAAGAGAACGTCAGCGGGGCCTGAGCTTCCCGCTCGACCGGCGCGGCCGGTCCGCCGTGCCGAGGTGGCCCCAGCGCGCCTTCGCAACCGCGCCGGCTCGCAGGGACGCAGTACGCTTCTCGGCTTTTTCAGCACGTTTTCCGCCGGGCGGATGGTAAAATTTTCGACAATACGTATAGTCAAGAAATATACGCGAAACTGCGCGAGTCATGTCTCGGAATGTCTCGCGCAGCCTTCGGAAATAGCTAAAGTTTGCCGCAAAATGACTTGCCGATATTAGCGTGAGCACAAAACGTTTGTGAGAAATATGACCCCCACGACGGAGGGGTCATCGATGACGTTCTTCTCGAAACCGCTGGTCCGCCTGGGATCGGCCCTGGCTCTGGCGCTGGCGATTGCCGCCGCGCCGGCCGCGCAGGCGGCGCCCATCGGCCAGAGCATTCACGCCGCGCCGGGCGCGAGCGGACGTCCGATCTACATCTCGCTCGGCAACGTGAGCCGCGCGCCGATCGGCTGGGTGGAATTCTGCACCGAGAATCCCGCCGATTGTACCGCCAAACCGACCGCACCGCGCGACATTGTGATGTCGGCGAAGGTCTGGAAGGACCTCGTGCGCGTGAATAAGTGGGTCAACGAGACGATCAAGCCGATGACCGACCTGGAACACTATGGGGTGGTCGAGAAATGGGCCTATCCGGACGACGGCTACGGCGACTGCGAGGACTACGTCCTGCTGAAGCGCAAGATGCTGATGGACGCCGGCTGGCCGCGCGAAGCGCTGCTGATCACGGTGGTGCGCGACCGCAAAGGCGACGGTCACGCGGTGCTCACCGTGAAGACGGACAAGGGCGAATTCGTTCTCGACAACCAGAACGAGTCGATCGTGCTGTGGCTGGACACTGGTTACACGTTCGTGAAGCGGCAATCGCAGGCCGATCCCAACGTGTGGGTCTCGCTCGGCGATCCGCGGCCGTCCATGCCGACCGCGGCGGCGCACTGAACGTGAAACCGATCTGAAACAAGGAGCTCGCGACCCCGGTCACGTCCCCACCCCTCCCCGTCCCCAGACCGGGATCGCGCGCGGCCGGCTCTTCCCCAGGAGCCGGCCGCACTTTTTTGTGGCGCTGCTTTGTGGCGCTGCGAACTGCGTGGCTCGATCAGAAGCCGGCGAGGACGGGTCCTTCACCCGATCCGCTTCAATCCCTTGGCGTAGCGCTGCCAGCGGCGCACGTAGATGTCGGCCCCTTGCGCGATCAGTTCGCGCGTCTTTTCGTCGACCGTGCGGATCGCACGCGCCGGCGAGCCGACGATCAGCGAATTGTCGGGGAACTCCTTGCCTTCCGTCACGAGCGCGCCGGCGCCGACGAGCGAGTTGCGCCCGATGCGCGCGCCGTTGAGCAGGATGGCACCCATGCCGATGAGGCTGTGATCGCCGACCGTGCAGCCGTGCAGCACGACGTTGTGGCCGATGACGCAATTGGCGCCGATGACGAGCGGAAATCCCGGGTCGGTATGCAGCGTGGCGTTGTCCTGGATCTGCGAGCGCTCGCCGAGCTCGATCCATTCGTTGTCGCCGCGCAGCACCGAGCCGTACCAGACGCTTGCGTCGGATCTGAGCCGCACCCGTCCGATCAGCACCGCCGTCTCGGCGATCCAGCAGCGTCCGTCGGCCGGAAGGTCGGGCTTTTCTCCGTCCAGTTCATAGATCGGCATCGGCGTGCTCCCACGATGGCGCGCGACCTTGCCATGTCGGGCGCGCGTTGGCGAGATTGCGCCTACTGCAGCAGCCCGCTCGCGACCTCGATCGCCGAGACCACGACGGTCCCGGACATCAGGCTCCAGATGCCGGCGATGACGGTCGCGATCATCACGAACTCGAACCGGCGCCGCTCGATGCGGCGACCCCGAATGGTGTTGCGCATGATGATGAACGGGGCGGCGAACACGAGCAGCGGGATCGCCGCGAAGGTCGACGGCCGCGGGCCGCGCTCGAGCAGCCGGAAGCTCGCCGGCTGCCGGGCAATGAGCTGGTAGCCGGTCGAGATCAGCCCGGCGACGGCAAAGCCCATCGCCAGGGCCAGGAACTGTTGCATCGACTGTGGTGTCATCGCACCTCGCTCGGCCTCCGCACCCCTCTTCCTGCCGAATTGCCGGGCGCGGCGCCACGCCATCCTTAAGGAAGGGTAAACGGCTAAAAAGGCAAGCCGGCCCGGCCGCCGCGCGCGTGGCATACTCCGCCGACCGATTCGCCCGGAGGACCGCAGCCCGCATGGCGATGCTCGCCGACAAGCCGCGCCGGCGCGTGCTCGCGCGCCGCACCGCCGACCGTCTTCCCGTCGCCTCGCTCGCGGGCCTCTCCGGAGCGGTGCTGCTGGCCCTCGTCTACATCGGCTACGTGCTGTGGCCGCGCTGGCCCGAACCGGCGGCGGCGCCGAAGGCGCCCGAACTGCCGATCGTGGTGGCGAACGTCATCTTCAACATCCCGGCGGCCGCGCTGCGCGTCCCGGTGCAGCGGCACGCCGGCGCACAGGACCGCGTCGATCTGGCGTTCGCCTGGCCGGCGGAGGATTCCGCGGCGGAACGGACGCACGCGCCGGCACCGCGGCCCGGCGACCTCCTGTTCGTCACCATCGCGGACGCAGCCGGCGCGCTCGCACCGAGCGAGCGCCTGCGCACCATCTATCCGCGCTACACCGCCGAGCAGGCGCTCGCCGGCCCCGACGGGCTGACGCTCGTCGCCTTCCGCGACGGCACGCCCTACGAGGGCGAGGACCTCGTGTTCGACCGGGCTGAGGAAGGCCATTTCGTCGTTCGCTGCTCGCGCGAGGCGGCCGTTGTGCACGGCAGCTGCCTCTACGAGCGGCGCATCGGCGGCGCGGGTTTCACCGTGCGTTTTCCACGCGGCTGGCTGCCGCGCTGGCGCGCCGTGATGACGGAGATCGACCGGCTGGTCGCACAGCTGCGGCCGACGCCGAAATGATCCGACCGCGCGCGGACGGGCACTGCGCGCCAGGTCCGATCGCCGACGCGGCGGGCCGTGCCGGGTGCCTATTCGGCGAGATCGGTCTCGAGGATCGCCATCTGGAAGTTGTAGGAGCGCTCGTCGTCCTCGTCGTCGACGAACAGGACGCCGACGAACTCCTCGCCGATGTACACCTCGGCCGAATCGGTCTTCTTCGGACGCGGCACGACGCGGATGCGCGCGTTCCCGAACAGACGCCGCATGTAGTCCTCGAGTTTCCTGATTTCCTTTACGTCCACCGCTGCTCCCCTTCTGCCGGCCGTGGCGCCCCGAGGCCGCTTGGCGGACCCAAGACTGGGACGGCGTGATCGCTCCGAAGGCCGCGAACGCGGACGGGGCCACGCCTCATCCCGTTGAATTGGGGCGCAATCCTTGCGAAAGCGGCCGCCTTCGGGATCATGCCCTCGTTGACGAGTCAGCGTTCCTTAGGCGCAATCGGCAGGTGCCGCAAGATGCGGCGGGCCGGTCGGAGCGGTCAGACCTCGGACCCGTACAGCATCTGGTCCATCGTGCGCGACGGCTCGGCGCAGCCCGCTTCGCCGATCACGCGCGCCGGGACGCCCGCCACCGTCACGTTGTGCGGCACCGGCTTCACCACCACCGATCCGGCGGCGATGCGCGCGCAATGGCCGACCTCGATGTTGCCGAGGATGCTGGCGCCGGCGCCGATCATGACGCCGCGGCGGATCTTGGGATGGCGGTCGCCGGTCTCGTTGCCGCTGCCGCCGAGCGTCACCCCGTGCAGGATCGAGACGTCGTCGTCGATCACCGCGGTTTCGCCGACGACGAGCCCGGTCGCGTGGTCGAGGAAGATGCCGCGGCCGATCCGCGCCGCCGGATGGATGTCGGTCTGAAAGGCGGCTGACGAGCGGCTCTGCAGATAGAAGGCGAAATCCTTGCGGTTCCTGCGCCACAGCCAGTGCGCGAGGCGATGGGTTTCGACCGCGTGGAAGCCCTTGAAATACAGCACCGGCTCGATCAAGCGGTTGGTCGCCGGGTCGCGGTCGTAGGTCGCCACGATGTCGGCGCGGAACGCCTCGCCGAGCGCCGGCTGGTCTTCGAGCGCGTCCGCTTAGGCCTGGCGGATCAGTTCGCCCGAGACGTCCGGATGATCGAGCCGTTCGGCGATGCGGTGAACGACGACGGCTTCGAGCGTGTCATGGTGGAGGATCGACGAATAGATGAAGGAGGCGATCTCCGGCTCCTGCCGCGCCACTTCCTCCGCCTCGCGGCGGATCCGCGTCCACACCGGGTCGACCTTGTCGAGCGCGTTGGCCGATCTCGTCTGCTGCTGAGCCATGATCGTCTCCCGGCGGATTGCCTGTCGAAATGCGAGCGCCGCGATCGCGATAGCCTAGCATAGATAGGTGAAGGGCGAGACCCCTGCCAGACGCATGTCCGGCCCCGGGGCGGAGGCCCGGAGAGGCCGGATCCGCAGGCCTCATGGCCGCTCGGCGAGAAAGCGCAGCACCCCCTCCTTGAACACGCGGTCGCCGACCGCGAGCATGTGATCGCGGCCCGGGATGTCGAGCGCGCGGGCGTCGGGAACGAGCGCGGCGAGTTCATGCGGCGAGCCGGCGATCGGGTCCTTGGTGCCGACCGCGACCAGCATCGGCACCTCGATGCGTGCGACCTCGGCGCGGCTGAGCGTCTGGCGCGAGCCGCGGATGCAGGCCGCGAGCGCCCCGCGTTCGGATTTCGTCTGGTCGGCGAAGGCGCGGAACATGCGGCCCTGCGGATCGCGGACGGCCGCGGCGTCGGAGGCTTCGAGCGCTTCCGCGATCGTCTCCGGCAGGCCGACGCCTTCGACCAGCCGGATGCCGAGACCGCCCAGAATGGCCGAGCGAACGCGCTCGGGATGCGCCAGCGCCAGATAGGCGGTGATGCGGGCGCCCATCGAATAGCCCATGACGTCGGCGCGGCCGATCCCGAGATGGTCGAGCAGCGCCCGCACGTCCTCGGCCATGATCGTGGTGTGATAGGCGGCCGGGTCGTAGAGCTTGGTCGACGCGCCGTGGCCGCGGTTGTCGAGCGCGACGACGCGCCGCCCGGCGCGCGTGAGCGCGGTGACCCAGCCGGGATGCACCCAGTTCACCTCCTTGGTCGAGGCGAAGCCGTGGACGAGCACGATGGGCTCGCCCTCCCCTTCGTCGAGAAAGGCGATCTCGACGGCATCGTGACGGAAGCTCGGCATATCCGGAGGTGAAGATCGGGACGGGAGAGGCACGTTAGCCGGGCGCGGGCCGTGCTGCCAAGTCCGCGCGGCGTGCCCGGCGCGCCTTGCGCCAATGCAGATAGCGCAATGTCGTGCGCTCCGCCGTCCGCTTCACGGCCGCGCACAAGGCGATCAGGTTGGCGAGCGCCCAGAAAACCCACGAGGCGAGGTCGAACAGGCCGCCGGTCAGCATGATGGCGCCGCGGCCGAACAGCTTGACCACGGCGCGCGTCTTGCCGCCCTTGATTCCCGCGAGCTGCGCCAGCCGGCTGACTTCGCGCGGACGCTCGGCGGTCTTGAGGCCGTCGAGCGCCGCGCGCGTGCCGGCGCGCATCTCGATGCGACCGACGTCGCCCGCGAAACCCACGAGCTCGGCCGCCTTCGCCCCGCGCAGCGCCCGCACGAGCGGCGCCCCGACGCGCTCGCCGCGCCTCGCAATCTTGAGCAGGCTCAGCCCGGCGCGGACCGGCGCCGCGAGCCCGACGGTCGCATAGGTGCCGGCCGTGATGGCGATGCCGGCGCCGGCGAGGCCGAGCATGAGGGTATCGGCCTGCTCGCCGCGCGCGAGCCGCGCGCCCTCGCGCACCGCGTCGCGCACGTCGCCGAACACCGAGAGGTCGCCGACGGCCGCTCCCGCGAGGCTCGCCCCGTCGTCGGTGACGCCTGTGGCGAAGCCGCGGGCGAAATTCGCCACTCGCTGGCCGGGCGACGCGGCGGCCTTCC
>CAZIGW010000321.1:0-18593 GCA_964538565.1 uncultured Hyphomicrobiales bacterium | reverse complement strand
GGCGTCGCAATCGGTGCGAATGTCTTCGCGCCGCGTTGGCCCGCATGATTCGGCCGGGCTGCCGAGGCCGCAGCGTTTTCGGATGCGCAGGGCGTCCTTCAGACGTCCTTCTCTTTTTCTTTCGCTTTCGCCTTGACGCGCCAGAGCTGGAATCCGTGATCGTTGATCGCCTTCTCGATCGTCTCGCGAGACAGACGATGAGGCGGAGCCTTGCCGGGCGCGATGGCGCCGATGGCCCGCCACGGGCGGAACTGCTGCGGAAGCTTGCTTCCCGGCAGGTCGCCCGCGAAGGCGCGCAGGTCGCTTTTTGCTTCCGATTTGAAGATGTAGATGCGCATCGGTACCTCTTCCGAAGGAGCAGCGCCCCCCGGTGCTCCGCAACGACGGGGCCGCCGTCCTGACGAACGGCGGCCCGAAGCAGATCGTCAGTCGAGAGAGAGCTTGCCGACCGCGACCTTTCCGGAGCGGGAATCCATCTGCGTGTCGAAGGACACCTTCTGTCCCTCGCGCAGGCTGGAGATGCCGGCGCGCTCGAGCGCGGTGGCGTGAACGAAAACGTCCTTGCCGCCGTCATCCGGCTGGATGAACCCGAAACCCTTCTGAGAATTGTAGAACTTGACGATACCCGTAACCATTTTGCTCGTCCTTTCACTGACGGTGTGCACGTGGGAACAGGCGGATGCCCGTGTTCCCGGTTCGTCGAATTTGGAGAGAGTCTGAAACGTGCCTAGCAGTGCAAGGCGAAGCGGCCCAGTAGTCCGGCCAAATATCGATCGCCCATACTTAGTTGTTCGCAGGCCCTATTGCAAGGAGGCGGTGCAGCGCGGCAACGCCAGCCGGCGGTAACCATAACCGGGCGTAGCTTGCCGGATCGGCGCGTGCCGCCGGGTCTCTGCGGCGGCCGACGAGTCGAATCGACAGGCGAGACGGCGAAACGGCTGCGATTCACACCGCGGCCACGAAGCTGTCGACCACGCGTTTCTCGCCCGCCTTGTCGAACTGGATCGTGAGCTTGTTGCCGTCGACGGCGACGACGTTCCCATAGCCGAATTTCTGATGGAAGACGCGGGCGCCGACCGCGAACGACGAGATGGTGCCGGTCGACTTGGCGACGAGTTCGCCTTCGATCGTGAGCGGCGCGCGGCGCGGCGCGGACCGCTCGTTCCGTCGGCCGCGCAGGCGGGTATCCATGGACGAGCCGGAGCCGGCCTCGTCGTCGTACGCGGAGGAGGCGTCGTTGAATCCGCCGCGCCGCATCCGGCTCTGCGCGCGCTGCCAGCCCGGCGTCGCATAGTTGGAACCGAAGCTTTCCATCTGGTCGAATCGCGAGCCGTAGCTGCCGCCCCAACCGAATCCTCCCTTCGATTCGGCGACCTCGACGCTCGCTTCCGGCAATTCGTCGATGAAGCGCGACGGCACGGTCGCCTGCCAACTCCCGTGGATGCGGCGGTTGGACACGAAGTAGATGCGCGCACGCCGGCGCGCGCGGGTGAGGCCGACGTGGGCAAGCCGGCGCTCCTCCTCGAGCCCGGGGCGGCCCTGCTCGTCGAGCGAGCGCTGGTGCGGCAGCAGGCCTTCCTCCCAGCCGGGCAGAAACACCGTGTCGAACTCGAGCCCCTTGGCCGAATGCAGCGTCATGATCGACACGGCGTCCGCCTCCGCGGCCTTGTCGGTGTCCATCACCAGCGCGACGTGTTCGAGGAATCCCTGGAGATTCTCGAACTCTTCCATCGAGCGGATCAGCTCCTTGAGGTTTTCCAGCCGTCCGGCGGCGTCTGCCGAGCGGTCCTTCTGCCACATCTCGGTGTAGCCGGATTCGTCGAGCACGATCTCGGCAAGCTCGGTGTGCGGCAGCGCGTCCTTCTGCGCACGCCAGCGCTCGAAGGCGGCGAGCAGGTCACGCAGGCTCGCGCGCGGCTTCGGCTTCATCTCCTCGGTCTCGACCATGATGCGCGCGGCTTCCATCAGCGGAATGCGCTTGGCGCGCGCGTGGTCGTGCAAGGCCTGCAGGGCGGCGTCGCCGAGGCCGCGCTTGGGCACGTTGACGATACGCTCGAAGGCGAGATCGTCGCTCGCCGAGTTGATGCA
The DNA here is from genome assembly GCA_964538565.1 of uncultured Hyphomicrobiales bacterium. Lineage (GTDB taxonomy): Bacteria > Pseudomonadota > Alphaproteobacteria > Rhizobiales > Xanthobacteraceae > CAYVBN01. The sequence goes on along the minus strand of CAZIGW010000321.1, from coordinate 16,505 downwards.
GCGCAGATAGGCGAGCGCGTCGCGGATCTCGGCCCGCTCGTAGAACCGCGGGCCGCCGATCACGCGGTAGGGCAGGCCGAGCGTGACGAAGCGGTCTTCGAACTCGCGCATCTGGAACGACGCGCGTACCAGGATGGCGATCTGGTTGAGCGGATGTCCCTGGCGCTGCAGGTCCTCGACCTCCTCGCCGATCGCGCGCGCCTCCTCCTCGGAGTCCCACGCCGACGTCACCGCGACCTTCTCGCCGGGCTCGTCCTCGGTGCGCAGCGTCTTGCCGAGCCGGCCTTCGTTGTGGGCGATCAGATGCGAGGCGGTCGCCAGGATGTGGCCGGTCGAGCGGTAGTTGCGCTCGAGCCGGATCACCTTGGCGCCGGGGAAATCCGTTTCGAAGCGCAGGATGTTGTCGACCTCGGCGCCGCGCCAGCCGTAGATCGACTGGTCGTCGTCGCCCACGCAGCAGATGTTCCTGGCGCCCTGTCCGAGCAGGCGCAGCCACAGGTATTGGGCGACGTTCGTGTCCTGGTATTCGTCGACGAGAATGAACCGGAAGCGGCCCTGGTACTGCCGCAGCACCTCCGGGTGGTCGCGGAACAGGCGGATGTTCTCCAGCAGCAGGTCGCCGAAATCGGCGGCGTTGAGCACCTTCATGCGCTCCTGGTAGGCGGCGTAGAGCTTGAGGCCGCGTCCGTTGGCGAAGCTCGCGGCTTCTCCGGGCGGCACCTGTTCGGGTGTAAGGCCGCGATTCTTCCAGCCGTCGATGAGCCCGGCGAGCACGCGTGCCGGCCAGCGCTTTTCGTCGACGTTCTCGACTTCGAGAATCTGCTTGAGCAGCCGGATCTGGTCGTCGACGTCCAGAATGGTGAAATCGGACTTGAGCCCGACCAGTTCGGCGTGGCGGCGGAGTATTTTCACCCCGATCGAGTGGAACGTGCCGAGCCACGGCATGCCCTCGACGATCTGGCCGACCATGTGGCCGACGCGCTCCTTCATCTCGCGCGCCGCCTTGTTGGTGAAGGTGACGGCGAGGATCTCGCCGGGCCGCGCGCGGCCGAGGCTGAGAATGTGGGCGATGCGGGTCGTGAGCACGCGCGTCTTGCCGGTCCCGGCGCCGGCGAGCACCAGCACGGGGCCGTCGAGCGTCTCCACCGCCTCGCGCTGCTCCGGGTTGAGGCCGGCGAGGTAGGGCGCGCCGGCGGCCGCGCGCGCGCGCGCGGCGATGCCGCCCGGCGCGGGGGCGGGCGGCGGAACGAGGTCCTGCCGGTCGTGCTTCAGCGGATTCAACGGGTCGGCCAATTCGGGCTCTTGGGGCGGACGGCTGCGGGAATCTCCGTCCGCTCTATGTCCTCAGATTCGAGCATGATCTTGTCCGAAGACCGTGCGGTCTCGGGATCGGCCCGCGGGTGATTCTCCACCGCACAAAATGGCATCCGGCCCGTGGTTTGACGAGGGGTCGGGGCGCCGATGTCCGGATGACGCCGAACATATGGGGATTGCCGTCCTTTGCGGCGAGCAGCACCGCCGCGAAACCGGGCGAATCGGCCCCCGGATGCATTCCGTGCGCGCCGCGGCTCGCCCCCGCGCGCCGCGCCTTGCACCGGCGCGGGAAGCATGCCGGTCCCGGCCCTCGGCTTCGACCGGCGATGCTCAGCTCAGGAAGTACGCGAGTTCCTGTCCCTTTTCTCCGCTCAGGTACGGGTCCTGCCAGGTGTCGGTCGTCTGCAGGAACCCCTTACCGGTCGGCTGCTTGGGGGCAGGCTTGCCCCTGGCCATGGCATCGTGCGCCTGCTGTTCGAGCACGGCGCGGAACTTGTAGTGATCGTAGATGTCGAGAACGTGCACCGTGTAGGCGAGCGCCAGCGCCTGGTTGCCGCGGATGATCAGCATGTTCTCGTCGTTGGCGTAGGAGGCCTTGAATCCCAGGTTGTGGCTGCCGGTGACGACGACGCAGTCGGCCGGCGACAACGGATCGATCACGACGATCTTGTCGTGGATGATGGCGTGGCCGGCGCTCAGAAGTTCCTTCTGAAAGTCGCCGACCAGATCGTTGAGCGCGGCGGCGCGGATCATCAGGACGTTGCGCGCGCCGGTGGGGCTGAAGATCGCCGGGCTCGGGACCTTCGGCTTCGACCGGTCCGCCGCCGCCCCGCGCGGCGGCGCCTGGTAGCCGGGCAGGGCGGTCGGATCGCTGATCGCGCCGAACACCGTCAGGTTGGGGTCGAGACGGCCGAACTCGATGCCCGCCGACACGATGGTGTTGACGTCCTCGCCTTCCGGATCGGAGCGCCCGGGATTGAACACGAGAAAGAAGATCGCGTGCTTGGCCTGCCGCATCAGCGTGAACACGTCGGCGAGATCGGGCGGCACCGTGCGGGTCCTGGGCGTGCCGAGCTTCGGCGTATTCGGCGAGAACCACAGCATGACGCCGGTCTTGCCGCCGTCGAGCTTCGCCGCGCTCGGCGAGGCATTGGCCTTGCGCAGCGCCGGGCCCTGGTCGTCGTTGAGCGGCGCGCTGAGCGGTTTCGGTACCGGCAGCTTGTCGGCGTGCAGGCGATTCCAGTAGTCGAGATAGGCCTGCGCGACGGCCGCAGATTCGACCACGACGGTGTTGTTGGACTGCGCGCACAGGCCGGTCGGCGTCCAGTTGGTGCTGCCGGTCCAGACCGCGACCGGCCGGCCGGACTTGTCGGACAGGACCGCGAACTTGTTGTGGCCGATGTGCGCCGAGTTGTTGAACATCCGGTTCTGCAGACGGGTACCCATCAGCTTCGCGAGCCTGGCGCGCGCGTCCTTGTTGGTCGTGTCCCACAAGGTCTTTCCGCCCGAGCCCTTCTTGGGCCTGGTGCTGCCGGCGGTCGAGAGAATGAGATGCAGCCGCGCCTGGTGGGCGGCCAGGAGGTCGACGAGCTGCGGGTCATCGAGCTCATAGAGGGCAAGGTGCAGCGTGCCGTCCTCCCGTTCGGCGCGCTCGAACATCGACGTCAGCGTCGGCAGCACGTCGCCGGCGAGAAACGCGCGGATGCGGTCGCCGCTCCTTTCGATGTGGTTCTCGACATCTTTCTTGCTCGGCGCCTTGCCGGCCGGCGTCTTGAGCTGCTTGCGCAGGTTCTGCGTCGAGAGGATTCCGTTGTTGAAGGCCACGAAGACGTCGCCGAAATCGTTGGTCGGCTCGATCTCGTTGGTCTCGATCGGGTCGCTGCAGAAGAAGAGGGCGATGGGCTTGCCGATGTATTTGCCCGGCTGGGCGAGCGGCGAGGGCGGCACCGGACGTCGGCCGTCGGCCTTGTGGCCGACGGCGACGATCTCGTATTTGCAGCGAAATCTGCTCGCGCGTACCGCGAGCGTGTCACGGCTGCGGCGCAGCGTCAGGTCGCGCCAGGAAAACTTCTGGATCGGCCAGACGCTCGTGTCCTGCTGCTCCCAGTTGGGATTTGACTGCGTGTCGAACGGAACCCAGGAGGGGAGCAGCCGGCGCTCGCCGGTGTCGAGGTGAATGCGCGTGATCATGAAGCCGAGGCAGCCGTCGATGCGACCGTCGGTCTTCCAGGCGAGATAGGCGACTTCGTTGTTGCACCATGCGCGGGCGGAAACGATCTTGGCCATGGCGATCCTCCCCTGGCGCATGATGCGGCGAGGTGGACACCGGCTCGCCGCGAAGATCATGCGCCGAACGAACCATGCATGATGCGGCGAGGTGGACACCGGTCCGCCGCGGACACCATGCACCGATCAAATTTTCCGCGCGCGTGGGCAAACGTCGCCGTTGGCGCAAGCCTCACGCGCAACGACGCCGCATCGGCGTTTGTCGATGACGCCGTCCTGCGAGGAGCGTAGGGGACGGCGCCGTCGCGCGGCAAATTACGTCTGCGTGTGGTCGGGTTTTTTGTTTGATCGAACGTGGCGTCCTGCCGGCGATGCGGCGTTTGCCATCGGCGCGGACTATCGCGCGGTCACGCGCGGCACACGCAAGGCCTCGGCGTCATCCCCTTGTCATGCCGACGCGCCGGCGGGCCACCTCCTGACGCGGCAATCGGGCGTGAGACGCTTTCATCTGCGCAAGCCTGTCGCCGACGCGTTCGGGAACGGGAGCTGACTTCGCCTTGTCCGTGTCGACGTGAACCGCCAGGTTCTCGGACGTGGCCGAAACCCGGCCTTCGGTGGCGTGAGGGAGCTGCTCGAAGTGGTGGAGGCGCTTGGCGTCGGAATCGGGCGGCTGGAAGGTGACGCGCATCGGGTCGCCGTCGTGCAGCTCCCGCAGGTCGCGCAGGTGCACCTCGGCGGTGAAGAAGGATCGGCGGCGCTGCCGGACGTAGTCGGCGCCGACCCCGATCGGCTCGCAGGCCTCGTCGACTGCCCGGTCGAACAGCACGTTGGCTTCGGCGATGTCGAGGCGGCGTTGTGGTCGATCCATTCCCGTTCGACGCGCATCACCGAGGACACGAACGGGGCGAGGAAACGGGCTCGCCCTCGGTACGCTCGGCAATGGCGCCAAACAAACCCTACCCATTCGCTCCTTGTGCACATTATGCCAAGAGCGCTACCAGGAGCGGCCCGAGGCGGAGACCGCGGTGGCCGACTTGGCATTTTGCCCGGGCGGTCGGCAGCGGGCCGCTTGGCGCGCGGGCCCGCCGCGGTCGGGCGCGCGCGATGGCCCCGCACCGGCTCGAAGACCGCCCGGCGGCTTCATATCGACGCCGGATATCGACGCCGGGCGTTCCTCCATGCTTGTGTGGGGCCGCTCCGGAGGCGTGCGCGAATGGACCGTGAGAGCAGGCAGGCGAAGGGTGGCGAGGGCGCCGGACGGCCGCGAGGCGATACCGCAGGCGCCGTCGCGGCGCTGGCTGCCCGGTTTGGCAACCGCCTCGTCACCTCGCTCGCGGTCCGGCAGCAGCACGCCAATACGGCCTCCTGGCTGCGCAACGAGCCCCCCGATGCCGTCGTCTACCCGCAGTCGACCGGCGAGGTGCAGGAGATCGTGCGGATCTGCGCCGCGCACCGCGTACCGGTCATCGCCTTCGGCACCGGCACGTCGCTCGAAGGTCACGTGAACGCGCCGTTCGGCGGCGTCTCGCTCGACCTGATGTCCATGAACCGTGTGCTCTCGGTCCATGCGGAAGACCTCGACTGCGTGGTCGAGCCGGGCGTGACGCGCAAGCAGCTCAACGAATTCCTGCGCGACCAGGGCGTGTTCTTTCCCATCGATCCGGGCGCGGATGCCTCGCTCGGCGGCATGGCGGCGACGCGCGCCTCGGGCACCAACGCGGTGCGCTACGGCACGATGAAAGACACCGTGCTGGCGCTCAAGGCGGTGCTCGCCAACGGCGAGCTCGTCTCGAGCGCCCGCCGCGCGCGCAAGTCGTCGGCCGGCTACGACCTCACGCGCCTGTTCGTCGGCTCGGAGGGCACGCTCGGCATCATCACCGAACTCACGCTGCGCCTGCAGGGCATCCCGGAGGCGATCGCGGGCGGCGTCTGCGCCTTTCCGTCGGTCGAAGCCGCGTGCAAGACGACGATCGCGACGATCCAGTCGGGTATCCCGGTCGCGCGCATCGAACTGCTCGACGCGCTGCAGGTTCGCGCCACCAATCTCTATTCGAAGCTGTCGCTGCCCGAGACCCCGATGCTGTTCGTCGAGTTCCATGGCACCGATGCCGGCGTGGCCGAGCAGTCGGAGCGCTTCGGCGAGATTGCCGGCGAACACGGCGGCGGACCGTTCGAGTGGGCGATCAAGGCCGAGGAGCGCTCGCGCCTGTGGCAGGCGCGACACGATGCCTATTGGGCGGGTCGCAGCCTGCGCCCGGGCTCGCACGCGATCGCCACCGACGTCTGCGTGCCGATCTCGCGGCTCGCCGAATGCGTGACGCAGACGCAGCAGGATCTCGCCGACAGCCGGCTGTTCGCGCCGATCCTCGGTCATGTCGGCGACGGCAACTTCCATCTCACCTTGCTGGTCGATCTCGACGACTCGGACGAAGTGAGACGCGCCGAAGGATTGCTCGAAAGACTGGCCGCGCGTGCGCTCGCGATGGACGGCACGTGCACGGGCGAACACGGCGTGGGGCAGGGCAAGAAGAAGTATCTGGACGCCGAACTGGGCGCCGCCGCGCTCGACGTCATGCGGGCCGTGAAGCGGGCGCTCGATCCACACGACATCATGAACCCGGGCAAGATCTTAACGACGGATTCGTAATTGCTGGCTCAATCTCCGCCCCCGACATACAATCGCCTTCAAATGGCCTCACCGGTCCCCCCTGCGGCAGGCGGGCAGAGACACTAGGTCTGACCTCTGCGGGGCGTCCCGAAGACCAAGTGGGGAAGGCGGAGCACGCCGGTGCAGACGACACTGCTCGGATTGGCAGTCGCAATGATCCTGGCGCTGGTCGCGGCGCTGGTGGGTCCTCTATTCATCCATTGGGATCAATATCGCTCCGTCTTCGAAGCGCAGGCGACGCGCCTGGTTGGTATGCCGGTGCGCATCAAGGGCGGCATCGAGGCGCGCCTGCTGCCGACGCCGTCGGTCGTCTTGCGCGATCTCGAAATCGGTCCGCCGGACGAGGCGCCGCAGGTGCGGGCGCGCAGCCTTGCGGCCGAGTTCGCGCTCGGCCCGTTGCTGCGCGGACGCTGGCATGCCTCCGAGGTCCGCATCGACGGCCCGCAGTTCGGTGTCGGCCTCGATCGTTCCGGACACGTCGTCGGTCTCTCGCCCACGCTCAGCTTCGACCCCGACCGGCTGTCGATCGAGCGGCTGGTGATCGAGGACGGCCGCGCGAGCTTCAGCGACGCGGCGAGCGGAACGCGGCTGTCGGTCGACAAGCTGCGGTTCAAGGGCGAGGTGCGCTCCCTCGCCGGCCCGTTCAAAGGGGAAGGGGCCTTCGTCTCCGCCGAACAGATCTACGGCTATCAGGTCACCGCGGGCCGGCGCGGCGAGGACGGCGGCCTGAAGTTGCGGCTCAACATCGATCCGGCCGACCGCCCGCTGACATTCGAGACCGAAGGAACCTTGTGGGTCGACAACGGCGCGCCGCGGTTCGAGGGCGGCGTGACGCTGACGCGCCCGGTCGGAGTTGCGCTCGCCTCCGGCAAGACGCTGCTCAGCGATCCCTGGCGCGCCACGAGCCGCATCAAGGCGAGCCCGTCCGCGGCGTTGCTCGAACAGGTCGAGTTCCAGTATGGAGGCGAAGACCGGGCGGTGAAACTGACCGGCACCGCGGAAGTGAAGTTCGGCCGGCACCCGCGTCTCGACGGTATCCTGACGGCGCGGCAGGTGGACCTCGACCGTGCCTTCGGCGCAGCCGACGCGCGGCGGCGTCCGCCACTCGCCGTTCTGCAGGCGATGGCCGCCAGCATCGGCACGGTGATCCGGCCGCCGATCGCGGTGCGGCTCGGCATCGGCATCGACGCGGTCACGCTCGGGGGCGCCACGCTGCAGACGGTGCGCGGGGATTTCGAGAGCGCGGACGATACCTGGAAGGTCGACTCCTTCGAATTTCGCGCCCCGGGCCTGACGCAGGTCAAGGTGAGCGGCCGGCTGCAGGTCGGCGCCACCTCGGGCACGTTCATCGGCCCCGCCGACATCGAGGCCAACGACCCGAAGGCGCTCGTCGCCTGGATCGAGGGCCGCACCGAGCAGGTGCAGGGGCCGGCCGGGGGACTGCACGCGCGCGGAAACATCATGCTGGCGCGCGACCGCATCGCCATCAATCGGCTGCAGGCGGAATTCGACCGCAAGACATTCACGGGGCGCGTGGACTACACCTTCGCCTCGCCCGACCGCCCGGCCCGGCTCGACGCCGCGCTCAGCGCCGCCGAGTTCGACTTCGACAGCGCGGCTGCATTCGCGACGGCGGCCTTCGCCAACACCAAGTTCGACCGGCCCGGCGAGGTCGCGCTCGCGCTCGACGTCGGGCGCGCGACGCTGGCGGGCGTGGAGGCGAAAAGCGCCAAGGCGAAGCTCAAGCTCGACGCGAGCGGACTGCAGATCGAGCGCCTGTCGGTCGCCGATCTTGGCGGGGCGGCGTTGACGGCGAGCGGCCTGATCGACACCTCGCAGCCGACGGCGCGGGGCGCGATCAGGCTCGATCTCGACGCGCAATCCCTCGACGGCGTTGCCGCCATTGCGGCGCGCTTCGCGCCGCAGGCCGCCGACGTGCTGCGGGCCTCCGCCGGGCGCCTCGCGCCAGCGAAGTTCGACGCGACGCTCAACCTGGAGGCGACGCGCGAGGCGAGAACCGGCGCGAAATTCCGTCTCGACGGCCGGCTCGGCGCGCTGCGCGTGGCGGTGAGCGCCGACGCCGACGGCGAGTTCGCCGACCCGGCCGCGGCCAACGTGAAGTTCAACGGACGGGTGGACGCCGACGACGGATCGGCGCTCGCCGCGCTTCTGCGGATCGACCGCGTCGCCGCGATCGACAAGCGCCCGGGCCGACTCGCCGTCGCGGCGGCCGGCACCCTCGGCGGCGACCTGCACGTGCAGGGACAATTGTCGGTTGGAGGCTTCCAGTCCGCCGCGAGCGGCACGCTCCGGCTCGCCGACGGCTTCAAGAGCGATCTCGACGTTTCGGTGACGGCCGCGGACGTTCCGGCCTGGCATCCCGATCTCCTGGCGAGGGTGCCGGTCGATGCGAAGGCGAAGCTTGCCGCCGCCGGACGCTCGCTGACCGTGACGGACCTGACCGGCACGGTCGCCGGGACCGGGGTGCGCGGTCGCCTCGCGCTGGTGCTGGGGCAGCCGCTGCAGGTCGACGGACGCATCGATGTCGACGCGATCAATGCGGCGGCCCTCCTCGCCGCCGCGATCGGCATGCCGCAGCCGGACCTCGGTCCGGAGCGGCCGCAATGGTCGAGCGATCCGTTTCGGGCGAGCCCGATCGAGGACCTCGACGGCCAGCTCTCGTTCGAGATCGCCGACGCGACGTTCACGCCCCATCTGGCGGCCAAGGACCTGCGCGGCACCGCCCGCTTCGGCCGCGCGAGTCTCGCGTTCGAAAACCTCGACGGCATCGTGGCGGAGGGCCGGCTGACCGGCCAGGCGAATTTCACCCGCGACTCCTCCGGCGTGGCGACGCGGATGCGTCTCGCGCTCACGCGCGCCAACGCGGCGGCGCTCATTCCGGGCAACGGCGATCCTCCGTTGTCGGGCCGGCTCACGCTGCAGATCGACGCGGGCGGGGCAGGGCTCAGCCCGGCGGCGCTCGTCGGCTCGCTGAACGGCACCGGCCGCCTCGTGGTCGAGAAGGCGCAGATTGCCGGATTCGATCCGGGCGTGTTCGATTCCGTCACCCGTGCGGTCGAACGCGGGCTGCCATCCGACGCGGTCCGGGTGGGTGACTTTGTCACCAAGGCGCTCGACACCGGTCGGCTCGCCGTCGAGCGGGCGGAGGCGCCGATCACGCTCGCGAGCGGACAGCTGCGCGTCGGAAGCATGACGACGCATGCCTCCGACACCGATCTTGCGCTCGTCGGCACGGCGGACCTGACCGATCTGACGTTCGACATGCGGTTCACCTATTCGGGCGCATCGGCCAATGCGATCATCAACGGCCATCGGCCGGAGCTGTCGGTCGCCCTGAAGGGGCCGGTGAGCGCGCCGAAACGCACGATCGACGTGTCGATGCTGGTCGGCTGGCTGACGCTGCGATCTGTCGAGGAGGAAACGAAGCGGCTGCAGGCGATTGAAGCGGCGCCGCGCGACGGGCCGGTCGGCTCGACCACCACGGGCACCAACCCGCCTTCGGTTCCGGCACAGAAGCCGACGCAACTGCCTGCGCTCGAGCGCGCGCCCAACCTGCCGCCACCGATCGACGTCAAGCCCGCGCCCGGCACCGGCCGGCGTGTGTTTCATCCCTCTTCGAGCGCCGCCGACAACCGTCTGCGACCGCTCATCCTGTTTCCGCAGATGCGCTGACGCGACGCCGGGAATCCGAACGACTCGAACACGCGCGCCGTATGGTTTGCGCCTCGGCTTGCCAGTTCACGGATTGAGATCGGAAAGGTGGCCGTCGGATGAGCGGGCGGCGCAAACGCGCTGGCGCATGACCGGCATACCGCTACGCGCCGTCATGCGCCAGGTGTCAGGACCGAATCGGCGGAAAGGCCTCAGTCGGCCCGCATGCTCGAATGGGTCGGCCGACCCGCGACGGGTTCGCGCGGGGCTTCTTTTTCGGCCTGCCCGGCAACCTGACCGCGGTAGTGGTCGAGGACGAAGAGGCGGATCGCCGACGACAGGTTGCCGTGACGGCGCTCCGAATCGATTGTGGCCACAAGGTCGGACAAGGTCATGTCGCGACTTCCTGCGATCTCTTTCAGGCCTCGCCAGAAAGCGTCCTCAAGGCTGACGCTCGTCTTATGGCCGGCGATGACGATTGACCGCTTAACGACCGGCGATTTCATCAGGCGTCTCCTGTTTCGATCCGGTGTTGATCGAGGTCTCGGCGGGTCTTCCCCGCGCGGGCCTGAGTGAGGGATCTCTCCTCTTTCGAACGTCCAAAGCGTATGCGGTTCTCGGCGGCCACTTGCTCCGCCTGCTTCCGCGCCGCGCGTTTGCGCGCTGTCCGAAGATTGACGACGTCACCCATCCCACCCTCGACGGTAGCCGGAAGGTTGCTGGGCCGCTGGCGACCCATCCACGTTCAGACCGGCAGGTCCACCCCCGATCCGCTCCAAATGCGCCCATATCGAGGCCTCACAGCCGAAAGACGAGATGGGCGGGCTGCATCCGAATGCGTGCACCCAAATGCCTTACTATAATGCGGGGACACCCCATTTGGTTTCAAGACACGGTTTGTTGAATATTCCCAGATTTTTTCTTTAGTTTCAGCCTCTTATCTAGCATAAGCGTCAAATATAGTCGGATCATAAAATTATATTTCGGAACATAAGCCACGATTACTTGGCGATTTATGGCAAAACTATGTCGTGATACTTTTCCGTGCCGCTAACATGTTGCAAATACGCTTCAAAATGCATTCCGCGCCGGTCATGCTCGGCGCTTTCAGCCTTTCTCCTTCGAGATCACGAATTCGTTTCGACCGCACCCGGCCGGCTTCCCGGAACGAGCAGGGGAGGCCACCGCGCGGTGGCCCCTGCGCGGATCAGCCGGGGCGAATCATCTTTTCCGGCCGGACCAGCCGGTCGAACTGCGCGGCCGAGACGAAGCCGGAGCGCACGGCCTCCTCGCGCAGGGTCGTGCCGTTGCGGTGCGCCGCCTTGGCGATCTGCGCGGCCTTGTCGTAGCCGATGGCCGGCGCGAGCGCGGTCACCAGCATCAGCGAGCGCTCCATCAGTTCCCTGATGCGCTTTTCGTCGGCGCGAAGACCCGCCACCGCGTTGTCGGCGAAGGATCTCGCCGCGTCGGCGAGGAGCCGGATCGACTGCAGAAGGGCGTAGCCGACGACCGGCTTGAACACGTTGAGCTCGAAATGGCCCTGGCTCGCCGCCACGGTGAGCGTCGTCTGATTGCCGAACACCTGGCAGCATACCATCGTGACGGCCTCGCACTGGGTCGGATTGACCTTGCCGGGCATGATCGACGAGCCGGGCTCGTTTTCCGGCAGGATCAATTCGCCCAGTCCGGAGCGCGGGCCCGAACCCAGCAGGCGGACGTCGTTGGCGATCTTGAACAGGCCGGTGGCGACCGAGGCCAGCGCGCCGTGGACGAACACCTCCGCGTCATGGGCGGCGAGCGCTTCGAACTTGTTGGGCGCGGTGACGAACGGCAGGCCGGTGAGGGCGGCGATCCGGCGGGCGAACAGGCGCGCGAACCTGCGATGGGCGTTGAGGCCGGTGCCGACCGCCGTTCCGCCCTGCGCCAGCGGATAGAGATGGACGAGCGCTTCCCGGATGCGGGCGACGCCGGAGCGCACCTGCGCGGCGTAGCCGGAAAATTCCTGGCCGAGCGTCAGCGGCACCGCGTCCTGCAGATGCGTGCGGCCGATCTTCACGATCGGCGCAAACGCCTTGCTCTTGGCGTCGAGTGCGGCGTGCAGATGCTCGAGCGCGGGAACGAGCCTGTGCGCGATTTCCTGCGCGGCGGCGATCCGGATGGCGGTCGGAAAGCTGTCGTTTGACGACTGGCCCATGTTGACGTGATCGTTCGGATGCACCGGGGATTTGGCCCCGCGCGCCGAGCCGAGGATCTCGTTCGCCCGGTTGGCGATCACCTCGTTGACGTTCATGTTCGTCTGGGTACCGGAGCCGGTCTGCCAGACCACCAACGGGAAGTGGTCGTCGAATTCCCCGTCGATGATCTGCCCGGCGGCGCGAACGATCGCGCGCATGCGGCGCTGGTCGAGCGAGCCAAGCTCGTGGTTCACTTCGGCGGCCGCCCGCTTGACGAGGGCGAGGGCGCGCACCAGCGGCAGCGGAACGGTTTCGGTGCCGATCCGGAAATTGCGGCGCGACCGTTCGGTCTGCGCGCCCCAATAGCGGTCCTCCGCCACGTCGATCGGCCCGAACGTATCGGTCTCGGTGCGCGCGCGCGGCATCGACTACGTCCGAACCGGGAAAACGAGAGGGGGATGCGACCGCAAGGACGTCACTTCTTGCGGAATCGATCGAGACGGACGACCTCGCCGCCGGTGGGCTTTTGCGGGCCTCCATCCGGCTCCGGCGGCGGATTGGCGGCTGCCGCCGGCTGATCGGGCAGGACCGAGATGCCGGCCGTCCTGGCGGTTTCGGCGGCAGCGACGGGGCCGGCCTGATCGGATTTTCCGCCCTCCGAGGTTTCCGCCTCCTCGGTCGCGACCGCGAATTGCAGGCCGAACTGAACCGACGGATCGACGAAGCTCTTGATGGCGGAAAGCGGCACCACGAGCCGTTCCGGGACGCCCTTGAACGACAGGCCAACCTCGAAGCTGTCGTCGGTCACGATCAGATCCCAGAACTGATGCTGCAGGACGATGGTCATTTCGGTCGGATATTGCGCCTGCAGGCGCGGCGAGATGTGCACGCCTTCGGCGCACGTATCGAACGTGATGTAGAAGTGGTGGTCGCCGGGCAGGCCCTTGGCGGCGACGTCGGCGAGCACCGTGCGCACGACGCCGCGCAGGGCCTCCTGGGTCAGGATGTCGTAGCGGATGTAATCGTGGCTCATGAGCACCTGGTCCGCGCGTATGCGGAATCGTGTGGGATTCGCCGGCTGGCCAATGCTAGCGCCGATCCGAGGAAGTGGAAACGGGCGGCCGGAAAGTCATGCACCAGTTCATGGGCTTGGAGCAGGCCTGCGGACAAGATTTCATGACGCATCGGGTCTTGGATGCTTCTGCTTACCGCAAGACCCGCAGCCATTTTATTGTTGTCGTGACGCGAGGGCCGTCCCCCCGCCCGTCGGCTCGGCGGCTTTCCGCGCTCGAAGCTCCCCATCCCGGACATCGCACATGCTGAAACGAGTGGGGGCTTCTGTTGCCAGGTGCCCCCGAACCCCGCCCGACGCTGCTAAAGCGGCGGGACTTTGGATCGGTCTTTCAAACCGCCTTACGCGGCCTGAGCAACCGGAGCATAGTTGTCGTTGGCAACTATGGAATGGCCCGATAACGGCGGAACCATGCCGGGCAAAAGCACGTCCTTTACGCCCTCGTCGATCCTGTTTCGCCCCCGCCGAAGCCCAGTCTCGGCGCAATACGTCTGGGCTTGGGTGGAGGCGCCGGGTACTGCCCCCGGGTCCGATGGGTTTATTACGACGGCCATTTATCGCCATAGCCGGCTTGTGGCCGGCACCCCCAATATAGGCAGCGGAGGTTGACGAAGAAAGACCGCCGAGGCCGCTTCGGCGCGCCGGTCCCCGTCCTGTGGAATTCGCAGGCGACCCTTCGATAATTCGGCTGGTGCCGGATGTTTGCCGCGGTTAAGTCTGCCGCATGAGGCCGATCCCCCCGACCAAGACCTCCGAATCCGCCGTACCAGTTTCCCCGCCCACCGTTGTCCCGACCCTTCCCGAGCTGTTCCTCGGGTTCCTGAAGATCTCGCTTTCGGGCTTCGGCGGTGTGCTGGTGTGGGCCCGTCGCCTTGTCGTCCAGGAAAAGCGCTGGATGAGTCCCGAGGAATTCAACGAAGCCTTTGCGCTCTGCCAGTTCCTACCGGGGCCCAACATCGTCAATTTCTCCGTCGTGTTCGGCGCCCGTTTCCGCGGCCTTCCCGGCGCGGCGCTCGCGCTCCTTGGGCTGCTCGCGCCGCCGGTCTGCATCATGATCGTGCTCGGCACGCTCTACGGAATGTACGGATCGGTGCCCCGGTTGCGCGGGCTTCTGACCGGTCTCTCGGCCGGCGCGGCCGGCGTCATTCTCTCGACGTCGATCCAGATGGCCGAACCGGAATTTCGCCGGCGGTTCGGTCCCGGACATCTGGTCTCGATCGCCGCCTTCATCGCGGTCGGCATCCTGAGACTGCCGCTCGTCTGGGTCCTTGCCGTGCTGATCCCGCTCAGCATCGCGCTCGCCTACTGGGGATGGGAGCGGCGCGCATGAAAGACGACGCCGACATCCTGACGACGCTCGCCCTTCACTTTTCGCTGCTGTCGCTGCTCGCGGTCGGCGGTGGGCTCTCCGCGCTGCCGGAAATTCATCGCCAGGCGGTCGAAGTTTCGCATTGGCTCGACGACCGGCAGTTCAGCGATCTGGTCGCCATCGCGCAGGCCTCGCCGGGGCCGAACATCCTGATCGTGGCTCTGATCGGGCAGCACGTGGCGGGACTCCTCGGCGCGCTCGTGGCGACATTCTTCATGTGCGTGCCGACCTGCGTGCTGGCCTACGTGGTCTCGCGCGTTTTCGACCGGTTCAAGCACTCGCGCTGGCGCGTTGCCGTCCAGGCAGGACTTGTCCCGGTCTCGATCGGATTGATTGCCGCCAGCGCGTCCATCGTCGCCCGCTCGGCCGATCACGACTGGCGCACCTTCCTGGTCACGGCCGCAAGCGCGGCCTGGGTCTACTGGACGCGCATGACGCCGCTCGTCGCCCTCGGGGTGGCCGCGGCTCTCGGCTATGCGGGCGTGCTCGGTTGAGCTGGAACGCTGCGTCGAAATAGCCTCTGCCTTGTACCGTGTTGACCGTATGCTACTAACGGCCGGCACGCCGGCAACCGCCACCGAGAACGGCGACCGGCACGGAGCGCGGGTCCGCGCCCGAAGCGAGGGGAGATTGCTTGCATGTCAGAGAGCATTGACGCTGCTCCGCGGATGCCGGGCGGGCGTCGAAAGATCCGAAATCCGCGCGACTTCTTCGGCGGCCTGGTGCTCGTCGCGGTGGCGCTGCTCGCCTTGTGGGCCTCCTACGATCTGCCCGGCACGCGCGGGTTTGCGTTCGGCCCGGGCACCGCGCCGCGGTTGTTCGCGATGCTGCTGCTCGGCCTGGGCGTGGCGGTCGCGCTGGTCGGCCTGCTCACCGACGGACCGACGGTCGAGCGCTACGCGATCCGCGGTCCGCTGTTCATCACCGCCTCGATCCTGATTTTCGCCGGGCTGCTGCGTCCGGGCGGCCTCGTGCTGGCGAGTTTCGTCTCGATGGTGGTGGCCGCGGCGGCGACCCGCGAGGTGCGCTGGATCGAGACGCTGATCTGGGCGGCGGCGATGACGCTGTTCTGCGTCCTGCTGTTTCCCTTCGCGCTCAACCTGCCGATGCAGCTCTGGCCGCGCGGCTTCTGACCGCGACATCTGATTGGGGCGACTTCAATGGCGGATCTCATTTCCAATCTGGCGCTCGGGTTTTCCGTCGCCATCTCACCGTGGAACCTGTTGTTTTGCCTGATCGGCGCGCTCGTCGGCACGCTCATCGGCGTCCTGCCCGGCATCGGCGTCGTCGCGACGCTGGCGATGCTGTTGCCGATCACCTTCGGGCTGCATCCGGTCAGCGCGCTCATCATGCTGGCGGGCATCTACTACGGCGCCCAGTACGGAGGATCGACCACCTCGATCCTGGTCAACATTCCGGGCGAATCGACATCCGTGATGACGGCGCTCGACGGCTTCCAGATGGCGAAGCAGGGACGCGCCGGCGCCGCGCTGGCGATCGCGGCGATCGGGTCGTTCTTCGCCGGATGCGTCTCGACCGTTCTGGTCGCGGCCGTCGGCGGACCGCTCACGTCGGTGGCGCTGCTGTTCGGGCCGGCCGAATACTTCGCGCTCATGACCCTCGGCCTCGTGTTCGCGGTGGTGCTGGCGAAGGGGTCGATCCTCAAGGCGGTCGCCATGATCCTGTTCGGCCTGCTGCTGTCGATGGTCGGCTCCGACATCGAGACCGGCCAGTCGCGCATGGCCTTCGACATCCCGGAGCTCGCTGACGGCATCGGCTTCGTCGTCGTCGCCATGGGCGTGTTCGGCTATGCCGAGATCATGCGCAATCTCGAGCAGAGCGAGAGCCGCGACCTCGTGCAGGGCAAGATCACCGGGCTGATGCCGACCCTCGCCGACATGAAGGCCTCCGCCGGGGCGATCGGGCGCGGCACCGTGCTCGGCTCGATCCTCGGCATTCTGCCCGGCGGCGGCGCCGTGATCGCGGCTTTCGCCGCCTACACGTTCGAGA
>CAZIGW010000320.1:0-31166 GCA_964538565.1 uncultured Hyphomicrobiales bacterium | reverse complement strand
GAGCCTGACCGGCATCGTGCAGGAAATGCAGAACGCGCTGTTCCGCACCGGCTTCTCCACCATCATCCGCGAGAGTCAGGACGCTTCCTGCGCGGTGATGAACGCGGAGGGCGAGGTGGTGGCGCAGCACGTGGTGCTGCCGCTCCACATCGGCGCATTCCCGGCCTGCTGCGGCGCGATCATCCAGGAATTCGGCGACAGCATCGCGCCTGACGACGCCTTCCTGATCAACCACCCCTATCATGGCGGCTCGCCGCACGCGCCGGACTTCTGCGTGCTCACCCCGGTGTTCGTCGAAGGCGCGCTGTTCGGCTTCTGCGGCTCGATCGCGCACAAGAGCGACATCGGCGGGCCGGTGCCGGGAAGCTGCTCGGGCCAGGCGCGCGAGACCTTCAACGAGGGCCTGCATCTGCCGGCCGTCCGTTATCAGCGAGCGGGCAAGCCGGTCGCCGACATCGAGCGCATCATCGGCGCCAACAGTCGCACGCCGGAGCTCGTCCTCGGCGACATCCGCGGCCAGCTCGGCGCCGACCGGCTGGGCGAGCGGCGGCTGGTCGAGCTCCTCGGCAAGTACGGGCGCGACAAGGTGCAGGCGTGCATCGGGCGGCTGTTCGAAATGTCGGAAGCCAAGGTCAGGGCGGCGCTGGCGCAATGGCGGGAGGGCCGCTGGGAGGCGGAGCGTTTCGTCGACGACGACGGCATCGAGCTGGAAAAGCCCGTGCGCATCCACGTGGTGCTGGAAAAGACGGCCGACGCTGTCCGCTTCGATTTCACCGGCTCGGCCGACCAGACCCGGGGTCCCGCCAACATCCGCCCGCCGCTGGTGCAGGCGGCCTGCGCCTACTGCCTGATCTCGCTCATCGATCCGAAGATCTACGTCAACAGCGGCCTGCTGCGCGCCTTCACGGTCGTCACGCGGGAGGGAAGCGTGCTCGACCCGAAATTTCCCGCGCCCGTAAACACTTACAATCCGACGGTTCACGCGCTCGTCGACGCGCTCTTCGACGCGGTGAGCCACAGCGCGCAGGGGAACGTGCGCGCCGACGGCAGCGGCAGCCGCTCGATCATCCTGGGCGGCCGCAGCACACACACCGGCAAAGGCTATGTCCAATACGAGATCATCGCCGGCGGCGCCGGTGCGCGCGCCAGCAAGGACGGCGCATCGGGCATCACGGTCAACCAGAGCAACGCCAAGATCGCGCCCGTCGAGATCATCGAGACCGAATTTCCGACGCGCGTGCTGCGCTTCGAGCTCATTCGCGATTCCGGCGGCGCCGGCAAATTTCGCGGTGGGCTCGGCATTCGCCGCGAATATCTCAACCTTGAAGACGCCCGTTTTTCCATTCGCTCGATGAAGCACGTCATTCCGCCGAACGGGATCGCCGGCGCGATGCCCGGGCGCACCGGCGACATCTGGATCAATCCGGATGGCGCGGGCGCCAAGCGGCTGCCGACGCGCTATGCCGACTATCCGCTGCGCAAGGATGATGTCTTTCGCCTCGACACGCCGGGCGGCGGTGGCTACGGCGATCCGCTGCGGCGGCCGCCGGAGCGCGTCCTCGCCGACGTGCGCGAAGGCTACGTCTCCGTCGAAGCGGCCCGGGATCTCTACGGCGTCGTCGTCGAAGCCGACGGCGATTGCTTGCGCATCGATGCGGCCTCGACTGCGCGACAGCGCGCCAGGCTCAGGTCCGAAGGCCACGATTGACAGTTCGGGAGCACTGCGAATGGATCAGAACACGACCACCCTCAAGCGCACGGGCATGATCGGTCTCGGCGCCATGGGCCTGCAAATGGCCCGCCACATGGCGAACAAGGGATTCGAGGTCGTCGGCTACGACATCAGTCCGGATGCCAACCGCAACGCCGAGACTCACGGTGTCCGCATCTGTCCGTCGATCGCCGACGTCGGCCGCCATGCGGAGGTCGTGGTGGTGATGGTGCAGACGGACGCGCAGGTGGAGGAGGTTGTGTGCACGTCCGGGTTGCTCGAGACGCTCGGGCGCGGCTCGGTGATCTGCATCGCGAGCTCCGTCTCGCCCGATCTGTGCCGCGGTCTTGCCGCGCGCGCGGAGGCCCGCGGAATCGGTGTGCTCGATACGCCGGTTGTGCTCGGGCAGGAGGCCGCCAATAATGGCACCCTGACCGTGTACGCGGGCGGCGAAGAGCGATGGCTTGCCCGCGCGCGCCCGGCACTCGAGGCCTTCGGCGCGCGGGTGCTACATCTCGGGGGTGTCGGGACGGGACAAATCGCCAAGACCATCAACAACATGCTTCTGTGGGCGGCGATGACTGCGAACTTCGAGTCGCTCACCTTGGCCAAGGCGCTCGGCGCCGATATTCCGCGCCTGATCGCCGCCCTGGGACACGGCAGCGGTGCCAATTGGTCGCTCTCCCGTTGGGGCAAGAGCACTGGTAAATGGGCCGAGAAGGACATGGATGTCGCGCTGGAGCTGGCGCAGGCCGCCAAGGTGCCGGTGCCGCTGAGCGGATTGGTCGACCAGTTGGTCAAGAACATCAACCAGGAGAAGATGAAGGCATTTCTCACCTGATCGGCGTCGACGGGAGCAGGCGCCGAGGCCGAAGTCCAAACAGAAAACAGACGATCCGAGGGAGGACATGATGAAACGCCCGACAGGACTGCTGGCCCTCTGCATTGTTGCGGCGGGGGTCGCGTGGCAGGCTTCCGCGCAGAACGCCGAACCGCTCACCAAGCTGCGGGTCGCCTATGACGGCTTCTCGATGACGTCCGCGCCTCTCAACCTTGCCGACAAGGAAGGCCTGTTCAAGAAGTTCGGCCTCGACGTCACGCCGACGTTCGTGGCGGGCGGCTCGGTTCTGACGCAGGCGGTGGTCGGCGGCTCGATCGACATCGCCCAGAACGGCTACACGCCCGCAGCGAGCGCGGCCGTGCAGGGCGCCGACATCGTCTTCATCGGCGGCATATCCAACAAGCTGCCCTACCAGCTGATCGTCAAGAATTCGATCACCAACGCCGAGCAGCTGAAGGGCCAGAGCATCGCCATCAGCCGCTACGGTTCCTCGACCGACACGGCGGCGGAATTCGCGCTCGCCCATCTCGGGCTCGGTCGCAACGACGTGCACATTCTCCAGCTCGGCGGCGCGGCGACCCGCATGGCGGCGGCGGCGAGCGGCCAGGTCGCGGGCACGATCGAGCAATATCCCGACACGGCCGAACTCGAGCGCAACGGCTACCATGTGCTGGTCGATGTGACCGATATCGCCGGAGACTATCCGAACACGTCCTATGTGACGACGCGCGCTTTTCTCAAGAACCATCCGGCCGAGGTGAAGAAGTTCCTGATGGCCATGGCGACGGCCGTCCACGCGTACAAGAACAACCAGGAGCTTGCCGTGAAGCTGACGCAGGCGTTTCTCAAGGTGAAGGACGAGGCGAACGCGCGCGCCGCCTACGCCTCCTACGTGAAGGTCTATCCCGACGACCTGCGGCCGTCGCTCAAGGGCATCGGGCTCGTTCTCAAGCGGATGAGCCAGCGCAATCCCAAGGCGGCGAGCATCAAGCCCGAGCAGCTGGTCGACACCACCGCGCTTGACGAGCTTCAGCGCGAGGGTTTCTTTGCCAAGCTCGCCGCGCAGAAGTGAACCGGGCGCCGTGTCCGCGCCTTCACCCAAGCTCGACGCGAGACACGTCTCGCTCGAGCATCACAACGAAAGAACCCGGCAGACGCTGCGGGTGCTGGACGACATCGACCTTCAGGTGTTCGAGGGCGAGCTGGTCGCGATCGTCGGTCCGAGCGGTTGCGGCAAGACCACCTTTCTCAACGCCGTCGACGGGCTCGTGCGCACGACAGGAGGCGAAATCCGCGTCGACGGGCGCGTCGTGGAGGGGCCGGGGCCCGATCGTGCCATGGTGTTTCAGCACGACAGCCTGTTTCCCTGGCGCACCGTGCTGCAGAACGTCAGCTACGGCCTCGAGCTGCAGGGCAAGCTCGCCCGGCACGACATCCAGGAGCGGGCGCGTGCCTTCGTCGAACTGGTCGGCCTGCGCGGCTTCGCCGATCACTATCCGCACGAACTCTCGGGCGGCATGCGCCAGCGGGTGAACATCGCCCGCGCGCTCGTGATGGAGCCGCAGCTTCTCCTGCTCGATGAGCCCTTCGCCGCGCTCGACGCGCAGACACGCGAATTCATGCAGGTCGAGCTTCTCAGGATCCTGCGACGAGCCAGATCGACCGCGGTCTTCATCACGCATCAGATCAACGAGGCGATTTTCCTGGCCAGCCGGGTCGCTGTGTTCTCGGCGCGTCCGGCCCGCATCAAGGAAATCGTGGCGATCGACCTGCCGCCGGCCCGGTCGTTGGACGTCAAGCATCACCCCGCCTTCGTCGAGCTCGAAGCCCGTCTCTGGCGATTGATCGAGGAGGAGGCGGAGAAAACCGGAATGGTGACGGCAGCGTGAGCGAAGAGGTCCTGGAGACGCGCGCGACTTCCGTGCCGACGCCCACGCCGGCCGCGGCCGTCGTAGGCAAGCCGGCGAACGGCGCGTCGTTCTGGCGGCGCAACGAGAACGCGCTGCTCGGGACGCTGGCGATGGTGATCTTTCTCGCCGCCTGGGAGGCCTCGGTCTCCCTCGGGCTGGTCAACCCGCTGTTCATCAGCTCTCCGACCCGCATCGCCCGCGCGGCCGTCGAGATGTTCGCCGACAGCAGCATCTATGGCGACCTGCAGGTCAGCGGAACCGAGTTCGCCATCGGCTATGGCCTGGCGATCGTGGTGGGTGTTCCGCTCGGAATCCTGATGGGCTGGTATCGGCGTTTCAACGCCGTCCTCGAGCCCTTCGTCAGCGCGCTCTACGCGACGCCGCGCATCGCGCTGCTGCCACTGGTGATGATCTGGTTCGGCATTGGCATGGGCTCGAAGGTGGCGATCATCTTTCTCGGCGCGATATTTCCCATCCTGGTGAACACGATTACCGGCGTGCGAACCATCAACGCCGATTTCATCAAGGTCGCGCGCTCGTTCGGCTGCAACGATCGTCAGATGTTCCTCACGGTGGCATTGCCGTCGTCCGTTCCGCTGCTTCTGACCGGTCTGCGACTCGGCCTCGGACATGCGCTGGTCGGCATCGTGGTCGGCGAGATGTACGGCGCGACCCGCGGGCTCGGCTTCATCATCGCGGTCGCCGGCGCCCGGTTCGAAACCGACCGGGTCATGGTCGGGATCATTCTCATCGCGGCTCTCGGCGTCGCGATGACCGAGATCCTGCGGCAGATCGAGCGCCGGTTCGAGCGCTGGAGGCCGGTCGAGCGCGGCTGAAGCCGCCTCCGGCGGCCGCCTGGAGGGGGATGACTTTTCTTCCAATCACCATGCCGCTCCGACTTTTTTGATTTGAGCATGGATCTTTTCCCGAAAAGCAGCATCCATTTTTCGGGATCATGCTCTATTTCTTCTGATGGGCGGCCGGTTCGACGAGCGCGGCGGCGCGCTGGACGATGGTCTTCGGTGATCCGTAGACCGAAGCGAGCAGCGCGACGATCTCGTTGCCGTTGAGCGGTTCGATCTCCAGCTGCAGCTTGCCGGCCTCGGCGACGAATTCCGGGTCTTTCAACGTGGCCTCGAAGGCGGCCTGCAAGGCTTTCACGCGGTCGGGCGGCACGTCCGGCGGCGCCGCAAACGGGCGGCCGATCTCCTGCCGCATCAGGATGAGCCGCAGCACGTCCTTGTCTTCGCCGCCCGGCACGAGATCGAGCGCGCTCGGCACGTCCGGCAATTCCGGCACCTTCTCGATGCCCATCTGCACGATGACGTTGAGCCTGTGGTCCTTGATCCAGTGCGGTCGCGAGGCCTTCATGGTCGACCACGAAAGGCCGCAGATGCCTTCCGCTTCGCCCTGCTCGACCGCCATGGTCAGGCCGGAGCCTGGATCGTAGCCTGCCACGACCTTGAACCTTGTGCCGAGCAGCTCGTTGAGCACCCGCGGGACGATCGCGGTGTTCGAGGTCGCGCCGGCGGCCGCCACCACGACCTCGCGCGCGCGGACATCGGCGATCGTCCTGGCCGAGCTGGTGAACCAGGTCGCGCAGACGTTCTGCAGCTTCCCAATGCTGCCGAGCCAGTTCATCTTCCGCGCATCATAGCGCGCGGCCGGATTGCCAAACAGCGGATCGAGCGCGACGCTGTTCGTCAGCGCCGCAATTGTCAGGCCGTCGCGTTCCGCCGTGTTGTAGAGCGTGTTGCTCGCGGCGATTCCTGCGGCGGCCGGGAGGTTCTTGGGAATGATCGCCGGATTGCCGGGAATGTGCCGGCTGTAGGAGCGGGCGAACACGCGCGCGTAGGTGTCGTAGCCTCCGCCGACTCCGCTGCCGACCAGCATGGTGATGGATTTTCCGCGATAGAAGGCCTCGACATCTTCGGCGAAGCTCGCGCCGGGATGCAGCGCGAGCGCCATTGCGATGCCGATCCCGCTGACACGCACCCACCAATCGAAACCGACGGTTGCCATTCTCATTGCGCCCTCCCTGTCGCCGTTCAGGACGCCGGTTTCTGGTGTCCGGTCGCTCCTTCAGAAATCGCGAAACAGTCGGCCGTAGCCCTCGATGCGGTCGTGGATGCCCACCCGCCGCAGCGCGTGCCACACGATCGCCTGCAAGGCCGTCATCACGGTCACGCCCAGTTCCCGCTCGAGGGGCTCGATCGAACCGACCACCGGCCAGTGCGGAGACGGGAGGATGATCGAGTCGGCCTGCGGATGACGGCGCACAAGGTCGCGGCCCAGTTCGAGCGCCGCCGAGCGGGGAATGCGGCCGATCTGGTTGAAGGCGCTGCCCCAGGCCTCAACGCCGAGGACCTCGCAGTCGAAATGCTCGGCATAGCCGCCGAGACGCGCGTTCTCGCTCGCCTCGTAGGGATGCGCGACCACGACTTTTCGACAGCCCAGCGCCTTCACGGCCTGATCCTGGGCGGATTGGCTGCTCGAGACCTTGACGCCCAGTTCCGCCTCGAGGTCGGCGAGCATGACCTGGGCGTTCTGATAGCCACGCGAGACGTTGATCGGCACGCCACCCAGCACCACGATGTCGGCGCCCGCGGCCGCCATCTCGCGCGCGGCCTTCATGCTGATGTCGTAGGACTGATCGACTTCCGACTTGCTGCGCTCGACGATCGCCAACGTGGTGAGGACGAGCGTCACGCCGTCGGGGACAATCTTGTAGAATTCGTAGGGAAAGATTTCCGTCGTCAGCGGCGGTGACGTGTAGCCGATGCGCGCCCGGCGACCGTAGATGTCTTCGCGGGATTCGTCTGTCTGTGCCGCCCTCGATCCCGCCAACGCCCACCTCGCTCGCTGCTCGATCGCAACGTCCGCCTTCGTCCTCGGCGGCGCCCGGAAAGCCTAGCGGCGCCGGTCGGAGGTGTCCAGGGACGGGCTGCCGACAACCGGCTGTCGCCGCGCCCATGCGACGCTGCGACGCCTACGTGTCGTGGTGTGAAATCGTCAGACGCCGCGCTCCGATCGGCGATCGTTCGCCCGATCAGGCAATGGCCAGGGCCGTGCGGATGCTTTGAAACAGCGTCTCGGTCAGGAGCGGCTTTTCGATGATCGGAACGCCGGCGACGGCGGCCTGCCGGCGGACGCTCGCGCTCGGATTGGTCGTGATCAGAATGGCTGGCAAGTCCACGTGGCGGCGCCGCAGTTCGTCGAGCAGATCAAGTCCGTTCGTGCCCGGCAATTTGTAGTCGATCACCAGACAACCGCTGCCGGGCAGCTCGCCGTCGCTCAGCAGTTCGGCGGCGCTCGAATAGGCGCGGACCGGAAACCCGTCGATCTCCAGCGAGAATTTGAGTGAATTGCGAAC
Organism: uncultured Hyphomicrobiales bacterium; assembly: GCA_964538565.1. Lineage (GTDB taxonomy): Bacteria > Pseudomonadota > Alphaproteobacteria > Rhizobiales > Xanthobacteraceae > CAYVBN01. The sequence continues at coordinate 23,331 of CAZIGW010000320.1, read as the reverse complement.
CGCCGGGTCATCGTCGATGACCAGAATTGTCGGGTTCGACTGCACAGGAACGATTTCGTGGTGGTTCTTCATGATGGCCGCCGCGCCACGAGCCCATGTCAGTGGCGCCTACAACAAACCACAGGGCGCGGCACGCCGCTTTGACCTAACTCAACAGGCGATCCCGGTGAAATCAGACGATGTCGCGGCCAAGGATTCCGGCGATCAGCGCCATCCGAACGAGCTCAGAAAGGCTTGCGGCTTGCATCTTGGTCATCACGTTCGCCCGGTAGATCTCGACGGTTCGCGGGCTGATTCCGAGATCGAACGCGATGATCTTGTTCGGCTTGCCGCCGACAAGCCCTTCGAGCACCTCGCGCTCGCGATTGGACAACGTCGCCAGGCGGTCGTGGATCTCGGCCCGCTCGGCTTCGCGTGGCGCATTGCGCTCGGAGACGGCAAGGGCCGTTTTCACGGCGGACAGCAGGACTTCGTCGTCGAACGGCTTTTCGAGGAAATCGACAGCGCCGATCTTCATCGCCTCGACCGCGAGTTGCACGTCTCCGTGGCCGGTGATGACGATGACCGGCAGTCCGACGTTGAGCTCCCGCAGTTTCCGCAACAGATCGATGCCGCTGATCTCCGGCATTCGCACGTCCGTGACGATGCAGCCGGACTGGATGCTCGGCAGCGAGGCGAGAAACGCCATCGCCGATTCGTAGGTTCGCACCTCGATCTGCGCGCTGCGAAGAAGAAATTCCAGAGACTGTCGGACCGCCTCATCGTCGTCGATGACGTGGACCAGACCGCTAGACGGCATCGCCAAGTTCCTCCTGCGTTACGCTGCGGAGCGTAAATCGAAAGACGGTCCCCCCGCCCTGATTCGGCTCGACCGAGATCTGGCCGCCGTGTGCCTCGACGATCGTGCGGGAGATCGACAGGCCCACACCCATACCATTGGCCTTGGTCGTGATGAACGGCTGGAACAGCTGCGCGGCGACCTCAGGGGCGATGCCCGAGCCGGTGTCGGACACCGAGATCTCGATCACGTCGCTTCCGGAGGGCTGCACCCGCACCGTCAGCTCGCGGCGCTCGGACTGCTCCATGGCGTCGATCGCATTGCGGATCAGATTGAGCATGACCTGTTGAATCTGCACCTTGTCGGCCAGCACCAGGTCGCGCGCGGGATCGAATTCGAACCGCACGCGCACGCCATGCTCCTTGGCGCCGACGAGAGCGAGCGCGCTCGCCTCTTCGACGAGCTTCTTGGCGCTCTCCACCCGCCGCTCGCTCTCTCCCCGGGCGACGAAGTCGCGCAGCCGGCGGATGATCTGGCCGGCCCGCAAGGCCTGTTCAGCCGCCTTGTCCATGGCTTCGCGCACCATGCGCGAGGCCTCGTCTGCCTTGTCCTGCAGCAGGCGTCGCGACCCCTTGAGGTAGTTGGCGATGGCGGACAGCGGCTGGTTGAGCTCGTGGGCCAGGGCTGACGCCATCTCGCCCATCGCGGTCAGGCGCGAAATGTGGACGAGTTCCGTCTGCAGTTCCTGAAGGCGGGCCTCGGTCTTCTGCCGCTCGGTGAGGTCGCGAATGAATCCCGTGAAGTATCGCGCATTGTTCGACCGCATTTCGCCGACGGACAGTTCGATCGGAAACGTGGAGCCGTCCCGCCGCAGGCCGACCACCACGCGCCCGATTCCGATGATGCGTCGCTCTCCGGTGCGCAGATAGCGCTGGATGTATCCGTCGTGATTTTCGCGGTAGGGCTCGGGCATCAGGATCTTGACGTTCTGCCCGATCACTTCGGCGGCCGCATAGCCGAAGAGCCGCTCGGCCGCCGAGCTGAAGGACTGCATGATTCCGCGATCGTCGATGACGACCATCGCGTCCGGAACGGTTTCGAGAATCGACCGGAGATGCGCCTCGCGCGACAGCAGGTCTTCGGTGGTCGCCATCAGGTCGCGGGCGCTCTCGGTTGCCTTGTCGCGCGTCCGCACCAGCTGCGCTCCCCACACCGCCACTCCGACCGCGATCACCAGGAAGGTGATGCCGTCCACCAATTCGGCGCGATTGAAGGTGGGAAAATCCGAGAGGAGCAGCGGCACAACGAGAAGGCTGAGGCCGGTCGCCAGCAGCGAAGGACCCAACCCGCCCCACCCGGCGGCAGCCAGGATCGCCGGGATGAACAGCAGGAACGGAGCATCGTCACCGATCAGAGGCGTCAGCGCCGCGCGCCCCGCGAACGCGAGCGCCACCACCGCCGGGGCGATGAGGTACCGCAGGGTTGCGCGCCAAGGCCTCGATTCTTTGGCGGGGACGCCTGCCGGGCCATGGGTGCGGGGAACGAGGTCGGTCATCGGCGTTCAACGTGGCATGGCCCTTCGGGGCGGGAAGGGCCGGGCTTTCCGCTATCTAGTCTATGGCATGGCTCCGTGCCACGCCTTACGGGACTCCCCTTAGGCAGATTATCTGAATTTCGGAACCCGCGGACGGCCCGTATTTCTCCATCATGAACGAACGAAGGAGCGGAGCCATGCTGCCGAAGTCCCCCGCACAGATCGCCGCCGTCAAGCAGGCGCCGACATTGAAGCCTCAGCGAGTGAGCGCGGTCGATCTCGTCGGGTCGATGGAGATGATGGGTGCGCCGATGTCCTTCACGCGCAACTCGGAAATCTACGGCGAGAACGAGCCCGCCGACTATCTCTACAAGGTTGTGAGCGGAGCGGTCCGCACCTACAAGATCCTCAGTGACGGCCGCCGGCAGATCGAGGCTTTCTATCTCCCGGGCGACGTGTTCGGCCTGGAAGTGGGCGAGGAACACAATTTCTCCGCCGAAGCGATCAGCGACTCGACCGTCCTCGTCATCAAGCGCAGCGCCCTGGTCGCGCTCGCCGATCGCGATGGCGATGTCGCCCGCCAGTTGTGGACGTTCACCGCGCGGGAGCTGCAACGGGCGCAGAATCACACGCTGCTGCTGATCCGCAGCGCCCAGGAACGGGTAGCATGTTTCCTGCTCGAGATGGCCGAGCGGCTGGCGAGCGTCGAATCGGTGGATCTGCCGATGTCGCGCCAGGACATCGCGGATTATCTCGGCCTCACCATCGAGACGATTTCGCGCACTCTGACCCAGCTCGAGACCCAGGCTGCTATCGCGTTGCCCGCCTCGCGCCGGATCGTGTTGCGCAACCGCAAGGCCCTGAGCCGCCTCAACGCCTGAGCCGTCCCGGGCTCGGGCGTCCGCGGACGCCGCTCCCCCCTTCGAGCAGGCGCCCAGAACAGGATCGGCCCGTCCCCGGCCGATCCTGTCCTTTTTCTCATCCTCTCATGCCCCGCCCGCGAGCGACAAACGGACCTCGCATAGGTCGGCGTCGTCGGGATCATCGGCGATCGTGAAGCCGAGCTCCCGACACATCTGCAGCATTGTCCTGTTCTCGCGCAGGACCTGGCCCTCGATGCGTTTGAGCCCTTCGCTGCGTCCGTAGTCGATCATCAGCTCCATCAGCTTCCAGCCGAGCCCGCGGCCCTTGAGATCCGACCGCAGCAGGATCGCGTATTCTCCCGCTTCGTAGTTCGCATCGGCGTGCAGGCGCACCGCACCGAGCATCTCGCCGGTCGCCTCCTCAAATGCCACGAACGCCATCGCGCGCGCGTAGTCGAGTTGCGTCAACCGGGCGATGAAGGCGTGACTGAAATCCCGGACCGCCGCGAAGAACCGCAGCCGCAGGTCCTCCGCGGTGACCTTCGAGAAGAACTCGTGAAACAGGGGTTCGTCCTCCGGGCGCACCGGGCGGACGAAGACGCGCCAGCCGTCGCCGAACACCAGGTGCCGCTCCCATTCGATCGGATAGGGACGAACGGCGAAGCGCGCATGCTTGCGGTCGCCCGGGCCCAACTCGACGGCTGCGACGCTGACGCGCGCGTCGAGTGCGATCACCTCGGTCGCGTCCGCCAGCATGGGATTGATGTCGAGTTCGCGAATCTCGGGCACGTCGGCGACGAGCTGCGCGAGCTTGACCAGGACGAGCGCGATCTCGTCGATGTTCGCGGCCGGAACGTCCCGATAGGCGCGCAGCAGCCGCGATACGCGCGTGCGCGCGATGAGCTCATGCGCAAGCCGGAGGTCGAGCGGCGGGAGCGCCAGCGCCTTGTCGTTGATCACCTCGACTGCGGTGCCGCCGTGGCCGAACGCAACGACCGGGCCGAACGTCGGATCGTCGGCGATGCCGGCGATGAGTTCGCGCGCCTTCGGCCGCACGATCATCGGATGGACGGTGACCCCGGCAATGCGCGCATCGGGGCGTACCGTCCTTGCATTGGAGATGATCTCGGTCGCGGCTTCGCGCACCGCGTCCGCGTCGGTGAGGTTCAGGCGGACGCCGCCGACATCGGATTTGTGAGTAATATCCCGGGAGAGAATCTTGACGACGACGGCGTTCCGGGCGGCCAGGAACGGTTCGGCCGCCGCGGCGGCTTCCTCGCCGTCGCGCGCGAGCATGGCCGGCACGATCGGGATGGCGTACGCCTGAAACAACCGCGCGATCTCCAGCGGATCGAGCCAGCGGCGCCCCTCGGCGATCACGGCCTCGACCACCTTGCGGGCCGTCGCCACGTCGGGAGCGAAATGCTGCGGCAGGCTGGGCGGCGTCTCCATGAGAGTTCGGATCGCCTGGTCATGCCGGACGAGGTGCATGAAACCCTGGATCGCATCGCTCTCGGTCGAAAAATTGGGAATGCGCGCCTGCTTGAACATATTGGATACGACGTCGTCCGCGGCGATCCAGACGGCGAGAACGGGCTTCGCCGGCACGACGCGACTGCGATGTGACGTCACCGTGGAGGCGACGGCGCGCGCGGTATCGGTCGCGGACGCGAGCGCCGTCTGGACATTCATGACCAGGACGGCATCGTTTTCCCGGTCTTCCAGCAAAGCCTCGAGCGCTGTCGAGTAGCGCGCGGCATCGGCATCGCCGACGATGTCGACCGGGTTGGATCTCGACCACGTCGCCGGCATGGCGGCGTCGAGGCGCGCGCGCGTCGCCTGCGAGAGCCCCGCGACGGTACCGCCGAGATCGACCAGCCGGTCCGTGGCGAGCACGCCGACGCCGCCTCCGTTCGTCAGGATGGCGAGGCGATTTCCAGCGGAGGTCTTGACTCGTCCCAGAGTCTCGGCCGCGTCGAACAGCTCGCCGAGATCGAGCACGCGCAACAGGCCGGCGCGACGGAACGCGGCGTCGTAGACGATGTCGGAGCCGGCAAGCGCGCCGGTGTGGGTCGCGGCCGCCTTGGCTCCCTGCGCATGCCGTCCCGACTTGACAACCACCACCGGCTTGGTGCGCGCCGCCGCGCGCGCCGCCGACATGAATTTTCGCGCATTCTTGATGGATTCGACATAAAGAAGGATCGCCCGTGTGGCGCGATCGACGGCGAAAAAATCCAGGAGATCGCCAAGATCGACATCGACCTGGTCGCCGATCGACGCGATCGCGGAGAAACCGACCGAGCGCTGCGCCGCCCATTCGACCAGGCCGGCGGCGATCGCCCCCGATTGCGAGATCAATGCCAGATCGCCCGGCTGCGGCATGCGGGCGGCAAAGCTGGCGTTGAGCTTGGCACTGGGTGCGATGATGCCAATGCAATTGGGCCCGACGAGGCGCAATCCCGACGCGTGCGCCGTCTTCTCGATCGTTTCGGCCAGCGATCCGGGGCCGTGACCGAGGCCGGCCGTGATGATGATGGCCGAACATACGCCCTTTTCGGCCGCCTCCGCGATCACCGCGGGTACGACGGGCGGCGGCACCGAGATGACGACGAGGTCGGGCGGCGAGGGAAGATCCTGCAGATTTCTGACGGCGCGCACGCCTTCGATCTCGTCATATTCCGGATTGACGAGATCGATCGGGCCCGTGAATTGGCCGTCGAGTAGGTTCTTCAGGATCGCGCGGCCGACCGACCGCTCACGCGGACTGGCGCCCACCACGGCCACGGATTTCGGCGCGAACAGGCGGTCGAGTCGGTAGGTCGACATGAAGGCCCTTCTCTCGGCGTTCCACCGGATGCTTGTCTGGCGCAGTCACAAATGCAACCGCCGGCCCGCTCGATCGTTGCCCCCGAGGCCAAGTTTTGCCGCATGTCCGCCGGGAATATCCGTGATGCGCAAACGAAGTCTTGCCGGCGTGCTCGGCCCGCTCATAGGCTGCGCCGCAGCGCGCCTGCGCGCCGAGGCGAAGAATTGCCGGTGGCAATCCGACGCTCGATCGGCTCGTGTCGCGAGGGGCTGCCGTTCCACAGAGGAGCAGACAATGACCGTGCGGAACGAGACATCCCGTCGCCCCGCGTCCAGCGCAATGCCCGATCGACGCCGGGTTCTGCTCGGCGCCGGCGCCGCTGGGCTGTCGCTGTTCGCCGGCGTCCGCCCCGCGCCCGCGCAATCGCCGGCGGCGGACCACACGCTTCGCATCGGCCCGGTTTCGCTCGAGCTTGCGCCCGGCAAGGTGATCAAGACGTTCGGCTACAACGGCTCCGTTCCAGGCCCGGTTCTGCGGCTGCGCGAAGGCCGGCAAGTCAGCGTCGAGATCCACAACGACACCGACGTCGATGACATCGTTCATTGGCACGGGCTGATCGTGCCGTCGGTCGCCGACGGCGCCATGGAGGAGGGCTCGCCGATGATTCCGCGCGGCGACGCCCGGACCTACACGTTCACGCCGCGTCCGACAGGCACGCGCTGGTACCACAGTCACGCAACCGCCGGGACGGATCTCACCCGCAGCATGTATTCGGGCATGTACGGCTTTCTGATCGTCGAGCCGACGAACGACCCGGGGCGCTACGATCAGGAAGTCCTTCTCGCCGCGCATCACTGGGAGGGATCGTGGGTCAGCATGCAGGACATCCGCAAGGGGCCGCCCCCGGACAACGGCCTCGAAGTGATGTACGCCTCGGCTTCGTTCAATGATCGCATGCTCGGGCACGGCGAACCGATCCGGGTGCGCGAAGGCCAGCGCGTGCTGTTCAGGCTGCTCAATGCGAGTGCCACCGAAGGGGTGAGGCTGGCGCTTCCGGGCCATCGCTTCACCGTTCTGGCGCTCGACGGAAATCCGGTGCCGACGCAACAAACGGTCGACGTTCTCGTCCTCGGCGTCGCCGAACGGGCGGACGTGATCGTCGAGATGAACCATCCGGGTGTATGGATTCTCGGCGAGATCGACGAGACGATGCGGCGGAAGGGCCTCGGCGTCGTCATCGAATACGCCGGACACGGCGGAGAGCCGCAATGGTCGGCGCCGCCGCGCGCCGGCTGGGACTACACGGCGTTCGGCCGGCCGGGCGCGACGTCCGAGCCCGATGAGCGGCTGCGGCTCGTGTTCCAGAAGGTCCCCGGCGGCCGCGGCGGTTACAATCGCTGGACCATCAACGGAAAGTCATGGCCACACAGCAATCCGCTGTTCACGGTGCAGCGCGGGAAGACCTATCGGATCGCCATGACCAACGACAGCGGCGATACGCATCCGGTTCACCTGCATCGACATACGTTCGAGGTTGTCAAGATCGGCGCCAGGCCGACCGCCGGATTGCTGAAGGACACGCTGAACATGACCCGCTTCAGCACCGCGGAGATCCAGTTCGTCGCCGACGATCCGGGACCGACTCTGTTCCATTGCCACCAGCAGGACCACCAGGACGAGGGCTTCATGGGCCTCATCACCTACGCCGAGGCGTGAACGCGCGCCGAGTTCGCCGATGTAGCCGTCCTGCGACGGCTGTTCACGTGCGAGAGGGGCGCGCACGTGCCTCGATCGATGCAATCGTCATCTCGAAGGCCCCGACGACATCGAGCATCTGCGCGGGCGACACCGGAAACGGCGCGCGCTTCTCGACCGCGTCCGCGAACGACTCGATCAGCACGCGCAGCGAATCGACATGCGGGAAGGTCCGGCTCTGCGGCGCTTCTCCGAGCCGGGCGATTGTCAGTGTGTCCTCGTCGCGCGCTTCCGCCCAGCCCCGACTTCCGAACACGTGAACCCGCCAATAGGGCGGAGCCGCGCGCACGCTCGCCATCAGGCCGTGGGCGCCGCTGGCGAACTCGAGCAGGGCGGCGACCACGTCGCGTGGGTCGGGCGGCGCTTTGGCGGCGAACAGCCGCGCGTCCACGCGGACGACCGGTCCCATGAGATTGACGAACGCGTCGAGAATGTGCAGTCCGGCTCCCGTCATGCCGCCGCCGGGCGCCTCGCGCGGATCGTCCCGCCAGCCGCCCGCGACCCGGGTGCTGTGTTCGTTGGAGAAATGACCTTCGATGTGCAGCGGTTCGCCCAGGATGCCGCTCGCCAGCACGTTCGTGAGCTCCCGCATCGAGGCGAAGCAGCGCTTGTTGTTGCCGCTCGCGAGCACCACGCCGGCGCGCCGGCAGGCCTCGACGGCGCGCTCAGCTTCGCGGCGGCGCAAAGCGAGCGGCTTTTCGCACCAGACGTGCCTGCCGGTCTGCGCAACCGCCACGATCTGATCGACGTGCAGCGAATGGGGCGTCGCGAGAAAAACAGCTTCGACCTCGCGATCCGCCAAGGCGTCGGCGAGCTCGGTCGAGAGCCGGAATCCATGCCCGGTCGCAAAGTCGCGGGCGGTATCGGGCTCCTTCGTCACGCCGTGCACGAACCGGACACGCGTGCTCCTGCCCTGCACGGACTCGACGATCGACCTGCCCCAGCGTCCCAGTCCGATGACGGCCGCCTTGATCACGTCAGGAAATCTCCCGCGCGGCAGAGGTTCGGCGGTCCGGGCTCGGTCCGCGCCAGTGGACTCTCGGCCAATCGGCTCGGCAAGGCAACCGCCGACGACGCCGAGCGGCCTCACCGGCAAGCGATTCTCCTTGCCGGCGTCTACATGGCGGCCGATGCGGCGCCGCGATCGACCGGCCGCAGGATCAGCGCAACCGGGATGAGCAGCGCGGAGAAAATCATGAACATCCAGAACACGTCGATGTAGGCGAGGAGCACCGCCTGGTTCTGCACGGTCTGGCCTATCCATTGGGTCGCCTGCGTGTGGGCGTTGACCGGAGAGGCGCCCTGCGAAATGAAATTCTCGACGATACGCTGCAGTCCCTGCTGAAAGTTGATGCCGGAAGGCACCAAGTGTTCCGTCAGCCGGGCCTGATGGAACTGGGAGCGCTGCGCAAGCATCGTGTTCGCCACCGAGACACCGACGCTGCCGCCGAGATTGCGCGCCACGTTGATGAGCGCCGCGGCCTGGTTGGTCCTGTCGGGAGGAAGATCGTCGTAGGCCGCGGTCGAGATCGGGATGAAGAGGAACGGAAGGCCGATCATCTGAAAGACGCGCGCCCAGGCAAAGAAGGTGAAATCGGTGTCCGGGCTGAGGGAGGTCATGTGCCACATGGCGAGCGCGATGACGGTCATGCCGGCGACGATCAGGTATTTTGGCTGAACGATCCTCGGCATCTCGCCGGCGATCGGCATCATGACGAGCATCGCGACGCCGCCCGGCATCAAGGCGAGTCCGGAAAGCAGGGCCGTGTACTGGAATTCGGTCTGGAGCAGCTGCGGCAGGAGCTGCGTGGAGCTGAACAGGATGGCGCCGACCGCGAGCATGACGAAGAACGACGTCCCGAACTGGCGGCGGAACAGCAGGCGGATGTCGACGATCGGATCGCGCTGCAGCAGCTCGCGCGGGATGAGCAGCAGCCCGGCGACCAGGGAAATGAGGCCGAACGTGACGATGAAGCCCGACTGGAACCAGTCGTTGCGCTGGCCTTCGTCGAGCACCACCTCGAGAGAGCCGAGCGCCAGCGCCACCAGGATGAATCCGATCCAGTCGATCCTCAGCCCGCCGGCGAGGCGCTCGCGCCGCTCGCGCTGCAGGACCGGGGGCTCGACCAGGAACCATTGGACCAGGCTCAGCGAAACGATGCCAATCGGCACGTTGATGAAGAAGATCCAGTGCCAGGAGTAGTTGTCGGTGATCCAGCCGCCGAGCGTCGGCCCGACCGTCGGCGCCACGATGACCGCGATGCCGTAGAGGGCGAAAGCCTGCGAGCGCTTCTCCGGCGGGAACGTGTCGGCGAGGATCGCCTGCTCGCTCGGCGCCATGCCGCCGCCGCCGAGACCCTGCAGAACACGGAACACGATGAGCAGCGTCAAGTTCGGCGCCAGCCCGCAGAGCAGCGACGCGAGCGTGAAGACCGCGACGCACAGCATGTAGAAGCGCTTGCGGCCGACGACATCCGACAGCCACCCGCTGACCGGCAGGATCACGGCGTTCGCCACCAGATAGGTCGTGATCACCCACGTGCTTTCGTCGAGGCCCGCGCCCAGGCTGCCGGCGATCTGGCGCAGCGCCACGTTGGCGATTGACGTGTCGAGCACGAGCATGAAGGTCGCGATCGAAACGATGATGGCGATGAGCCACGGATTGTGCCGGCCGGCGGCCGACCGGCTTTCCGTGTCGCGCGGAGGTCCGGCGGAACTCATCGGACCCTGACCGTGGGGACGACGGACATGCCGGGGCCGAGAAGGACATCGGGCATCTGATCGAACACGATCTTCACCGGCACGCGCTGGACGACTTTCACGAAATTCCCGGTGGCGTTCTCGGCCGGCAGCAGGCTGAAGACCGTGCCGCTTCCGGACTGGATGCTGTCCACGTGCCCGCGGAACGTGCGGCCCGGATAGGCGTCGATGCTGATGTCCACCGGCTGGCCGGGGCGCATCTCGGCAAGCTGCGTCTCCTTGAAATTGGCCGTGATCCAGACCTCGCGCGGCACGAACATCATCAACGCCTGGCCGACCTGGGCATAGGCGCCTTTCGCTGCCGTGAGCTTGGTGACGCGGCCGGCCACCGGCGCGGTGATCGCCGTGCGAGCGAGATTCGTCCGTGCCTGTTCCAGCGCAGCGCGCGCCTGCTCGAGCTGGCCGACGGCGCTCGCGCGCTGTGCACGCAGGACCGCCGTCTCCTTCTGTGCGGCCGTCACGTTGATCTGCGCGGCGTCATAGGCGGATTGATTTTGCCGCAGGCTCGACGCGGTCTGCTGCGCCTGCTGCTGCGTGCCGGCGCCCTTCTTGAACAATTCCTGCGCGCGCTCGTACTCCTGCCGCGCGAAGGTCAAGGCGGCCTGCGCCTGCGCGGCCTGCTTGTTCGCCTGGTCGATCTTGGCCCGTTGCATGTCGAGCTGGGCATCGAGATTCGAGACGTTGGCCTTGGCCTGGTCGAGCTGGGCCTCTGCCTGGTCGAATTGGGCCTGGAAGTCGCTGCGGTCTAGGCGCACCAGAACCGTCCCGGCTTCCACCGTCTGGTTGTCGGTCACCGGAACGTCGACGATCTGGGCGTTGATCTGCGAACTGATCGGTACGATCCGCGTGTCGACGAACGCATCGTCGGTCGATTCGAAATTGCGCGCATGCAGCCACCACAGCACGCCGGCGACAACCATGACGAGGACGACGATCGTCGCCAGCACGACGAGCGGGAGGGCGCGCCGCTTGCCCCAGAAACCTCGTCCGCTGCGCTTCGTGTCGTGCGGCGTGCGCGTTTCCGCTTCCGTCGTCGGGCGTCCGCCGGCTTCGCTTCGTTCGGTTCCGGTCCAGCCGAGGGGCTCGCTCTTCGGCGGCCGTTCGATCTTCTTCGCGTCCAGCGAGGCCATTCCGGCTTCTCCGAGGATTGAGGCGCGAGGCGCTGCGAGCGAAGCGGGGCAGGCCTTTTGCACGGCGCTTGCGCAGGGGCGGCCGTGCGGCCGACGTCGGGAAAACTTCTGGTAGCAGCGGAAGTTCCGGGCGCGGCCGCGGCGTGGAACGCGGCCTTCTCGCCGGTTCCGGCCACGCAGGGGCCGGATTCGCGGCCCGGGAGCCGTCCGGGGCGAATTGAATGTTGTCAATTCCGCCCAATCGGGGTGACATGAAAATAACAAGGCCTGGCGGGGGCGGGATGCCTGGAGAGGGCACGGTCGGACTGATCGGCATCGGGCTGATGGGCGAAGCGATGGCGCAGCGCCTGCTTGCCTCCGATATGCAGGTTCTGGGCTTCGACATCGATTCGCGACGAAACCGGCGTCTCGCCTCGCTCGGTGGCCGCGCGGCGGTGTCACCGGAGGAGGTCGTGCGCGACGCGCAGCCGATCGTGCTCGCCGTTTTCAGCACCGATCAGGTGGAAGAGACAATCGAGGCGACGCTGCCGCAGATCGGCCATGGATCGGGAAAAATCATCCTGTGCACCAGCACCTGCGACCCGGATCGCATCGCGATGCTTTCCGCGAGCGTCGAGTCGCGCGGCGCGCATTTTCTCGAGACCCCGGTCTCCGGGACGAGCGAGCAGGTGCGCCGCGGCGAGGGCGTGGGTCTCATCGGCGGAGACCGCGCGGTCGCCGCCGCCGTGAAGCCGGTGCTCGATGTGATCTTTCCGCGGCGCTTCCATGTCGGTCGCCCCGGCGATGGAGCCCGTGCGAAGCTCGCCGTCAACCTGATCCTCGGAGTGAACCGGCTGGCGCTCGCCGAGGGCCTGGTGTTCGTCTCCCGGCTCGGGCTCGACCCGAAGGCGTTTCTCACCGTCGCGCGCGGCTCGGCGGCCTACTCGCAGGTCATGGACACCAAGGGCCCGAAGATGGTCAATGGCGACTTCTCGCCCGAAGGCCGTGTCCGCCAGACGCTCAAGGACGTGCATCTCATGCTCGAACAGGCCGGGCGCGCCGGCCAACCGCTGCCATCGCTCGAGGTGCATGCCGCGGTGCTCGAAGCGCTGGTCGAGCGCGGGGACGGTGACCTGGACAACAGCGCCGTGATCGAAGAGATCCGGAGGCGGGGAATGGAGACACAGGACAAGCCCGGCACGTGATCGCGGCCGAACGGGGTTCGGAAAAGCCGGGCAACGGAGGGAGAGCGTGTACGAGGACCGCCTTCGCGCCCGTCTGGCGCGTGACGAGATCGCCGCCGGCCTGGTGGTCGTTCATTCGCGCACCCCGCAGATCGCCCGCATGGCGGCCGCCTGCGGCTTCCATTGGCTGTTTGTCGACCTCGAGCATGGCGCGACCGATCTCGACCTGGCGGCGCAGATCTCGGTGGCGGCGCTCGACGCCGGCGTTGCGCCCTTCGTGCGCGTGCCGGCCAACGAGCCCGCCTGGATCGGCCGCGCGCTCGATGGGGGCGCCGTCGGGGTGGTCGTTCCGCACGTCGACTCGCCGGACGACGCCGCCCGGGCCGCCGCGGCGGCGCGATTCCCACCGGCCGGCGCGCGCTCGCTCTCCGGTCTTCTGCCGCAGCTCGGCTATGGTGCGCTTCCGGCGCCCGAGACCATGAGGTCCGCCGACGCCATCACCTGTCTGGTCGGCATCATCGAGACCCGGGAGGCGATCGAACGCATCGAGGCGATCGCGGCCGTGCCCGGGCTCGACGCCCTGCAGGTAGGGACGACGGACCTCTCGGTCTCGCTCGGCGTCCCCGGCGAGGTCGAGCACCCAAAGGTCCAGGACGCCGTCCGGCGCACGATCGACGCCTGCCGGCGGCACGGCAAGATCCCGGCGCTCGGCGGCGCCTATCAGGAGGAGGCGCTGCGCCTTTATGCCGCGATGGGGATCCGTCTGATGCTGGTCGGCAACGACCTGTCGCTGCTGTTGGGCGCGCTGCGCCAGCGCGCGGCCTTCGCGTCGGGGCTTGTCTCCGCACCGTCCGCATAGGCGGAGGGGCCGCCCAGGGCCTCGTCGGCCGCACCGGTGAATGTGACGGCGGACGTCGATGCGGCGCCTGCGCCCGCATCCGCGGCTTGACCCGGCCGCCGGAGCCGCCTTTGATCACGCAAAAGAAAGACGGCACCACACGCCCGGCGTGTGCCGACACGTCTGCGTCACACAGGGAGGAGGAACCCGATGGAATCGAGAACTCGACTTGTACGGGACGCCGCCGCACGAATTCTTGGCGCGTTCTGCGGTCTCGCGTTTTTCGCCGGCCCGGCCGGCGCGCAGCAGATGCGCGAAGCGACGTTCATCGTCGTCAACAATCTCTTCAGCACGCCCGCGTTCGTCGCCGTCGAGAACGGCTTCTGGACGCAGCAGGGGCTCGACGTCAAGCTGAAGCTCACGAGCAGCGGCCGCCAGGTCACGCAGGCGCTCAAGGCCGGAGAGGCGCAACTGGGCCACGCGGCGCTCAGCACAACAGTCGCCTCCGCGCGCGCTGGCGGGAACATGCTCAAGGGCGTCATTCCCTACTACAACGCCGCCGAATACGTGGCGAAGGCCGGCGGTCGCGCGCTCATCGGCCGCAAGGACCGCGGCATCGGCGCCAACAACCCGAAGTCGATGGAAGGCAAGAAGATCGCGCACCTGACCGGCAGCACGAACGAAGTCTACATGCGCGAATGGTTCCGCAAGCACGGGCTCGACATCAGCAAGTCGCAGCTCGTCAGCGTGCCGGTCGAGAACATGCCGATCACGATCGTGCAGGGACAAGTCGACGCCATCGCGCCGTGGGAGCCTTACACCGCACAGGCGGTGCGCGAGCTTGGGGCCAATGCGGTCGTGGTCAGCCGCGGCGAGGCGGGCCTCGTCACCGACCTGATCGGCGTCGTCGCCCAGGAGGACTGGATCAAGCAGAACCCGGAGATCCTGGAGAAGTTCTCGACCGGCATCGCCCAGGCCGCGCAGTTCATCCGCAAGAATCCGAAGGCGGCTGCCGAGATCGACACGCGCTATCTCGACGGGCTCAACGTGGCCGACGCCACCGAGGGGATGAAGTATCTGCAGTGGGATCCGCGCATCTCCGTCTGCAACGTGCACGGCCTGCTGCTCACCGGAAACGAGATGATCAGGTCGGGCCTCATCAAGAAGGACAAACCGTTCGAGGCGTCGGACTTCTACGACGACACCGTGCTCGAGCGGGTCATGGAGAAGCATCCGGAGTTCTTCTCCGATCTGCCGCCGCTCCCCAAGACGCTTGCCGAATGCAAGGGTCAATTGAGCTGACACGCGGGGCGGGTGGCGCGCCGCGCCGCCCGCCCGCCGGATGCGGACCATGACATCTCCGACGAGCGACGGCGACAAGATCGTCGTTTCCGGCTTTCGCCACGTGTTCGAGACGGCCGGAGGGCCGGTGCAGGCGACCGACCAGATCGACCTGCGCATCCGCGCCGGGGAATTCGTCACGCTCGTCGGTCCGAGCGGCTGCGGCAAGACCACGCTGCTCAAGGCGATCGCCGGATTTCTTCGTCCGACCGAAGGAACGATCCTGTGCGACGGCAAGCCGGTGCGCGGACCGGGCCGCGACCGCGGCGTCGTGTTCCAGGAGCTCGCCATCCTCCCGTGGCGCACGGTCCGCCGCAACATCGGGCACGGGCTCGAGATCGCACGCGTCGCGCGCGCCGAGCGCGAGCGCACCGTGCGCCGTCTGATCGAGCTGACGGGGCTCGTCGGCTTCGAGGACCGCTACCCCCACGAGCTCTCGGGCGGCATGCGCCAGCGCGTCGCCGTCGCCCGCACCTGGGCGGCCGACCCGGACGTCATTCTGATGGACGAGCCGTTCGCCGCCGTCGACGCGATGACGAGGCTCACGCTGCAGGAGGAACTGGCGCGCCTGTGCGCCGCCACGCGCAAGACCATCTTCTTCATCACGCACAGCGTCGACGAGGCGGTGTTTCTCGGCGACCGTGTGCTCGTCATGACCCGCCGCCCCGGTCGCATCAAGGCCGAGGTCGTCGTGCCGCGCCGCTCGGAGGGCGGACGCGACTGGGAATCCTTCACGGCCGATCCCGAGATGCAGGCGATCGCCGAACGCGTGCTGCGCATGGTGCGCGCCGAGCGCGGTGCCTCGCCCGGCGTGGAGGAAGCCGCAGGGGTGCCGGCATGACGATCGCCACCGCGTCTTCGCGCGCGCCGGACGCCCCGAAGCTTGCGGCCCCGCTGCGCGACATCGCGCGGCGACTCGGCGGCCTCAAGGTCGTCGTGCCCTTCATCGTGCTGATCGCCATCTGGTGGGCGATCAAGGCGGCCGGCGATCTCTCCGACGAAGTCCTCGTGTCTCCCGCGCGCGTCTGGAGCACGTTCGCCCTGCTCGTCGCGCACGGCATCCTGGCCGAATACGCCAGCACCAGCCTGCTGATGATCGGGGTCGCGACGGTGCTGTCGCTGGCCGCGGGGGTCCCGATCGGTTTCGCAGTCGGCGTCAATCGCTACGCGGCGCGCGCGCTCGAGGGCTTCCTGCGATTTCTGCAGGGCGTGTCTGGCATCGCCTGGCTGCCGCTCGCCATCATCTGGTTCGGCTTCACGCACGAGACGACGCTCGTCATCGTGATCTACACGCTCATCGTGCCGATCATCTTCAACACGATGATCGGCGTGCGGGCGATCCCCGAGAACTACGTGCTGGCCCTGCGCTCGCTCGGCGCCGGCCGGTTGCGGCTCGTGACCGACGTCTACCTGCCGGGGGCGCTGCCGAGCATCGTGGTCGGCCTGCGCCTCGGCATGGGGTACGGCTGGCGCGCGCTGATCGCCGCCGAGATGCTGGTGCGGCGCGGCGGTCTCGGCGACCTGATCTTCGGGGCGCGCACCTTCGGGCAGATCGACAGCATCATCGTCGGCATGATCGTGATCGGATGTCTCTACATCGTGGTCGACCGCTTGATCGTGCAGCCGATCGAGAACCTCACGGTCGCGCGCTGGGGAATTCTGCGCAAATGAGCATGGTCACGATCAGCCGGCCTATCTCCGCGCGCGTCCGGTGGGAGCGCGCGATCTGGCTCGTGCTGCCGGTTGCGCCGTTCGCCCTCGTGCTTCTCGGCTGGTCCGTCTACTGGGGGATCATGCGGCCGCCGCCAATGACGCTGCCGTCGGTCGCCGCGGTGGGGCAGGCGATCGTCGACCTCGCGCAATCGGGGCACCTCGGTCAGCACCTGATGGCGAGCCTGTGGCGGCTGTTTCTCGGCGCCTCGTTGGGGATCGCAACCGGCATCGTCGGCGGATTCGTCGCGGGTCTCTACCGGCCGGTATCCGAATTTCTCAATCCGCTGGTCGTGTTCTTCAATGCGCTGTCGGGCATCGTCTGGCTGCCGCTGATGATCGGATGGCTCGGAATCGGCACCGCGCTCGCCGTCTTCCTCATCTGGAATACGGTGTTCTTCATCGTGTTCCAGAACACGGTGCTCGGCGTCCAGCTCGTGCCCGAGGTGTTCGAGCAGGGCGTGCGCTCGCTCGGCGCCGGCCGCCTGGAGACGATCCGCACCGTCGTGCTGCCCGGCGCGCTGCCGTACATCCTCACCGGCATCCGCTCCGGACTCGGCTTCGGCTGGCGGGCGCTGATCGCGGCGGAACTCGTCGGCGCTCCCACGGGACTCGGACAGATGATCTTCAACGCGGCGGAATATCACCGCTCCGACATCATCATCGCCGGCTGCCTGATGATCGGCGCGATCGCGATCGCGATGGATCGTTGGCTGCTGGCTCCGATCGAGCGCCGCACCGTGCAGCGCTGGGGCCTCGTCGCCGACGCCGAGAAGGCGGATGCGCAATGAGCCTCGACGAGCAGCCGGCGGCGCGCACCGCCACGACCCGCAGACGCTTTCGACTCGGAACAGAGGGACGAAAGCTCCTTCTCGGAATCGTCCTCATCGTTTTCGTCATCTACGGGCAGGAATTGTTCGGCATCGCCACGGCAGGCACGCGGCTCGATCCGTCGCTACGCGGCGCGACCAGGCCGAGCAACATCGTGGTCGTTCTCGATTTCATGCCCGAGCGCTTCCACAACGAACGCATCGCGGAATACGGCGTCTTCGCCGGCCGCGACGGCGCCCTGAATCGCATCCGCCTGCGCATGGTCAGTCCACAGAACCTGGCCCGGCTTGCCAGCATCCCGTGGGTGGCGCGCATCGAGCCGATCCGCTGATGGTGCGCTGCTCTCGCCAGAAGAAGTGATCGGAGGAGGAAGACAGACATGGTTCCGTTCGACAAGCAGGTGGTCTCGGTGGTGCGCCAGCGCCAGATCGGCACCGACGTGACCTACGAGCCGCCGCTCCGGATCGGGTTCGGCATCAGCGACAAGACGGTCGACGCGCCGAACGCCACGATGGGCCGCACCATCCTGGCGCCGGGTGCCGGGCCCAATCCGACGCACTATCACGCCAAGAACGACGTCTGCTGGTACATCCTCTACGGCAAGATCAAGCTCTGGTACGCCAGGAGCGACGGCAGCGACCGCAAGGAAGTCGTGCTGGAGGGCGGAGACTTCGTCTACATCCCGAGCGGCGCCATCCACGTGATCTCGAACGCATCGCAGACCGAGGAAGCCTCGCTCGTGTTCTGCTATATCGGCGTACCCAATACCGAGGCCGCCGAGACCGTGTGGCTTTCGCACATGCAGTGAGTTCAGAACCCTGCATGCCTGCGGGGCCATCGGACAGGATCCTGCTCCGGTCAGAAAGACGACATGCATGGCGGTGATCGACGCGCATCATCATTTCTGGTGGACGGCAAGACGGGCGCACCACTGGCCCGAGCCGGTGGGTGACCGTCTCGCCCGTGACTTCACGCCGGATCAGCTCGCCCGCGAACTCGAAGCCGCCGGTGTCGACGGCACGGTTCTGATCCAGTCGCTCAACGACGAGGATGAGACGCTGGAATACCTCGACCTCGCCGGGGCCCTGTCCTTCGTGCGCGGCGTGGTCGGCTGGATCCCGCTCGATGAACCGGGCGCCGTCGCGCGTCGCGTACCGCAACTGCGCGCCCGTGGTCCGCTCGTCGGCGTCCGGCATCTGACCATCTTCGAGCCCGACGGACGCTGGATGCTCGAGCCCGCCGTTCTCAAGTCGCTGGCGCATCTCGCCGACGCCGGGCTCGCCTTCGAGATCGTGGCGGTGACGGGCGGGCAGTACGACGCGCTCATGCAGGTCGCCGAGCGTCTTCCGCAGCTCAGGATCGTGATCGACCACCTTGGCCGCCCGCCCGTTCCGGAAGCCGGATGGGAGCCGTGGGCGTCCCTGATCGCGCGCGCCGCCGCGCACGACAACATTGCCATCAAGCTCTCGGCCGGGCTCGACGTCGTGATGCGCTGGACGTGGTCGACCGAGGCGATGCAACGCTATGTCCGGCACGTGCTCACCTGCTTCAGCGCCGACCGCGTGATGGCCGCGAGCAATTGGCCGGTCATCCTGTTGGCCGCGCGCTATCAGGAGGCGTGGCGCGGGATCGAGGCGCTGATCTCCGATCTGTCGCCGGTCGAGCGTTCGGCGGTCCTTGGCGGCACGGCGGAGCGAGTCTACGGTCTCCTCCCGCCGCAGGCCCGCGCAGAGGAACCACGAGCATGAGCACCTTTCGCCACATGGCGATTCTGAAATTGAAGCCCGACGCCAGGCAAGAGGACATCGCCGCCTATTTCACCGCGTTTCCGAAATTGATGGAGAGCCTGCCGGTGGTGCGTGCCTGGACGATCGGCCGCAACGAGGGGACGGGCGGCGAGAGCCACGTCAGGAAGCACGGATTCGCCGCCAACTACGACATCGGCCTGACGATGGATTTCGACAGTCCGCAGGCCTACCGGCAATATGCCGAGTCGCCCGAGCATCAGGCGTTCTTCGCCAAGTACTGCACGCCGATTCTGGCCGAGCGCGTCGTCGTCCAGTTTCACCGCGACTGACGCGCGGCGCGTCCGGTGTTCAGACGAGGCCGAATTCCGCGCACACGTCCTCGCCGATGCGGCCCATGTGTTCGCGCACCACGGCCGAGGCCGCCTGGCGAAACCCGGCGCGGTCGATCTCCGCGGGCGGAACCACCGAGACGCCGGCCCGGCGCACCAGGGCGAGACAGCGCTCGTCCTCGGCGGCGGCGAGCGCGCGTTGCTTCGCGGTTGCCTGCCGGGTGGCGGCCTCGAGGGCCGTCCGGGCGTCGGCCGGCAGGCGGTCGAACCAGCTGCGGTTGGCGAGCAGCAGCGCGATACCGGCGAGGTGCGAGGTCAGGCCGAGGTGAGGATGCAGGCGATGCAAGCCAAAATTGACGAAATTCGTCAGCGGATTTTCCTGCGCATCGACCTCGTGTGAGGCGATCGCCGCGACAAGGTGCTTCACGTCGACGACGACCGGTTCGAAACCGAACGACGCGAAGATCCTTCGGTGCAGCTCATTGTCGAGGATGCGCAGGCGCAGGCCGCGGCAGTCCTCGACCGAACGGATCGGCCGCAGCCGGTTCGAGACGTGCCGGAAGCCGTTGTCCCAGAATCCCAGGACGTGATAGCCGCTGGCCGAGGCGACGTCCGACGCAAGCCGGGCGCCAAGCGGCCCGTCGAGCCGGCCCTGGAGTTCCGAACGGTCGGAGATCACGAAGGGCAGGTCGAACACACCGAGGGAAGGGACGCGGTCGGCCAGATAGCTCGAGGCGAAATAGCAGAGATCGAGCGTCCCCTCTTCCACCATGGCGAGCAGATCGGCGGCCCGCCGGCCCTCCGCCGTGACATCGCCGTGCCACTCGATGCTCCAGCCCCGGCCCGGACGTCCGGCGAGCGCCTGTGTCAGGTGCCGCATCGCGCGGGTATGGACGGACGTGTCGGGCTGATAGCCTCCGACCCGCAGGACCGCGCCGCTCATCGCCGCTCTCCGGGCATTGCCGCTCCCGAAGACTCTGGAACCGCGCCCGATCGAGGACGTTGCCTTTGCAGCTTGCGGTCCCGCGCGGCGCCCGCCGGTGCGCCCGCTTCGCGACCCAAACCCCGGGAGCAAACAATGAAGACCAAGTCGATGGATGACATGTTCTACAACCTGCTGCAGGACGTGTATTACGCCGAGAAGCAACTGGTCAAAGCGCTGTCCAAGATGGCCAAGGAAAGCGACGATTCCGAGCTCGAAAAGGCCTTCAGCGATCACCGCGAGCAGACCCAGACCCACCTCAAGCGCCTCGAACACGCGTTCGAGCTCATCCACAAGAAGCCGAAGGGGAAGAAGTGCGACGCCATCCTCGGCATCATCGCCGAGGGCGAAGAGGTGATCGACGAGTCCGAGAACGGCGAGATCAAGGATGCGGGCCTGATCGGCGCCGCGCAGGCCGCCGAGCACTACGAGATCGCGCGCTACGGCACGCTGTGCGCCTGGGCCAAGCAGCTCGGCAACCAGAAGCTCGCCGATCTGTTGCACCAGACGCTCGAGGAGGAAAAGGAAGCAGACGAACTTCTCACCCAGATCGCCAAGTCGTCGGTCAACGAAGCCGCGATGCGGGCTGCCTGAGAGTGCCTGCCGCGGCGGCGCGCCCGCGCTTTTGCGGGACGTCGACCCCGGAGGCCGGCAGGCGCTGGCGTATCTCGCCGATTCCCGCCCATGGATCCCGGCGCAGCCGTGCGAGGCGCGCCGGGAGGGTCAGGATCGTGTGGCTGTTCGGGCGGTCGAGGCGGCCGAGTTCGGTCCACGTGATGGGAGTCGAGACGGTTGCTCCTGGGCGCGCGCGGGTCGAATAGGCGGCGATCGAGGAAGCGGTACGGTCGTTGCGAAGATAGTCGATAAAGATCCGGCCATCGCGTTTTTTCTTGGACAGCGTGGCGACGTAGCGGGATGGGCTGTCGCCTGCCATCGCGGAGGCCAGATCGCGGGCGAACGGCTTGGCGATGCTCCACGGCGTCGATACGATCGGCACGACGACGTGCAGACCCTTGCCGCCCGAGGTCTTCAGGAATGCCTCGAGGCCCAGCGCCTTCAATCGTTCGCGCACCTCGCGCGCGGCGGTGACAATCTCATCCCATTCCACCCCCGGCCCCGGATCGAGATCGAACACCAGGCGGTCGCAGGCGTCGAGCCGGTCGACGGTCGTGCCCCAGACGTGCACTTCGAGCGCTCCGGCCTGCACCAGCGAAATCAGCCCTTCGAGGGTGTCAATCGCCAGCAGCGGCTTGCCGTCCTTGCCGGGAACCGGGTGGAGATGGTCGGCATCGATGCCGGCCGAGACGTGCCGCTGAAAGAAGCACTCGTTGGTCGAACCTTCGGGACAGCGCACGATGCTGATCGGTCGGCGCACCACGTGTGGGCCCATCCAGTCCCAGATCTGCGCGTAGTAGGCGGCGAGGTCGCGCTTGGTGATGCCGGCGTCCTGCCAGTAGACCCGGTCCGGGTGTGTGAGTTGAACGCCTTCGATCACGTCCAGGGCTCCGCGGTTGCTGCGTGAGGGACGGCCGGTCTTCGCCTGGGCCGCCGCGCGTTCGCGCACGACTTCCCTCGGCGGCTTGTCCTCCCGCAGTCCCTGGAAGGCCGCCTGGCGCACGCGCTCGCCGTGGGTCCAGCCGCGGAAACTCACCTCGGCGACAAGCCTCGGCTCGACCCACTGGGCATCGCGTGAACGCTCCTCCTCCGGGACCTTCGGGAACGCAGGCCGCCTGGTGCGCAGCGGCGTGAGCCGTTTCCAGAGCTCGCGTGCGGTCTGACGCGAGAACCCCGTTCCGGTGCGTCCTGCGTAGTGCAGCCGATCCTTGTCGTAGTAGCCGAGAACGAGCGCGCCGATCGCGTGCGGATCGACGGTCGAGAGCACATAGCCGGCGATCACGAATTCCTGCCGGTCGGAGCACTTGGTCTTGATCCAGTCGCCGCCGCGGCCGGAATGATAGGGGGCATCGGCGCGTTTGGACACGATGCCCTCGAGGCCCATGCGGCAGGCGTGTTTGAGCATCGCCGCGCCCTTCTCGGTGAAGTGCTCGCTGAACTTGATCGGGCTGTCCGGCGGCAGCCTGGAGACGAGCTTCTGGAGCAATTGCTTGCGCTCGAGGAGCGGCAGCCCGGTCAAATCCCGCCCGTCGAGGTGAAGAAGATCGAAGACGTAGTAGGCCAGCCGATCGAGGCGGCCGGTTTTCAGGTCCTGTTGCAGCTGGGAGAAGCTTGCCGCGCCGTTCGCCGAGATCGAGACGATCTCGCCGTCGATGAGCGCCCGTTCGGCCGGCAGGCGCGCCAGCACCTGGGCGATCGGAGCAAATTTCTTCGTCCAGTCGAGCGCGCGCCGGGTCTTGAGCTGGACGCGTCCGCGATCGAGGCGTCCTTCCATGCGATAGCCGTCGAACTTGATCTCGTGAACGAAACCGGCGTCGTCCGGAGCCGTCTCCTTGAGAACCGCGAGGCACGGAGGGACGAAACTGGGCAAGGCGTCCTTTTTTCCCCTGGCAGAACGCTTTCCCCTGGCAGAACGGCCGGCGTGATTTCGGCGGGGTTCGGCGCTTCCGCCGCCGTTGGTCGAGGCAAAGACCGCCTTCGTCGCCCGGCCCGCGCGGTGGGGACGTTTCCCCTCCGCGATCTCGTCGAGCGAGCGGCCGGTCGCGACCGACAGCGGCTTCTCGTCAAGAATGTCGCGGGGGCCCGGGGGGCGCGCCGCGTCGTGGGGCCTCTTGATGAGCAGCCCCGGCGCCTGCCGGGGTCCGGCCC
>CAZIGW010000319.1:0-24956 GCA_964538565.1 uncultured Hyphomicrobiales bacterium | reverse complement strand
AAGGCACCGGCGAGGCCCGCTCCCCATTTCGACTTCCGCGATTGGTTCCATGCTCAACGTCCAGCAGCCCCTTCTTACCGCCCGGCAGAAGTCCGAGTTCGACAGCCTCGGCTATGCGCTGGTCGAGAACGTCGTGCCGTCGCGATCGCTGTCGCTCGTGCGGGACTACCTCGACGACCTGTGGGATGAGGCGAAGCGCGGCCGCGTTGCCAAGATCCGCGTCTATGACGACTTCCCTCGCCTTCTCGGCGGGATCAACGTCGCCGGTATCGAAAACCCGTTTGTCGCGGCGCCGCTGCTCGCCGACATCGTGCGCACGTGCGGCATCGACAAGCTGCTCGCGGGGCTGACCGGCTGGCCCGGCGCCGATCTCGAAGTCGCGCGGCTGCACATGAACGACCGCTTCAAGTACCAGGGCTTCTGGCATCGCGACGCCAAGGTGGACGAGGCGGACAGCTCGGTCGTGGCGGTGCTCTATTTCCGCGACGAGGAAGGCTTCCGCGTCATTCCGGAGACGAGCGAATGGAACTCCGCGAAGGGTGACGAGCTGCAACGCACGCACTCCTGCGCGGCGGTCCCCGACGAGCGGGTCATGTCTGCGCCCGCCGGCTCGATCTTCTTCATGAAGTCGTACCTGCCGCACCGCGGCTACAACAATCGCAAGCGGCTGCATCTGCACATGCGGTTCGTCAAGGGCACACGCTACGATGCCCAGGCCTGGGCACGCTTTCGCCACGACGACGCGGCCGACTACGACTTTGCCGCCTCGTCGGCATGGCAGCGCACGCGCAACTTCATCTCCTACTGCCTGCCGCGGCCCGGGCGGTCATCGCTGTTCCAGGCCTGAGGGCCGGCTCGCGGGCGCTGCGGCCCCGAGGCCCACCCGCGGTCGACCCGACGTGTTTCTCCGGTCCGCCGCGCCGACCGGAGCGGTCCGCTACCGCGGTCGTCGGACGCCCGCCCGGGCGTGAGCGGCAAAGCGGCCAAATCCGCTGAAAGGCACCCGCCGGCGGCCGAAGGCGCGAATTCGCCCATCTTATGCCTCAGGTCTGCCACCGGCCGGAGCCATCGTGACACGCAGGAGCCATTTCGGGCGGCAGTGGGAGTGAGGCGATGGCACTTGCGCAACCTTCGGGACACCGCGACCGGCCGGAGACGGCGCCGGCTCCCTTGGAGGCCGAGATTGCCAGCCTGCGCGAAGAGAACCGGCAGCTGCGCGAACTCGTCATCCAGCTTTCGAACATCGTGATCCGCAACGCCGTCGAGCGCCGCTAGCCGCGGCTTTGGATCAAGGCCGGCTCCGGGTTCTCGCCTGGACGCGTTTCTTCGCGCGAACCGATGCTTGCTTCGCTCGGAAACGCTCAACGGAGGCACCACCTCCGATCGGCATTGCTCTACGGCCTTCCCGCTCGCAACCGCCGCCGAATGGCGCCGCTGGCGCGCAGACAGTGAGCGGACGGCCGGCCCGTCGATCGCCGCGAGGCACAGCCGGCGTCCCCCGAGACGGACGGTATTTTAAAGCGGCTTACGCGCGACCGCGACTCAGCTAGAATGTTTCTCGTCTGTGGACATATGCTTCCTCCCTCTTGAACTGGCCCCGCACCGTGCGGGGCTTTTTTTGCGCCGTGCCCGCACCGCAGAACCGGCAGCGCCGGCATTCTCCCGTTCGCCCGGAACAGAACGCTGTAACGAGAACGCTGCAACGACGGTCGGGGATCGGATCAGTCCGGCGCGCGTCGCGTCCCCGGCTTGATGGCGCAAGCATGGCGTCCGGCCGTCCGTGGCCCAACATGCCACTGTGTCTTTCCGGTCACGCCCGCGCTCGGACTGTCATAGGTCCCCTGCTACCTGCGGCCGCCACGCTTACCTGATCGGGCGACTCGGCTAGCATTCTCGCGTCTCTAGACACGTTTCCTCCCAGACTTGCCCCGCCCACGTGCGGGGCACTTCTTTCTGGGGCATGATCATGACGCAACGGAATGGCGCAAAACACGACCTCGGACGCGAACCGACGCCTGCACGAAAACCTGGAATGTATTATTTTGATCGCATGGATCGATCAGACCCCGAGTCGGGTTCTCGAGGAATGAGGCTTGCCATGACTCGCCTGGTCAAAATCGCAGGCGTTCTCCTTGTGTTGGGACTGGCGGCCGCCGCGTCCGTGCAACCGGCTTCGGCGGTGAGCGCGGAGGTTGCCAAGCGCTGCCGCGCGATGGCGTTGGAGAAGTATCCTTATTATCCGCCCGGCACCGGAACGACGAACGTCAAGGGCCAGCGCGACGTGTTCCAGAAGTGCGTCGCGAGTGAAAATCAGAAAGAGCAGCAGAAGGCCAATTCGGCGCCGCGCTGACTCGCGTCAGCAGGCGGGCGCCGGCATCTCGCCGCGCACCCGCATTCGAACCCTGCCGCGGCGGTCGATCAGTCGCGTGAACAGGCCGCCGATCGCGTTGTCGAGATCGTCGGGTGCGTAGGGCTTGCCAGAAGTGCGAACGTCGCCGAACAGGGCGCGCATCCCGTCGGTGAGCGCCGCGGCGCTCGTGTAGAGCGCCCGGATCCGCGGCTGCACCTTCGTCGCGTGCTCAGCAAGTTCGAGCCCGCTGTGCAGCCGGTCGGCCAGTTCAATGTCGATGAGCAGAAGATCGACCGTTACGGTCCCGAGCGGCGTCATCGCTTCCTCGACCGTCGCTGCGGTGAGGGGCCGGTGTCCGCGCTCCTGCAGGATGCCCTCGGCCAGGACGCGCACCTGCTCCTCATCCCCCACGACGAGCACCGTCGCCACGCGCGTCCCTCCCCGCCTCGAACCGCCTGCCGCACAGAAGACCGAAGGCGTCAGCAGGCCGGGATCCGGCGGCGTTCCGCAGCGGCAGCATTTGAAAGCAATTTAAGGTGAATGGGATCGACCGGGCCCAATTCGGCCACCGTGGGGCACAATCCTGCGCGAGTCGCGGGGGCGCACCGGCCGGTCATCGTCGACGGGTGCGGCGGAACCAATCCGTGCTCAGCGCGTTACCTGTCTTCGAAGTCGGCGGATCGTGGGAGGCGCAGACATGTGGATCGCTCTTTTCGCCGTCACGCTCACGGTGGCGGCCGGTCTGGCCGCGGTCGCGTTCGCCCTGCAAGGGCCGGAGGACTATTCGCGTTTCCGGCAATAACGCCGCCTCGGGCGATTGCACGCGGCCTGCGCGGCGCTTTCTCCAGACAATCGAAGACGGACCTTTTCCTCGGCGCGGCCACGTCACTTGGCTCCGGCTCCTACCGCGCTCCCGAATCCTTCGCAGAAGACGGTGTGGCGACAATTTCCAGGCTCGTGCGGCCTTGCCCTTTGCGCGAAGATGGGAAACAGGCGCCGCCGGACGGCGTTCACCAAGAGTTCGGGACGGGCAGTGCCACCGGAAGGTCGCTCGGCGGATCCGCCTCGCGTCCGTCCGGATTCGCCATACACAATCGGAGTCCCGCCATGCGGATCTTTGTCCTCCTTGCCAGCCTCTGCCTCCTGGCGCTCGTGTCGTCGGCACAGCCGGGCGAAGCGCGCGAATACCCGTGGTGCGCCTACTACGGCGGCCCCGGCACCAGCACCTACAATTGCGGCTTCTCGACCTACCAGCAGTGCCTCGCCACGATCAGCGGCATCGGCGGGTATTGTGATCGCAACCGGTTCTACCGCGGCGAGGCGCGGGAACGGTATCGCCGCCGGCACTGAAGACATGGAGCCAGGCGCCGGGCGGCATCCTGCCCGGTGCGGCGTGGCGGGTAGCGCGAAAGTTATGGACCGGGCCGAAGATTTAACGCTGCGCCGCCGTCGGGAAGTCCGCCGGCCCCGAATAAATCGCTCCCCGGCGGGTTATCTGAATGCGGCCTCTTCGCGGCGCTTGCGCCTTCCCGGCGAACCGGGTTCGCCCAGGCGGCCCGCGCAGATCGACAACCAAAAACGTTCGGCCCAGCCAAACCGGAAAGCGCCGCGTCGCTGGCCGCAACCAGGCAGGAGATCGCTCATGCGCACGATGCTTGTTTCAACCTTCGTCTTCCTTCTCGCTCTCGCCGGCGCATGCCTCGCGCCATCGGCGAGCAAAGCGGAAGTCATCTATCCGTGGTGCGCGTATTACGGCGGCAGCGACTTCGGCGGCACCAACTGCTACTTCTCGACCTACGTCCAGTGCATGGAGGCGCTCAGCGGCAACGGCGGCTATTGCGACGTCAACCCGGCCTATGCGCCGGTGGCGCCGCGTCGCGGCTTGCGCGGACGTTGAGCCTGGCGTTCAGACGAACTTTTCGTCCGGCCCGTGCCGGCCGAGCCCCGTGGGCGCTCGTCGAACCGCGACGGGGTCCGCTCCGGCACGGCTGCGGCGGGTTCCGGACAGGTGGCACCGGAGTTTCGAACTGCTGGAGATTTCCGATGTGCAAGAGGTTGATTGGCTCGGTGGCGTTTCTCGGTGCTGTCGCGGCGGCCGCCCTGGCGGCGCCTTCCTCCGGCCGCGCCGACGTGATCTATCCCTGGTGCGCGTATTACGGCGGCAGCGACGACGGCGCGACCAATTGCTACTTCGCCACCTACCAGCAATGCATGGACGCGATCAGCGGCAACGGCGGCTATTGCGACCGCAATCCGTTCTGGATCGAGCCGCCGGCGCGCGACCGCGGGCCACGCGTCCGCGGGCCACGCGTCCGCTAGAATTCGAAGACACCGCGCAACCTCCCGTCCGAAACGCGCGCACGTCCGCACGCGCGCTCCGTCTGCCCATTGAAGACCGTCGGGTCGCCGACGGCACGGCGGTTGCGCGCGTTGCCGATCTGGCGCGTTCTGCCGAATGAACTGCCTGTCCTGCCGGCCGCGCCATCTGAATTCCCGGCACCGCGTGCGAGCAAATCTCCGGACGGACCCGCTGCGACAATTGGTTACAAAAGTCGCCGCGATCGCTTATGAAATGATGCCGAATCGAAAAAAACGGGTGGGCCGTCGCTTCGCGTCAACGGCTTCGCCGCTGCTCGGGGAGGAATGCCATGAAGCCGGACGCCGTCGCACGCCTGTTCGCCGTGTTGCTCGCGGGCGGGATATCCGCCGTCGCGCTCGGCGGGCCGGCTTCCGGCCAGACGGCGCTGCGGATCGGCACGTCGAGCTCCGGCAGCATCTACTACACCCTCGCGGTCGGCCTCGGCTCGATGCTCACGAAGCACGCCAATATCGCGGCGACCGCCGAGCCGCTCGGCGGATCGACCGCCAACATGTTCGCGCTCGGCGCCGACAAGGTCGATCTCTCGATCACCAACGCTTACGCGGCCTACGACGCCTACCACGGCAATCCGCCGTTCAAGCAGAAGATCGGCGTCGCCCTGTTCGCGCAGGGTTCGACGAGCCTGCGCCAGATCATCGTGCGGGTCGGCTCCGGCATCGAGAAGCCGGAGGATCTCGTCGGCAAGACCATCATCGGTAAACGCCCGGCCCTCCCGGAAACCGAGCTGATCACCAACGCGCTGCTCAAGGTCTATCATATCGACCCGGGCAAGGTCCGCGTCGTCTCGACCACCAACACGGGCGAGGCGGTGAACGCGATCAAGAGCAACACGGTCGACGCCGTCGTCATCCCGGCCAGCATCGGCGCGAGCTATCTGCAGTCGCTCGGGCTCGACGGCAAGATCAAGTTCCTCGACATCCCGGACGACAAGATGAAGGAGATGCAGGCGCTGCTGCCGAAATCGCTGTCGATCGGGAAGCTGCCGGCCAACACCTATCCGGGACAGGACAAGGCGGTGAACGTCGTGACGCTCGCCTCCTACATGGTCGCGTCCTCGCGCCTGTCGGAGGATGCGGTCTACCAGGTGACGAAGACGCTGTTCGACAACATCGACGAGTTTCACGGATTCCACGCCAGCGCCCGGGAATGGACCCTGAAGGAGACGCTCGAGGAGCCGAAGATTCCCTATCACCCGGGCGCCGTCCGCTATTTCAAGGAAAAAGGCCTCTGGACGCCGGAGATGGAAAAGGAACAGGCCGAGGTCGCGAAGTAGTCGACGCGGATTCCCGGCACCAGCGACGGTTTCTCTACCGAACGAAAGACACAATGGCGGACACGGCTCGCCCCGCGGGGCGCATCTCGATCTTCGCGGCGATCGCGACGGTGATCGTCGTCTATCACATCATCGTCGTCGGCAAGCTCGCGGCCATGGCGGGAATTTTCCTTCCCGACCAGCTTCATTGCGCGATCAGCCTCGCTATGGCGCTCACCGCGATCTTCTGCCTGGTGCCGCCGTCCGGCAGCGGCCACGGCGTGCGGCGCGAGGACGAGGTCGGCGGCCCGCGCCGTCCGACGCCGTTCGACTACGCGCTCATCGCCTGCACCTGGGCGAGCCTCGGCTATGTCGTCCTGTTCTACCAGGACGTGCTCGACTACAGCATGTACGGATTTCTCGACGGCAAGGGCCAGGCGCTCGCGCTCCTGCTCTGCCTGCCGCTGATCGAGGCGGTGCGGCGCACGACCGGCGTGACCCTGCCGATCCTGGTGCTCACCCTCGTGCTCGGCACCATCTTCCAGAACATCCTGCCGGGCGTGCTCTACGGCCGCGGCTATCCGCTCGACCGCCTGCTCTACGCCGCCTACGTCGGCGAGTCCGGCATCTTCGGCCTGCCGCTCAACGTCGCGACCAGCATCATCATCATCTTCGTGCTGTTCGGCGCCCTGATGGAGGCGAGCGGCGCCGGGCGCTGGTTCCTGCGCCTTGCCCTCGCCGCCACCGGCTGGTCGTACGGCGGCCCTGCGAAGGCGGCGGTCGTGGCGAGCGCGCTGTTCGGCTCGATCTCCGGCTCGCCCTCGGCCAACGTCGCGACCATCGGGGTCTTCACCATTCCGCTGATGAAACAGATCGGCTACCGCCCGGCTTTCGCCGGCGCGGTCGAGGCCGTGGCCTCGACCGGCGGCCAGATCCTGCCGCCCGTCATGGGCGCCATCGCCTTCGTGATGGCGGAATGGATCCGCGTCCCCTACGCGCAGATCGCCCTCGCCGCCTTCGTGCCGGCGAGCCTCTATTTCCTCATCGTCTTCGTGTCGGTGCATCTGCGCGCCCGGCGCGAAGGCATCGAGCCGATGCCGCGCGCGGAGCTTCCCCGGATCGGCGCGGCGTTCCGCGAAGGCTGGTTCTATCTGATCCCGATCGCGGCGCTGATCTATTTCCTCATCATCGAGGCCTATCCGCCCGGCATGGCCGGCGTTCTCACCATTCCGTTCGTGATCGGAGCAAGCTTCCTCTCGCGCGACCGCGCCGACTGGCTCCTGCCGCGCAAGCTGATGGGAGCGTGGGCACGCACCGTGCGCGGCTGGGTGACGATCGCGGCGATCACCGGCTTCGTCGGCATCATGGTGGGCGCGATCGAGCTGAGCGGCATCGGGGTCAAGATCTCGACGCTGATCCTCGATCTCTCCGGCGGCAACCTGCTCGTGACGCTCGCGCTCGTCGGCCTTGCGAGCTTCGTCATGGGCATGGGACTCGACTCCATTCCGGTCTACATCACGCTCGCGACCCTGACGGCGCCGGCGCTGATCCAGCTCGGCGTCTCGGAAATGGCCGCGCACCTCTTCGTGATCTACTGGGGCCTTGCCTCCTTCTTCACTCCGCCGCTGTGCATCGCCGTGTTCGTCAGCATCGCGATCAGCGGCAGCAGGTTGTGGGAGACGGGATTCGAGGCGGTGCGGCTCGGAATCGCCGCCTTCATCATTCCGTTCGCCTTCGTGCTCGACGAGGGCCTGCTGCTGCATGGCTCGATCGGCAAGATTCTCTGGGCGATCGGGACGGCGATTGCCGGCGCCACGCTGCTCGCAAGCGGCCTCTCGGGCTTCGCCTTCGCGCCGCTCGGCCCGGCGCGGCGCGTGCTGATCGGCGCCGGCGGCCTGCTGCTGATCGGGCCCGGCGTCTATCCCCCGCTCGTCGGCGCGACGCTCGCCGCGCTTGCGCTCGCGCCCTGGCCGACGGCCCTGCGCAAGCAGCGGGCAGCGTAAGTTCATCGCGTGAGGACACGAGGATGTTGACCCAGGAACAGAACGAATTTCTCACCCGGACAGGGCCCGGAACCCCGATGGGCGACCTCTTCCGGCGCTACTGGATCCCGGCGCTGCTCGCCTCCGAACTGCCGGAGAACGACTGCCCGCCGGTGCGGGTGAAGCTCCTCTCCGAGCGCCTGCTCGCCTGGCGCGACACGCAGGGGCGTTACGCGCTGACCGACGAATTCTGCGCCCACCGCGGCGTGTCGCTGTGGTTCGGCCGCAACGAGGACAACGGGTTGCGCTGTCCCTACCACGGCTGGAAATACGACCACACCGGCCAGTGCGTCGAGGTGCCGTCGGAGCCGGCCGAAAGCGGCTACTGCCGGAAGATCAAGCTGAAATCCTATCCGCTGATCGAGCGCGGCGGCATTCTCTGGGCCTACATGGGTCCGGGCGGGCCGCCGCCAGAGCCGGCGTTCGAATGGACCGCGCTCCCTGCCGCGCACTGCTACAACTCCAAGCGCTGGCAGGAGTGCAATTATCTGCAGGCCATGGAGGGCGGCATCGATTCAAGCCACGTCTCCTGGCTGCACAGCGGCGAACTGCACACCGATCCGCTGCACAAGGGGACGAAGGGCGCGCACTACCAGGGCGACCGCAAGCCGAAGTTCGAGATCGTGGAGTCTCGAGGCGGGCTCTACATCGGGGCGCGGCGCAACGCCGAGCCGGGCCACTACTACTGGCGCATCACGCAGTGGATCATGCCCTGGTACACGATGGTCCCGCCCTACGGCGACAACGCGCTCAACGCCCACGCCTGGGTGCCGATCGACGACGAGAACTGCTTCACCTGGACGTTCACCTATCATCCGACACGGCCGCTCAGCGAGATGGAGCTCGACACCATGCGCCGTGGCGGCGGCATCCACGTACGGCTGATCCCCGGCACGTTCCGACCGGTCATCAACAAGGACAACGATTATCTGATCGACCGCGCCGCGCAGAAGGTCGGGCGCACCTACAGCGGCGTCGAAGGCATCGCCATGCAGGACGCTTCGGTGCAGGAGAGCATGGGGCCGATCGTCGACCGCACCAAGGAAAATCTGGTCACGACCGACAATGCCATCATCATGGCGCGCCAGCGCCTGCGCCGCGCCGCGCTCGCGTTGCAGAAGGGCAATGAGCCGCCTGGCCTCGCGCCGCAGGCGCACCGCGTGCGCTCCGCCACCTTCGTGCTGCCGATCGGCGTGCCGTTCGAGGAGGCAAAGCGCGAGGACCTCATCGTGCGCGAGGGCCTGCCGCACACCTCGATCTGAGCCGGCCGATCGTGCGGTATGGGAGCGCCTGCGCCGGAAGCCAAGGCCGGGCATCGCCCGCAATCTCTGCTGCGTTCTGCCGCTTCTCATGCGTTCCCCGGGCGCGGCGCAGCACGCAATGGCGCGACGCGACCCGGCGTCCAGACGGCCGCCGGACACGCATGGATCCCGGATCTGCAGCGCGGCACTTCGCGCCGCGCTGCGTCCGGGACGCGAGTCGGAAATTCCGGGACCCGGGCCGGGGGGGCCGGAACACGAGTCAGGGAATCCGGGATACGTGTCGGCGAGAGGAGCGCCGGCACGAGCCAGTGAGGAAATGAAATGAACGATGAACTCGACCCTCGTGCCGCCGGCGCGCGCCGGCTCAAGGGCAAGGTCTGCGTCGTCACCGGCGCCGGCCAGGGCATCGGCCGCGCAACGGCGCGCCGGCTCGGACAGGAAGGCGGCATCGTCGTCGTCGCCGACCGGATCGCGGAGAGCGCAGGCGATGCCGCGGACGAGCTGCGCCGGCACGGCGTCGAAGCAAAGACAGTCGTGGTCGATCTTGCGACCTTCGCGGGCGCGCAGACCCTGATGGCCGAGGCGCGCGCTGCCTACGAGCGCATCGACGTGCTGGTCAACAACGTCGGCGGCACCATCTGGATCAAGCCGTTCCACCTCTACACCGAGGAGGAAGTGAAGCTCGAGCTTGAGCGCTCGCTGCATCCGACGCTGTGGTGCTGCCTCGCCGCGCTGCCGATCATGATGGAGCAGAAGGCGGGCTCGATCGTGAACGTCAGCTCGCAGTCGACGCGCGGGCTCTATCGCCTCCCCTACGCCACCAGCAAGGGCGGCATTCTCGCCCTCACCAAGGTGCTGGCGATGGAATACGGCCGCTACGGGATCCGCGTGAATACGATGGCGCCGGGCGGCACCGAGATCTCCGACCGCGTGACACCCCGGCTCGCAATCAAGCCGGGTGTGATGGCCGATGACGTCGACGGGGCGGACGCGTACCGCCGCGAGATGGCCGAGGACATCCGCAGCCAGCAGGCCTTGCGACGGCGCGGCCTGCCCGAGGAACAGGCGGCGGCGATCGCGTTCCTCGCCTCGGACGACGCGAGCTTCATCACCGGGCAGGTGATCAATTGCTCGGGCGGGCAGTCGTAGCGGCCCAGTGCCGCTTCCGCTGGACCGGGAACGCGATCGCCTTCCGGGGCAATCGCTGCGCGCAGCACCGCGCCATGTGGGATTGCTGGCCGCACACGCGCACAGGCACGCGCGTGACCATCAAGGGCGAGCGGCCGGTGTGAGGAGGCGGCTGCGGCACGCGTTCGCAACGGTCCTCAACGGCTCCATAGCGACGGCCTTCCGAGCGCCCTCGCGACGGCAATCTCCAACGTTCCTGCCGAGAACGGTTTGACCAGAAATCTCGATACCCCTGGCTGCGTCACGGCGGTGCCAGCATTCGCGCTGTCGTCTCCCGACATCATGATGATGGGAATGTGCTGAGCGCCTTGTCGCGCGCACGCCGGCCAATGCGGCGGCCACCCAACCCGGCGCCGGCGTGGCCTTGACCCTCCTGTTTGCTGCGTCATCGACCGCGCCGGGCGTCCAATATTACCGCAGACAGGGCGCGCGGCCGGCTTTTCGATTGCTTCCGCTTCGTCTTGCCGCAATACTTTAAGTGGGTCACGGGACGGGGGACTCAATGTCGACACGTCCGTATTGCGCGGCTGCGACCGCCGCATTTCTGGTCGCCGGCTCAATTTTCTCTCCAGACGCGCGCGCCCAGGGCGCGGCAAAGAGTTGCGACCAGGCGTCCGGCGTCGCCGTCCTGCCCTCGCCGCTCTCGCCGTGGAAGGGCGCGCCGCTGCGCGTCCTGTTCGTCACGGAAAAGCCGATCGAGGGCGAGCTTTCCCTGATCGGGCCGAACGGCAAGGTCGCCGCGCGGTCGAGCGAGCGCAACGGCGGGCCGCCTTATTTCTGGTACGCGGAGGTCGCCTCCCCGGCCGTGGGAAAGTGGCACGCGCAGCTCGCGCGCAACGGCGCGACCTCCGACTGCGCGACGACGCGCGAGATCGCGGTGGGCGAACGCCCGGCCGCGCCGCCGCATGCAACCGTCGGCCTCTGGCCGCTGCGCAACAACTGGAACCGTGAGACCGAGAACCTCTATTCCGCCTGGATCGAGAAGCTGTTCGACGCGCCGCTCGACCAGGAGCTTTCGTGGAAGGCGCTGCACGAGGTGCTGCGCGACCGCTCGCGCAACATGCTGTTCAATCATCTCGGGCTGCGCGAAGATGCGATTGGCCTGATCTACCGGCCGGACTGCGCCGACCTCCCCTACTTCCTGCGCGCCTATTTCGCCTTCAAGATGGGATTGCCGTTCGGCTATTCGAAGTGCACGCGCGGCAGCGGCGGCGAACCGCCGAAATGCTTCGCCTGGTGGAACATCCTCAATCCCGAGCCGCCGCCGGCACCGCCGGAGCAGAATGTCGCCGCCACGCCGGTCTCCGCGACGCCCGCCGCGGGTGCGCCGCTGCCGGCGATGCTCGGCGTGCCGGCCGCCAAGCCGCCGGCCCCGACCAAGCCGAAGCCGCGCCTCGGGACCGCCGCCGCGTTCGGCTATTACGTCAGCCGCACCGTCGCAGACGCGGTGCATTCGGGCACCGGGCGGACCGCCGACGCCGACAACAACACCGATTACTATCCGGTTCCGCTGACCCAGGACGAACTGCGTCCCGGCACCGTCTATGCCGACCCCTATGGGCACATCCTCGTGCTGGTGAAGCGCGTGCCGCAGACCGACAGCGCGGCCGGCGTGCTTCTCGCGGTCGACGCGCAGCCTGACGGCACCGTCGCGCGCAAGCGGTTCTGGCGCGGCAATTTCCTGTTCGCGCAGGATCCCGCGCTCGGCGGGCCGGGTTTCAAGCGCTTCCGGCCGATCGTGCCCGACCGCAACGGCGGGCTGCACCGGCTGACCAACGCCGAAATCGCCAAGGACCCGGATTACGGAGACTTCTCGCTCGACCAGGCGCACCTCGGCGTCGAGGACTTCTACGACCGCATGGACGACGTGATGTCGCCGGCGCCGCTCGATCCCATGCGCGCCATGAAGGAGGCGATCACCGCGCTCGAGGAGCAGGTGAAGGCGCGCGTCACGTCGGTCGAGAACGGCCGCAGATATCTCAACTCCGGTCGCGGCGACGCGCCGATGCCGGATGGCGCCGCGATCTTCGAGACGACCGGCGCCTGGGAGGATTTCGCCACACCCTCGCGCGACCTGCGCCTGCTGATCGCGATCGACGTCGTGCGCAACTTTCCCGACCGCGTGGCGCGGCGCCCCGAGCGCTTCGCCATGCCGCCGGGCAAGAGCGTCGCCGACGTGAAGGCGGAGCTCGAGCGCACGCTCGCCGCCGAGCTCGCGGCGCGCAGGTTCTCCTATCTGCGCAGCGACGGCTCGTCCTGGACGCTCTCGCTCAAGGACGTGCTCGACCGCCTCCCGGAACTGGAAATGGCCTACAACCTCAACGACTGCGTCGAGCTGCGGTGGGGCGCGCCGCCCGGCAGCCAGGAGGCCTCGACCTGCAGGCGTCACGCGCCGCAGGCGCAGCGCGCCAAGATGTCCGAATACCGCCCGTGGTTCCACGAGCGCCGCCGGCCGCCGCGCGGCTAGCGTCGACTCGGCGGACGCACACCCTGGCTGTGCCGGCGGCGAAGTGGTTCTTTCGGCCCGGCCGCCCGCGGCCATGACCGCGGCGTTGACAAACATCAATGATGCAACCCGGGGCGGGTCGACGATGTTGCTTCCATCGAGGTGGCTTTGCCGTAAGGAGGAGGCGATGACGACGCGCAGGCTCGACAAGGCGCAATGGCCCGCATTTTTCGACGATCTTTCGAAGACTCTCGAAGACACGCAGGCGGAAATCGAAGTCGCGTCGCTGGCGCTCGGACATCAGGTCGAGGCGGACTGGCTGCCGCTGCACGGCGTCACCTACGATCGCAAGGACGACCTCGTGGAGGTGAACCTCGAGGGCCTCGACCATCTGATCCGCAAGCCGCGCGACATCCATCTCGAAACCCACGCGGGCTCGCTGACGAGCCTGGAAATCGTCGACGTCGATGGCGTCAAGCAGGTCGTCCGCCTGAGGCAGCAGTCGGACCGGCAACCGTTGCCCACCGGATTCTGACCACCTCGACCACCTGGACCCCGTGTACGGCGCGATCAGGCGCGCGCCTCGCTCGATTCCGCCGGAGGCGGGATCGCCGGCCCCTCGACCGGGGCGACCGCGGTGCGGATCGGCGGGAAATCCTCGGCGGTGAGCGTCTCGTGCTCCAGCAGCAGTTCGACGCCCTTGTCGAGGTGGCCCCTGCGCGTGCGCAGGATGTCGCTGGCGCGACCGAGCGCCTCCGCCACGATGTCGCGGACGGCGACGTCGATCTCGCGCTCGGTGCTCTCGGCCGCCTGAACGCCCTGCGACTGAAATCCGGGCAGGAACGAGCGCTGCGGCGGCACGTAGGTTCGCTGCCCGACCTTGGCCGCCATGCCGTACCGCGTGACCATTTCGAGCGCGATTTCGGTCGCGCGCTGGAGATCGTCGGCGGCCCCGGTCGAGACGTTGCCGCCGAAGACCAGGTCTTCCGCCGCCCGGCCGCCCATCAGCACGGCGATGCGGTTCTTCAGGTCGCTCTCCGCGAGCAGGAACCGGTCTTCGGTCGGGCGCTGGATCGTGTAGCCGAGCGCGCCCACGCCGCGCGGGATGATCGACACCTTCTGCACCGGGTCGACGCCCGGAAGGCTCGACGCGACGAGCGCATGCCCCATCTCGTGGTAGGCGACGCGGCGGCGCTCGTCCGGGCTCAGCACGCGGCTCTTCTTCTCGATGCCGGCGACGGCGCGCTCGATCGCCTCGGTGAAGTCGTTGATCGTGACCGCGCTGGCGCTGCGCCGAGTGGCGACGATCGCCGCCTCGTTCACCAGGTTGGCGAGGTCGGCGCCGGTGAAGCCGGTGGTCAGGCTGGCGATCGCCTCGAGGTCGACGCCGGGCGCGAGCCGGATCTTGCGAACGTGAACCTTGAGGATCTCGAGCCGGCCCTTGCGGTCCGGCCGATCGACGAGCACCTGCCGGTCGAAGCGTCCCGCACGCAGCAGCGCCGGATCGAGGATTTCGGGGCGGTTGGTCGCCGCCAGCAGGATGACGCCGATGCTGGGGTCGAAGCCGTCGAGTTCGGCGAGAAGCTGGTTGAGCGTCTGCTCCTTCTCGTCGAGACCGCCGAAGGCACCGGTCGCGCGGCTGCGGCCGAGGGCGTCGAGCTCGTCGATGAAGATGATGCAGGGCGCGGCCTTGCGCGCCTGCTCGAAGAGATCGCGCACGCGCGCGGCGCCGACCCCGACGAACATTTCGACGAACTCCGATCCGGAGATCGAGAAGAACGGCACCCCGGCTTCGCCGGCCACCGCGCGCGCCAGCAGCGTCTTGCCGGTCCCGGGCGGCCCGACCAGCAAGATGCCCTTCGGCACGCGGGCCCCGAGCCGGCCGTAGGCCTTCGAATCGCGCAGGAAGCGCACGACCTCCTCGAGCTCGAATTTCGCCTCGTCGGCGCCGGCGACGTCCTTGAACGTCACCTTGGTGTCGGTCTCGACGTAGATCTTCGCCCGCGATTTTCCGACCGACATCAGCCCGCCGAAGCCCTGGCGGGCGGCGAGCCGGCGGAAGACCAGCATCCAGACGACATAGAAGAGGACGACCGGGATCACCCAGGAGAGGACCGCCTCGAGAGCACCGCTCGACGCGGAGCCCGTGACCACGACCTTCTGGGCCGTGAGCTTGGCCGCAAGATCGGGATCGACCCGCACCGTGTAGAACTCGCGTTTGCCGTCTGGCAGCGGAGAATTGAGCGTCCCCTGGATGAAGTTCGATCCGACCGTCACCTTGGCGATCTTGCCCTCGCCCAGGAGCTGTTCGAACTGGCTGTAAGGTATTGTCTCAATTTGCGTGTAGCTGCTGAAAAAATACTGGAAGGCGAGCACCCCGGCAAACGCCGCGGCGATGTACCAGATCACGATCAGGCGCCTGCGGGCTTCCGGTTCCATGCAAACGACACGAGGCGGCTCGCCCCCCGCCGCTGGAAATGAAATATTGCCTGCCGTACGGAAATGCCAGATCGACCATTCGGTTCGATCGGCTTGCCTCACCCCAGTTCGACCACCCGGCCGTCGCGCAGCGTGACGCGGCGGTCCATGCGCGCGGCGATGTCCATGTTGTGGGTGGCGATGATGGCCGCGAGGCCGGTGGCGCGCACCAACTGGCTCAGCGCCGAGAAGACGTGCTCGGAGGTGCGCGGGTCGAGGTTTCCGGTCGGCTCGTCGGCGAGCAGTACGCGCGGCGCGTTGGCAACCGCGCGGGCGATGGCGACGCGTTGCTGCTCGCCGCCGGAAAGCTCGGAAGGCCGGTGCGAGAGGCGCGGCTTGAGCCCGAGATAGCTCAGAAGCTCGCTCGCCCGTTCGCGCGCCTCCTTCTTCGACAGGCCGCTGATCATCTGCGGCAGCATGACGTTCTCGAGCGCGGAAAATTCCGGCAGCAGATGATGAAACTGGTAGATGAAGCCGATCTCGGCGCGGCGGATGCGGGTGCGCTCGACGTCGGAGAGGCCCGACGTCGCCGCCTCCCCGATATAGACCTCGCCGGCGTCCGGATGCTCGAGCAGGCCGGCGATGTGCAGGAGCGTGGACTTGCCGGCGCCCGACGGGGCGATCAGCGCGACCGACTGCCCGGCCCAGACCGCCAGCTCCGCACCGTTGAGAATTTCCAGCGTGTTCCCGCCCTGACGATAACGCCGTTCGATTCCGTGCAGGAACAGGAGCGGGTTGTCGTTGCCGAGCATCGGGCGGGTCACTCGTACCGCAGCGCTTCGGTTGGATCGAGGCGGGCGGCACGCCAGGAGGGATACAGGGTCGCGAGCAGCGACAGGACAAGCGCCATCAGCACGACCGCGGTCGTCTCGCGCACGTCCATGTCGGCGGGGAGCTTGGAGAGGAAATAGAGCTCGGGCGAGAACAATTCGGTGCTGGTCACCCAGGACAGGAATTGACGGATCGATTCGATGTTGAGGCAGACGATCGTGCCGGCGATAAAGCCGACGAGCGTCCCGACCACGCCGATCGAGGCGCCGGTGATCAGAAAGACGCGCATGATCGCGCCCTGCGTCGCCCCCATGGTGCGCAGGATGGCGATGTCGGCCCCCTTGTCCTTCACCAGCATGATCAGGCCCGACACGATGTTGAGGGCGGCGACCAGCACGATCAGGGTGAGGATCAGGAACATCACGTTGCGCTCGACCTGCAGCGCGTTGAAGAACGTGGCGTTGCGCTGGCGCCAGTCGATCATGAAGATCGGCCGGCCGGCGACGTCGGCGACGATCTTCTTGTAGCGGTCGACCGCGTCGGGATTGTCGACGTAGACCTCGATGGCGGTCACGTCGCCGGAGCGGTTGAAATAGGTCTGCGCCTCGGCGAGCGGCATGAACACGACCGACGAGTCGTATTCCGACATGCCGATCTCGAACACGGCGGCGACCTTGTAGGGCTTGATGCGCGGGGTGACGCCCATCGGGGTCACCGCGCCGCGCGGCGAGACGAGCGTCACGCTGTCGCCGGCGCGCACCGAGAGCTGCTCGGCGAGCCGCCGCCCGATGGCGATCCCCTGCCCGTTGTCGAAGCCCTCGAGCGTGCCCTGCTTGATGTTCTGCGAGACCGAGGCGAGCTTGTCGAGGTCGCGGGCGCGGATGCCGCGCACCAGCACGCCGCTCGCGTTGAACGGCGAGGAGGCGAGCGCCTGGCCTTCGACGATCGGCGCGGCAAGGCGCACACCTTCCGCCCCGGAGATGCGGTCGGCCACCTGGCTCCAGTCGGTGAGCGGCGAATCGATCGGCTGCACCAGCAGGTGGCCATTGAGGCCGAGGATCTTGGTGAGCAGCTCCTTGCGGAAGCCGTTCATCACCGCCATCACGATGATGAGGGTCGCCACGCCCAGCATGATGCCGAGGAAGGAAAAGCCGGCGATGATCGAGATGAATCCTTCCTTGCGCCGCGCCCGCAGATAGCGCAGCGACAACATCCATTCGAACGGAGCGAATGGCCGGGTTGCGGGCTTCTCGCTCATTTCAGGTCCGTCCCGCCCGATTGCATCCGATTCTGGCCGTTTCGCGCCACCGCCAAACGCGCCGTGGTGAAAATGACGCACAGATTCATCGCGCAAGCCGCTCGACCACCGCGGCCGGAGCCAGAAGCTCGCGGCTGCCGTCGGCCCGCCGCTTGAGCTCGACCTGGCCGGCGGCGAGACCCTTCGGGCCCACCAGGATCTGCCAGGGAATGCCGATCAGGTCGGCGGTGGCGAACTTGGATCCCGGGCGCTCGTCGAGGTCGTGGTAGAGCACGTCGACCCCCTTGGCGGTGAGCTCCCCGTAGAGGCTCTCGGAGGCCGCGTCGGTCGCGGCGTCGCCCTGCTTGAGATTGAGAATGACGACGTGGAACGGCGCGACCGGCTCGGGCCACTTGATGCCGGCGTCGTCGTGGAAGGCCTCGATCAGGGCGGCGACGAGGCGGGTGGGGCCGATCCCATAGGAGCCCATGTGGACCGGCCGCTCGGTTCCGTCCGGGCCGGCGACGACCGCCTTCATGGGCTCGGAATACTTTGTGCCGAAGTAGAAGATGTGGCCGACCTCGATCCCGCGCGCCGACACGCGAAGGTCCTCCGGCAGTGTGGCGAAGTCCTCCGGGTCGTGCTTCTCCGAGGTCGCCGCGTAGAGCGAGGTCCACTTGTCGACCAGCGACTGCATGAGACCCACGTCCTCGAACGGCACGTCCGGGCCCGGCACGGGGAAATCGAGGTAGTCGCGGTGGCAATAGACCTCGCTTTCGCCGGTCGAGGCGAGGATGATGAATTCGTGCGACAGGTTTCCGCCGATCGGGCCGGTGTCCGCCACCATCGGAATCGCCTTGAGCCCCATGCGGGCGAAGGTGCGCAAGTAGGCCACGAACATCTTGTTGTAGGCGTGGCGGGCGCCTTCGTAGTCGAGGTCGAACGAATAGGCGTCCTTCATCAGGAACTCGCGCGACCGCATGGTGCCGAAACGCGGGCGCACCTCGTCGCGGAACTTCCACTGGATGTGGTAGAGATTGAGCGGCAGGTCCTTGTACGAGCGCACGTAGGCGCGGAAGATGTCGGTGATCATCTCCTCGTTGGTCGGGCCGTAGAGCATGTCGCGCTCGTGCCGGTCCTTGATGCGCAGCATCTCCTTGCCGTAGTCGTCGTAGCGTCCGCTCTCGCGCCAGAGGTCCGCCTGCTGGATGGTCGGCATCAGCAGCTCGATGGCGCCGGCGCGATTCTGCTCCTCGCGCACGATCTGGCAGACCTTCTGCAGCACGCGCAGCCCGAGCGGCAGGAAGGTATAGATGCCGGCCGCCTCCTGGCGGATCAGGCCGGCCCGCAGCATCAGCCGGTGGGAGACGATCTCCGCTTCCTTCGGCGTCTCGCGCAGGATGGGCAGGAAAAATCGGGACAGACGCATGGGCGCACGCGGGCTCGATTCGGGGGCAAGGCGGCCTGAGTGAAAGCGGATCGGCGAGGAAAAGACAAGGCCTGCAGCCAATTATAGCCGGCTTTGCACGTAGAATCGCGGCCGCCGGAAGCCCGGCCACGCGGGCGGAATGACGCCACAATCACCGCGGCGCACCCTCGCTTCGCGCCGAAGCGATGCGATCAATCGTATCAAGAAATCATTTCGCACCGCACGACCAGGCTGATGACAAGGCACCTGAGTTCGGTTACTCCTATTGTCGTCCGCGTGGATGGACGCCGAGCCGGGGGATCGGCGGCCTGCGTGCGGTCCAAGTCTTGGGAGGAAGAGCCCTTAGGCGCGTTCATCCGCTGCCGCCTCGGCGAAGAAGACAAGACGCCGGGGAGACGGGGGACGATAATTCAGAGCAGGGCATTGGC
Source organism: uncultured Hyphomicrobiales bacterium (assembly GCA_964538565.1). Classification (GTDB taxonomy): domain Bacteria; phylum Pseudomonadota; class Alphaproteobacteria; order Rhizobiales; family Xanthobacteraceae; genus CAYVBN01. The sequence continues at coordinate 5,693 of CAZIGW010000319.1, read as the reverse complement.
CCTGCTCATTTTTTTGCCCATGGCCGCCCACCCCGCGTGGGCATCGCGCGATCCTCGGCCAACGGCCGCGGTGGGCCCGCGCCCGGGCCGATGCCCTCGCTGCTTCGCGGTTGCCGACGTCCGGCGCAGCCCGGCGACACCGGGGCTGCGTTCCTGGAACTCTGTCAGTGCAGCAGGCCCCACAGGGTCGCGAGATCCTCGAGGCTGACGAGGCGCGAGACGTAGACCCAGTAGAAGGCGCCGAACACGATCGCGGAGACGATCGTGGTCCAAACCACCTTGGCCTTGAGCGCCGGGATCGCGGGCGCGCCCGGATCGGTGCCGGGCGGCACCTCTCCGTCCTCGGCCTGCGAGCGCACGCCCCAGGGCAGGATCGCGAACAGCACGACCCACCAGGTGATGAAATAGATGGCGGCGATCGTCGACCAGCTCATCCCCACCTCATGCCTGTTCCAGCTCGACCAGCGTGCCGCAGAAGTCCTTCGGGTGCAGGAACAGCACCGGCTTGCCGTGCGCGCCGATCCTGGGTTCCCCGTCGCCGAGCACGCGCGCGCCTTCGGCGCGCAGGCGGTCGCGGGCGGCGGCGATGTCGGCTACTTCGTAGCAGATGTGGTGGATGCCGCCAGCCGGATTGCGCTGAAGGAACTTCGCCACCGGCGAGGCGGGGCCGAGGGGCGCCAGCAGCTCGATCTTGGTGTTCGGCAGGGAGACGAAGACGGTCGTGACCCCATGCTCGGGCTGGTCGACCGCCGCCGAGACCTCGCCGCCCAGGGTCTCGCGGTAGAGGCGCGCGGCGGCCGCGAGATCGGGCACCGCGATCGCGACGTGATTGAGGCGTCCGATCATCGATCGACTTCTCCCGCCCGGCCGACCGTCATCATACCGTCAGGACCTGCACGATGCAGATCGGCTTCTTGCCCCAATGCAGGGCGAGCGCCGCGCGCACCGCCCGCCGGACCGCCTCGGCAACCGAATCCGGGTCCCGCAGGCGCGCCCGCGGCAGCTGCTCGAGCGTCTGCACCACCGCATCGTAGGCGATCTTCATCAGCGCGTCGCCGGCCGCGTTGGTTTCCGGGACGCCGACCAGGTCGACCTCCGGGTCGCTGACCATGACGCCGCGCTCGTCGAGCGCCAGCGCCACCGCGGCAACGCCGACAAAACCGAGCCGCCGCCGGTCGGCGACGGTGCGCGCCTCCGCCTCGATGAGCAGCCGCCCGTCCTTGTAGAAGCGCCCGACCGGCACCTCGTCGACGATCGCCGCCGGACCGGGGGCGAGCCGGATCATGTCGCCGTTCTGGCAGACGATCACCTCGCCCACCCCGACCTTGCGGGCGAGTGCGGCATGTTCGGAGAGATGCAGCGCCTCCCCGTGCACCGGAACGGCGATCTGCGGGCGCACCCAGCCGTAGAGTTCCTCGAGCTCCGCCCGCCGCGGATGCCCCGAGACGTGCACCAGATGGGTGCGGTCGGTGATGACCTCGATGCCCTGGCGGACAAGCCCGTTGATGATACGGGAGACCGGCTTCTCGTTGCCCGGAATGGTGCGCGAGGAGAAGATCACCCGGTCGCCCCTGGTGAGGGACACCACGGGGTGCTCGTCCTCGGCGATGCGCGCGAGCGCAGCGCGCGGCTCGCCCTGGCTGCCGGTGCACAGCGCCACCACCTTGTCGGGCGGCAGATAGCCGTAGGCGTCGACGCTGCGGAAGTCCTGCACGCCCTCGAGATAGCCGGTTTCGCGCGCCACCTGCACGATCCGCTCCATGGCGCGCCCGACCACGACCACCTCGCGGTCGCAGGCGCGCGCCGCGTCGGCCACGGCGCGGATGCGCGCGACATTCGACGCGAAGGTGGTGACCGCGACGCGGCGCGGCGACCCGGCGATCAGCTCCGTGAGCGAACGCGCGACGTCCGTCTCCGATGGCGAGCGCCCGTCGCGGACCGCGTTGGTGGAATCCCCGACCATGGCCAGGCAACCGGCGGCCCCCAGGGCGCGAAGCTTCTTCTCGTCGGTCGGCGGACCGATGATCGGCGTCGGGTCGATCTTCCAGTCGCCGGTGTGAAGCACGGTTCCGTGCGCGGTCCGGATCGCGAGCGCGTTCGATTCCGGGATCGAATGGGCCACCGAAATGAACTCGATGTCGAACGGTCCGAGCGTGAAGCGCGCTCCGAGCGGCACGACGTTCACCGGGATCTCCGGCGCGCCCGGCTCCGACTGGCGTTTCGCCTCGAGCAGCGCCGCGGTGAACGGGGTGGCGTAGAGCGGTACGCGCAGTTGCGGCCACAGGTCGAGCAGCGCCCCGAAGTGATCCTCGTGCGCATGCGTGAGCACGATGCCGACGAGATTGCGCCGCTCGGCCACGAGGTAGCGGATGTCGGGCATGATGAGATCGATGCCCGGGAGGTCTTCGGCCGCAAAGGAGACGCCGCAATCGATCGCCAGCCAGGTCTTCCGCCGCTCGGAGCCGATGCCGTAGATCGACAGGTTCATGCCGATCTCGCCGACCCCGCCGAGGGGCGCGAAGACCAGTTCGTCCCGGGGACCTGCCATCCGTTACCGCTCCGCCGGCGAGTGTTCCGGCAAGACGCTCGGCCCTTCGGCGCCGAACGCGAACACCTCTCCGGCCGTCACCGCCTCGGCGGTCCCGTCGGGCAGGCGCACGATCAGGCGGCCGCGCTCGTCGAGCGTCTCGAAGCGGCCGGTCATCTCGCGTTCGGCAAGCCGCACCCTGATGTCCCCGCCGCGCCCCGCCGCCCGCTTCAGCCAGTCGGCGCGGGTCGCCGCGAATCCGTCGCCGCGGTCCCATTGCCGCAAGCGCAGGAGCATGGCGGCCGAGAGCGCGCGAAACAAGTCATCGGGCCGCACCAGCGCCCCGGCGGCGGCGAGATCGGTGGCGAGGTAGTCGGTCCCGCGTGGGTGGTGGGCGCAATTGACCCCGATGCCGACGGCAACGGCGAGCGGACCGGTCCCCTCCCCTTCGACCAGGATGCCGGCGATCTTCGCCGGCCCGCACAGGACGTCGTTCGGCCATTTGAGCGCCAGCGCCGGCCCGAGCGCCGACGCGCACTCCGCCAGCGCGTCGTGCACGGCGAGCGCCGCCACGAAGGAGAGCTCGGCCGCCCGCTCCGGCGCCGACGGATCGGTGAGCAGCAGCGTGGCGTAGAGATTGCCGGGTTCCGACACCCAGACGCGCCCGCGGCGTCCGCGACCCGCCGTCTGAGATTGCGCGGTGACCCACAGCGGCCCGCGCTCGCCCGCGCGCGCCAGCGCCAGCGCCTCCGCGCTGGTCGAACCGATCCTGTCACATGCGATCAGACCCACACCCGCCGCGGCGGCAACCGGATCGAGATCCATCGGGCTAGAACAGCGACTTCGCGGCCGCCTCGGCGGCGTCGACGAGCGGCCCGGGATGGACGATGAACAGCAGCACGAACAATCCGGTCAACCCGAGCACCGCCTTGAGCTCGCCGCGCATCGGCGCGAACGCCGGCGCCGGCTCGTCGAAATACATCACCTTCACGATGGCGAGATAGTAATAGGCGCCGACCACGCTGGTCAGCACGCCGATGACCGCGAGGCCGTAGAGCCCGGCGTGGATGGCGGCGAGGAAGACGTAGAACTTGGCGAAGAAGCCGGCGAGCGGCGGAATGCCGGCGAGCGAGAACAGCAGCATGGCGAAGAAGAACGCCATCAAGGGCTTGGTCTGGAACAGGCCCGCCAGGTCCGAGATCTGCTCGACCGGCTCCTCGCCGCGCCGCATCGCCAGGATGCAGGCGAAGCTGCCGAGCGTCATGGCAAGATAGATCGCCATGTAGATCAGCACGCCCTGCACGCCTTCCGACGTGCCGGCGGCAAGCCCGATCAGCGCGAAGCCCATGTGGCCGATCGAGGAATAGGCCATCAGCCGCTTGATGTTGGTCTGCCCGATGGCGGCGAACGAGCCGAGCGCCATCGAGGCGATCGCGACGAATACCAGGATCTGCTGCCACTGCACCACGATGCCCGGGAAGGCGTCGATCGCCGCACGCACGAAGATGGCGATGGCGGCGACCTTCGGGGAGGCGGCGAAGAACGTCGTCACCGGGGTCGGCGCGCCCTCGTAGACGTCGGGCGTCCACATGTGGAACGGCTCGGCCGAGACCTTGAAGCAGAGGCCGGCGAACAGGAAGACGAGGCCGAAGGTGAGCCCGATTCCGCCCTCGGCCGTCGACTTGGCGATGTCGGCGAACGTCACCGAGCCGGTGAAGCCGTAGATCAGCGAGGCGCCGTAGAGCAGCATTCCGGAGGAGAGCGCGCCGAGCACGAAATACTTCAGGCCCGCCTCCGTCGACTTCGCGTTGTCGCGGTCAAAGGCGGCGACCACGTAGAGCGACAGGCTCATCAGCTCGAGGCCGAGGTAGAGCGCGATCAGGTCGCCGGCCGAGATGAGCATCAGCATGCCGGTGGTCGACAGCAGGATCAGCACCGCGAATTCGAACCGCCGCTTGTGCGGATCGCTCAGGAACTCGAGCGACATCACGATGGTCGCGGCCGAGCCGATGAGCGTCAGGATCTTGAGGAAGCGTCCGAAGTCGTCGATCACGAAGCTGCCGTTGAAGGCGACGACCCGCTCGGACGGCATCATGGCGACGAGCGCCGCCGCGAACGCAAGCAGCGCGATCGCCAGCCCGTTGACGGCCTCCGTCGTCCGCTCTCCCCCGAAGGCGCCCACCATCAGCAGCACCATCGCCCCGCAGGCGAGCGCGATCTCGGGAAGGGCGAAATAAAGACTTGGAAGCTGCAGGGCGGCGTTCATCGGGGGATCCGTCTCACTTCACGAGAGCCGCCGCCTTGGCGGCGCCGAGCGCGTGGTTGTAGTTGTCGAGCAGCGCCGTCACCGAGGCCGCCGACATGTCGAGCACCGGCTTGGGATAGACCCCGAGCAGGATGGTGAGGGCGACGAGCGGCACGAAGATCAGGATCTCGCGGCGCGAGAGATCGAGAATGCCGGCAAGGCTCGGCTTCTCCAGCACCCCGAAGACGATCTTGCGATAGAGCCAGAGCGCGTAGGCGGCCGACAGGATCACCCCGGTGGTGGCGAGCGTCGCCACCCAGGTATTGATCTTGAACGTGCCGATCAGGCTCAGGAACTCGCCGATGAAGCCCGAGGTGCCGGGCAGCCCGACGTTGGCCAGCGTGAATACCAGGAACGTGAACGCATAGAGCGGCATGCGGTTGACGAGCCCGCCGTAGGCGGCGATCTCGCGCGTGTGCATGCGGTCGTAGACGACGCCGACGCAGAGGAACAGCGCGCCGGACACGATGCCGTGCGAGATCATCTGGAAGATGCCGCCGGCGACCCCCTGGGTCGTCGCCGCGAAGATCCCCATGGTGACGAAGCCCATGTGCGCCACGGACGAATAGGCGATCAGCTTCTTCATGTCCTCCTGCACGAGCGCCACGAGCGAGGTGTAGACGATCGCCACCACCGAGAGCGTGAAGATCAGCGGGGCGAAGTCGTGCGAGGCAGACGGGAACAAGGGCAGCGAGAAGCGCAGGAAGCCGTAGCCGCCCCTCTTCAGCAGGATGGCGGCGAGGATCACCGAGCCCGCGGTCGGCGCCTCGACGTGCGCGTCGGGCAGCCAGGTGTGCACCGGCCACATCGGCATCTTGACCGCGAAGGAGGCGAAGAACGCGAGCCACGCCCAGGTCTGTA
>CAZIGW010000318.1:0-14269 GCA_964538565.1 uncultured Hyphomicrobiales bacterium | reverse complement strand
GCCGCCGGCGAGCTTGGCCAGACGCTCCTGCAGCTTCTCACGGTCGTAGTCCGAGGTGGTCTCCTCGATCTGCGCCTTGATCTGCGCCACGCGCGCCTCGATGTCGGCCTTCTTGCCGGCGCCGTTGACGATCGTGGTGTTTTCCTTGTCGATCATCACCTTCTTGGCGCGGCCGAGCATGTTGATCGTCACGTTCTCGAGCTTGATGCCGAGGTCTTCGCTGATCGCCTGGCCGCCGGTGAGGATGGCGATGTCCTGCAACATGGCCTTGCGGCGATCGCCGAAGCCCGGCGCCTTCACCGCGGCCACCTTGAGGCCGCCGCGCAGCTTGTTGACCACCAAGGTGGCCAGCGCCTCGCCTTCCACGTCCTCGGCCACGATCAGCAGCGGCTTGCCGGTCTGCACCACCGCCTCGAGCAGCGGAAGCAGCTCGTTGAGCGCCGAGAGCTTCTTCTCATTGATCAGGACGTACGGGTCGTCCATCTCGACCCGCATCTTGTCGGCGTTGGTGACGAAGTAGGGCGAGATGTAGCCGCGGTCGAACTGCATGCCCTCGACCACGTCGAGCTCGGTCTCGAGCGACTTCGCCTCTTCGACCGTGATGACGCCCTCGTTGCCGACCTTCTTCATGGCCTCGGCGAGGAAGCGGCCGATTTCCTGGTCGCCGTTCGCCGAGATGGTGCCGACCTGGGCGATCTCGTCATTGGAGGTGACCTTCTTGGAGTTCTTCTTGAGGTCCTCCACCACGGCCTCGACGGCGAGATCGATGCCGCGCTTGAGGTCCATCGGGTTCATGCCGGCGGCCACCGCCTTGGCGCCTTCCTTCACGATCGCCTGGGCGAGAACCGTGGCGGTCGTGGTGCCGTCGCCGGCGATGTCGGAGGTCTTGGAGGCGACCTCGCGCACCATCTGGGCGCCCATGTTCTCGAACTTGTCCTCGAGCTCGATCTCCTTGGCGACCGTCACGCCATCCTTGGTGATGCGCGGGGCGCCGAACGACTTGTCGAGCACGACGTTACGGCCCTTGGGACCGAGGGTGACCTTCACCGCGTTGGCGAGAATGTCGACGCCGCGCAGCATCCGGTCGCGCGCGTCCACGGAGAATTTGACGTCTTTGGCTGCCATCTGTTGCTCCTGAAAGAATTGATCGCGTTCCCCCTTACCCGGCGAGGCAGGTCCCTTGATCACACGGGGCCCAGACTCCTTCAGGCATTCGGAACGACGCTGGATTGACGTTGACGGGGATCAGGCGGCTTTCTTGCGGGCCTCGGTTTCGAGCAGCACCCCCATGATGTCGCTCTCCTTCATGATGAGGTACTCGGTACCGTCGATCTTCACCTCGGTGCCGGACCATTTGCCGAACAGCACCCGGTCGCCCTCCTTGACGTCGAGCGGGATGAGCTTGCCGGTCTCGTCGCGGCCGCCGGGACCGACTGCGATGACTTCGCCCTGCTGAGGCTTCTCCTTGGCGGTGTCGGGAATGATGATGCCGCCGGCCGTCTTCTCCTCGGCTTCGATCCGTTTGACCACGACGCGGTCGTGAAGCGGACGGAACTTCATGGATGTCCTCCTAAGGTACTGTCCGATAGCAGTTTTTCAGAATTCGCGGCGACCGGCGGGTGTCACTGCCGGGCCGCTCGCGCGCGACATAGGCCGCGGGTTTTTGACCCGCAAGAGGGGAACCGAAAAAAATTAGCACTCGGCCGAGGTGAGTGCCAGGACCCCGCAGGGGGCACCAAACGACTTTGAAAACGTTGGTTAATTGGGTCAGGCGGGTCCGGCGATGCGCGTCGCCGGGCCCGTCTGCGTCAATGGTAACGCTGTCAGCAGTCTGGCTGACTTGCTGCCAAGGCACTGAAAAAACAGGGATTAATTCATTTTCACCGCTTGCAATACGGACACGTGGGCCGTCAGATTCGATAGGTCAGAGTCGTTGTCCGACAGGACGGAGGACATGATGGCTTGCGAAGACTTCCGGCGCCAGCTCGAAGGTTACGGACTGACGACGGCGCATATTCTCTACCGGCGGCCCGACCATCCCTGGCTGCTGCAAACCTACGTTTGGCAGGCCTACGACCTCCATCCGAACTTCCCGGCGCTGCAGCGCTTCCTCGATTTCTGGCGGCGGCAGCTCGAAGGCTCGCTCCATTCCGTCCGCGTGGCCCATTCGCGGCTGATCCGTCCGGCTGAATTCCGCGCCATCGACGGCGAATTTCGCCTGCACTGACGACGCTGCGGGCCCGAGGGAGCGCCGGCGTCCGTCCTCGCCCCGGCCGGGCGACTGGCGCGATCCTCCCCGCCATGGCAGGTTCGGGGTGATCCGGAGCCTCCCCATGCGCATTCGCTTCGATTTCGGCGCCTTGACGCTCGACGCCGAGCTCATGGAGACGCCGACCGCCCGTGCGGTTGCGGCCGCCCTGCCGCTCAGTGCGCGAGCGCTCACCTGGGGCGAGGAGGTGTATTTCGAGATCCCGGTGAAGGCCGCGCGGGAAAAGGACGCGCGCGCCGTGGTCACGCCGGGCGAGATTGCCTACTGGCCGGAAGGGCCGGCAATCGCCATCGGCTTCGGCCGCACGCCCATCAGCGAAGCCGAGGAAATCCGGCTCGCCAGTCCCTGCAATGTTTTCGCCCGGGCGTGCGGCGACGTGAAGGCGCTCGCCAGGATCCGCTCCGGAACGCGCGTGAGCGTGACGAAGGTGGATTGATCGAAGGCGAGATGTTCGCATGCGGGGGGATCACTGATCGCGTTCCCCGGACGCGGCGCGGCGCGTGCAGATGAGTTTTGCAATCTGCGTAGATGTGATGGAACGGCGCATTGCGCCTGTGGCCAACGCGCCATGCCGGTCCCATCCACGCCCGCGCTCGGCGTCACCCGCGGCCGACGAACGGCATCTTGGTGGCCATCACGGTCATGAACAGCACGTTCGCCTCGATCGGCAGGCTCGCCATGTAGACGACCGCCTGGCCGACGTGGTCGGGATCCATGCGCGGCTCCGGCATGATGCGGCCGTCCGGCTGCAGCACGCCTGCGACCATGCGTTCGGTGAGCGGTGTCGCCGCATTGCCGATGTCGATCTGCCCGCAGGCGATGTCGTAGGCGCGGCCGTCGAGCGCCGTCGATTTGGTAAGCCCGGTGATCGCGTGCTTGGTCGCCGTGTAGGACACGCTGCGCGGGCGCGGCGCGTGCGCCGAGATCGAGCCGTTGTTGATGATGCGCCCGCCACGCGGGGTCTGGTCCTTCATGATCTTGAAGGCCTCCTGCGTGCAGATGAACGGCCCCGTCAGGTTGGTGTCGACCACCGCCTTCCACGTCTCCAGACTCAATTCCTCGAGCGGCACCGCCGGCGCTCCGATGCCGGCATTGTTGAACAGGAGGTCGAGGCGGCCGAACGTCTTCTTGGTCTCGGCGAAGAGGGCGCGGATCGAATCCGGGTCGGTCACGTCGGTCGGCACGCACAGGCTCCGGCCGCCGGCGGCGGCGCCCTCCCGGGCGACTTCCTCGAGCATCTCCTTGCGGCGTCCGGCGAGCACGACGGCGTAGCCGGCCTTCATCAAAGCCAGCGCCACGGCCCGGCCCACGCCGGTGCCCGCTCCCGTCACGATCGCGATCTTCTGTGGTTCGCTCATACGCACCCTCCTGCCATGCGGCCCGAAGCCCGCCGCGCACCATTGACCTAACTCAATGCCGATTCCAAGCGAAGGTTGTCTGCTCGCCCCGTCGGATTGACCGGATTGGATTGACACCGAATCGGAGGACGCCCCCCATGACCGGATCGAAATTCGAACGCGCCCTGATTGTCTATTTCCGTCTGGCGATGGGATGGACGTTCCTGTACGCCGCCATTCACCAGCTCGCAGACCCGAAATGGAGCGTGGTCGGCTTTCTCGGCAACACCAAGACCTTCCACGACGTCCTCGCGGTGTTCGCGGCACCTTCCGTTGCGCCCTACACGACCTTCCTTGTGGAGTACGGACATCTGTTGATCGGGCTTTCGCTGATCTTCGGCCTCATGACGCGCCTCGGCGCGGGCTTCGGCATTCTGCTGATGGTCGTCTACTGGATGGCCCACATGGATTTCCCCTACATCGAGACGAAGCTCAATTACCTGCTCGACTTCCATCTCGTCTACGCGGGTGTGCTGAGCTATCTCATGCTCAGGCGGGCCGGGCACGTGTTCGGGCTCGACGGCCTGCTGGAGAAGATGCCGTTCTTCGAGCAGCATCCCGGCCTGAAGCCGCTGGTCGCCTGAAGGTCACGCGCGTGGCAACGCGCCGGCGGGATCCGTCCCGCCGGCGCGAGCGTCCTGACTCTTCCGAAGAGATTGCCTTGAAGTCGCTGCCGGCCGGTCGCACGGCGAACCGGCAATTCCTTCGCCGGAAGATGGCTCAGCCGGCCAACGCCGCAAGCGTGTCGCGGTCGTTTCCGCGCTGCGTCCATGGCTTCGACAGGCGGAAGCCGATCTCCGTCTCCGGCATGGGCTTGCCGAAACGATAGCCCTGCATCGAGTGGACGCCGGCGGCGCGCAGGAAAAGCTGCTGTTCGGCCGTCTCGACGCCTTCCGCCGTCACTTTCATGCCGAGACCGCGGCCGAGGCTGACGACGGCGTGGACGATTGCCGCCGCGTCGGCCGCCTTTTCGATGCTGCGCACGAAGCTGTGGTCGATCTTGAGCTTGTCGAACGGAAAGCGCCGCAGATAGAGCAGGCTCGAATACCCGGTGCCGAAATCGTCGAGCGCGAGCCGCACGCCCAGCGCCTTGAGCCGCAGCATCGCGGTTTCCGCCGTGTCGACGTTGCCGAGCAGGGTGCTTTCGGTGAGCTCCAGCTCCAGCCGGGTCGGTTCGAACTCGGTCTCGGCGAGGATGCGCTCGACCACGTCGACGAAATCCGTGCGGCGAAACTGCAGCGGCGACACGTTGACCGCTACCGTCAGGCTGGGCCACGCCTTTCCGTCCAGGCAGGCGCGACGCAGCACCCATTCGCCGAGCTCGATGATGAGCCCGCTGTGCTCGGCGATCGGGATGAACTCGGTCGGGCCGATCTCGCCGCGCTCGGGGTGATTCCACCGCGCCAGCGCCTCGACGCCGATGAGCGTCTCGCCGCTGGCGTTGACCACCGGCTGATAGACGAGGTGCAGACTCTCGTTCTCGATCGCCGTGCGCAGGTCGTTCTCGAGCCGCTTGCGCTGCACCAGATCGGCGTCCATCGCGCTGTCGTAGATGCAGGCGCGATTGCGGCCTTCGTTCTTGGCGCGATAGAGCGCCATGTCGGCATAGCGCATGATGTCGGCGGCGCCGCCCGCCCGCTGGTCGATGAGCGCGATGCCGATGCTGGCGCCGATCACGATCGTATGGCCGTTGATCGCATAGGGCATGCACAGCGCGGCGATGATGCGTCCGGCGATCGCCTGCACCGTCGGGATGTCCGGGGCGCTCGGGGTGAGCACGGCGAATTCGTCGCCGCCGAGGCGCGCCACGAGGTCGTCGCCGCGCAGCGTACGGCTGAGCCGCACCGTGACGCTGCGAATGAGCTCGTCGCCGATCGGATGGCCGAGCGTGTCGTTGACGTCCTTGAAATGGTCGAGGTCGATGTAGAACACCGCGGCGGTCGGGCCGCCGCGCTTGACCTCGTCGATCATCGCTTCGAGGCGTTCGCCGAAATACATGCGGTTGGGCAGTCCGCAGAGCGGATCGTGCAGCGCCAGATGGCGCAACCGCGATTCGCCGGCCGCGATCGTGGCGGCGGTACGGCGCATGTAGCGCAGCACGAACGAGGCGAGCAGCGCGAATCCGGCGAGCGCGATGGCAACGAACGGCGCCACGCTCTTCACCACCTCGCTGCCCGGCCGCTTCGGCGTCCAGGTGAGGCGCGCGATGGTGCGGCCGTGGTCGTCGGTCAGGCGCAGCACGGACTCCTCGCCGACGACCATCTGGTCATCGGTGATGGCATGAAGATTGTGAAGGTCGAGACGCGTGGCGATGTCCGCCAGCATCTTGGCGTCGATCATCTTCACGGCGAGAACGATCGGGCCGCTGCGTTCCTCGGGCGTGGGGACGAGCGGCAGGGGCGGGCCGGCGAGAACCGCGGCGACGACAGCGGGACGGCCGAGGAAGGTCTGGATGCGCATTTCGCGCTTGCGCGGCGTGTCCGCCTGCGCGCCGGTGGCGGTGAGCCCGCGCAGACGCTCGATCACCGGCAGGGCGTCGGGCGGGAGCGCCCGAAACCGGCTGGTCTCGCCGTCCGGCGCCGGCGCCGCGTAGACGAGGCGCTCGGCGGAATCCACCACGAAGATGAATTCGTAGTCGGAGAAGCTGCGCAGCCAGGTGCTCAGCCGATAGGACATCCAGGACTGGTCGTGCTCGAGCGCGATCTTGCGGCGCGCGGTTTCGGTGGCTGCCACGCTTGCCACGTCGCGCACGGCGCGCTCGCCTTCATTGCGAATGGCGCGGGTGATGAGCTGCCGTTCGTGCTCCAGCACGACGTGGTCGGCTCCGCGCGTCGAGGTGAGCACGGCGACGACGACGGCCCCGATCGCCAGGAGGAAGATCACGCCGACGAGCGCGACGACGTTCAGGCGCGCGCGGTCCCACAGGGTCGAGCGGGATTTCTCCGTGACTCCTGCCGGAGGCGCCGTCGTCACGTCCTGATCTCCCGAATGGCTACTCAAGTTGATGTACGATCGGATATTTCGGCCCGTGCCGAACCTACGGCGCAATGCTTGCCAAGGGCTTTGCCGTGCCCCGGGTCGCGATAATTCGGTTCGATTTTCGCGGATGATGTTAATCAAACCTGAATCGCCCGCGACCGGAGCGGGCCGACGGAGCCATCCGGCCGTGGGCGGCCGCCTCCGCGCCGTCCCGCAGGCGGCTGAGCCGGGACATCGGGCGGCGTCGCCGCAATCCCCGGTCGGGACCTTTCGTTGGCCCGGGATGCGCGGTATCGGATAGGCGGCGTGACGCTGGGGCATAGCGCATCCGCCGGAGGGAGACTGTCATGAACGCGTCAATCGAGATCGTCACCGCCGGCCTGCTCGTCATCGGCGACGAGATCCTGTCCGGGCGCACCAAGGACAAGAACATCGGCTACGTGGCCGAGTTTCTCACCGGCATCGGCATCGATCTCAAGGAGGTGCGGGTGGTCGGGGACGTGGAGGCCGAGATCGTGTCGGCGCTCGACGCGCTTCGCCACCGCTACACCTACGTCTTCACCACCGGGGGCATCGGCCCGACCCACGACGACATCACGGCGGATTGCGTCGCCAAGGCGTTCGGTGTGCCGCTCGATTTCGACCCGCGCGCGGTCGTGCTGCTGCGCGAGCGCGTCGGCGCCGAGCTCAACGAAGCGCGCATGCGCATGACGCGCATCCCGCGCGGGGCCGAACTCGTGCCCAACAAGGTGTCGGCCGCGCCCGGGTTCTGGATCGGCAACGTCATCGTCATGGCCGGCATACCGGCGGTGATGCAGGCGATGCTCGATGCCGTGGCGCCCAAGCTCAGGACGGGCGCCAAGGTGCTGTCGGAAACGATCCGGGCCGACGCGCGCGAAGGGGACATCGGCACGCCGCTCGGCGAGATCGCGATCGCGCACCCCGACGTGAGCATCGGCAGCTACCCGTTCTTCGACGAGGCGCGCGGGCGGCCGAATACCAACGTGGTGGTGCGGGCGCGCGATCCCGCCAGGCTTGCCGCCGCCAGGGCGGACGTCGAGGCGATGCTGGCCCGGGTGCGCGCAACCCTCGGCACGTGAGCACGCTAGGAGACGCCATGCCCAAATCGCCGCAAGCGCCGCAATCCTCGCAGGCGCCGCACAGGACCTTTCCGGTTTCGTGGGACGAATTCCACCGCGACGCGCGCGCACTCGCCTGGCGACTGAACGGCGTCGGGCCCTTCGAGGCGATCGTCGCGGTCACGCGCGGCGGCCTCGTCGCGGCCGCGATCGTCGCGCGGGAACTCGGCATCCGGCTGATCGAGACCGTCTGCGTGACGAGCTACGCGCACACTGCGCAGGGCGAGGTGCGGCTCCTCAAGGGCGTCTCGGACGAGATCGCGCGCCTGGGCGGAGGCGGCGGCAAGGGCGTGCTCATCGTCGACGACCTCGTCGATACCGGAAAGACCGCGAAGATCGTGCGCGACCTGCTGCCCGGCGCGCATTTCGCCACCGTGTACGCGAAGCCGATGGGACGCCCGATGGTCGACACCTTCATCACCGAGGTGTCGCAGGACACCTGGATCTTCTTTCCCTGGGACACGGGGCTTGCGTTCCAGCCGCCGATCCGCGACGGGGCGGCCTAGCCCTGCGGGGAACTCCTGGCGCTTGCGCCGGCCGTGTCGGTGCGCCGCGCAAGCGAAGCCGGCGCGCCGGCGCGGCGTGTTTGATCAAGATCAAAAACCGCGACCTCGGCCGCAGCGGCGGGATTCACGCGGTGTGGGACGTAAGCCCCGACGTCTGCACAATCCCGCCGTCGCACGCATGGACGCCGCCACGCCGCGCTTCCCGGCGCTCGCGCAGCGATGCTACAAGGCGCAAGCGCGGACGTGGCGAAACTGGTATACGCAGGGGACTTAAAATCCCTTGGGGGAAACCCCGTGCGGGTTCGATTCCCGCCGTCCGCACCAGGTTGGGTCCGTATCGCCCGCTCTGGAACGCCACCGTGACATCCGCCACCATCCAGCGACAGTACAGTCGTCACGCTCGAAAATTTCCCGTGCGTGTGCTGAATCCATGCAGAAGCGCACGAAAAAACCGGCAGGGCCAAGAGAAGCAAGGCGGCGAAGCCTCGGACAGGCGTGACGTTGGGCCTTGCCGGCTTTGCCAAGATCATTGCCGTCGAGGGCATCACCATGCGCGACTCGACGCGTAAGATGTTCGCCGACTTCGAGCGCCGGGGACTGAGTCCGGCAGAGCGACGGCGGGAGATTTTCGCGAAGCACACCCGTTCAGAGAGGGAAACGGCCGAACTCAGCTCACGTTCGTGACGGCGGTCGGGCAGCAGGCCGGCCATGCCTTCGATCTTCGACGGCTCGACCCAAAGGCAATGCTCGAGGCAACCATCGAGAGCTTCGGCGGCAGCGAAAAGCTCTTGCGTGCCGTGCTTCGCACCATGATCGATTGGCAGGCGGCTCGCGCAAAGGTGCCGCCGCCGATCAGGGCTCACTCCTTCATCCGATCCTTGATCTTCTCCAGTCCCGCGCGCGCGCATTGGGTGTCGATGTTGTTGCCGCGCGCGCCGCTCACGCCGATCGAGCCGATCACCTCGTCGCCCGCCTTGATGATCACGCCGCCCTGGGCGAGGAGCAGGCGCGGCGCCTTGGCGATCGCGCTCGAGACGGTGCCGGTCTTGGCGCGCTCGACGAGCTGGATGGAGTCGACCTTGAAGGTCAGGGCAGTGAACGCCTTGCTGTCGGCCGTCTCGACCGTGTGGATGCCGGCGCCGTCGCCGCGCAGCATTGCCTGCTGCACGCCGCTGATGTCGAGGATGATCGCGGTCACCTGCTGGTTCTGCTGCGCGCAGGTCTCGACCGCGGTGGCGACCGCCTCGCTCGCGAGCGCCGCCGACAGGCGATGGGTCTTGAGCAGGCCCTGCGCCGCGGCCGGAGTGGCCAGGAGAGCGAGGACGGACACCGTGCAGGCGCCGGCACGCACGACTGATTTGAACGATCCCATAGGTCCCTCCCTCGCGATGTCCGCCACCGCCGTTCGAACATAGGCGGGCGCACCGGGTAACTCGATCCCGCCGCTCCGCCCCAAAAACCCATCCGGCAGCCGTGAAACCGCGCACGCGACGTGCAGCCGCGTCGCTTGCCTGTAGCGGCGCCCGCCGGAACATGGTTAATATTTGGTTAAATGGCAATCGAGGCAAGACGGTTCGGCGCTACCGGCGTTCGCGGCCGTGGCGCGAGCGACCTCCTGCGCAGCCGGCCATGCGTCCGAACCGACAGGAGGGGTAGTTCCATGTTGCGTATCAATCGTCGTCAGATGGTGATGGCCGGGATGGCGGCCTGCGCGCTGCCCGCCGCGGGGCTTCGGCCCGCCTTCGCGCTCGACGCCGTCAAGGTCGCGATCATCTCGCGCACGTTCTTCTACCTTCCGCTCTGGGTCGCGGTGCGGCAGGGCTTCATGAGGGACGAGGGCCTCGACGTCGACATCATGATCCTCGACAAGTCGAAGACCGTGAACGACCTGCTGCGTAGCGGCCAGGTGCAGTTCACGCTGCGCACGTCGGAAGCCGCCATGATCGACGCCTACCACGGCGGCTCGCTGCGGGTGATCGCCGGCGGCATCAGCAAGCTGCCGCACTTCATCATCGCCAAGCCGGAGATCAAGACGCTGCAGCAGTTGCGTGGCGCCAATTTCGGGATTCTGGCCGAGAAGGAAGGCACGACCTACATCGTGCAGGACATCATGAAGTCGCTCGGCTTCGGGCCGGAGGACTACAGGATGACCGTGGTGGGCGGCTCGCCGGCGCGCCAGCGCCTGCTCAAGGAAGGCAAGATCGACGCCGGCCTGCAGCCGATCCCGGCCAGCTACGAGATCGAGGAAGCCGGGTTCACCAATCTCGGCTCGGTGATCCCGTTCGTGCCGGACTGGCAGTTCACCAGCGTCAATGTCGTCGAGGACTGGGCCCGGCAGCACCGTGACCTCGTGGTGCGCTTCCTGCGCGGACTGCAGCGCGGCCGCGACTTCATCGAGAGCAATCCGGCCGAGACGGCGAAGATCGCCGCCGAGGAATTGCGCACGAGCGTGCCGCTCGCCACCCGCATGCTCGGCGACATCAAGAAATACGGCATGCTCGAGCCGCAGACCGCCATCAACGTACCGGGCATCAGGCGCGTGTTCGAGACGCTGCAGAAGACCGGCGAGATTCCTGCCGACCGGACATTCGACATGAAGGTCTTCGCCGATCTGAGCTACTGGCAGGAGAGTCACGAGGGCTACACGTCCTCGATCCCGGCGCCGGCCGGACGAAAATAGCAGCGATGGCCGTTCGCCGGGAACACGAGGCCCGCCGTCGGCGGGCCTCGACGGTATTGCACTCGAGAACAGGCGGGCTTTCCGGGCTGGCGGCGATTGCCGCGCATTCTCACGATCGCATTAATTCAATGTTAAAGCTGATAGCGGATAGGCAGGAGGTTCGTGCCCCCGTCAATTCATCTGCAATTCCGGCGGGCTAAGTAGGGCGGGTCAGGGGGTTGGGAGTCCGCGCCGTTCCTCACGGCGCGCGAGGTCTATGCCCGCGATGTCAGGACCGCCGTCATGATGCTTCGGGGAATCCGAACGCGGCTGTTTATCCTGGTCGCCGCCACCGTGGTGCCGTTCATGGCGTTGGTGGGCGGCGCGCTCTGGATCCAGTGGCGCAACGACAATGTCGAAGCCCTGAGAGGGACGCTGGTCGAGGCGCGCCTGCTGGCCGCGCAGGTCGACGACCAGATCAGCAATCTGGAAAATCTCCTCGCCGGCCTGAGCCGCGCCGTTTCGCCCGATCCGAGGCAGACGCTCGTCAACGACGCGACGTTGCGCCGGGTGAAGGGCGAGCTGCCGAACTACGTCAGCAACATTCTGGTGCTGTCGCTCGACGGTGAGAACATCGGAACCTCATGGCAGGCCGAAGGCGGCCGCCACAACATGGGCGACCGCGACTATTTCAGGGACGTCGTCGCCGGCCGGCGCCTGGCGGTGGGCACTCCGATCCTCGGGCGCACGACCCACCAGTGGATCATCACCATCGCGCGGCCGGTCGAGGACCAGGCGGGCCATCTGCGTGCCGTCATCGCCATCGGTATCAAGGTTGCGCATTTCCAGGATGCGCTGCGGGTGCGCGAGCTCCCGGCCGGAAGCATCGTGCAGATCGTCAACCAGCACGGAACGGTCGTCACCCGCAGCGTCGATCCGGGCGACTGGATCGGCCGCACGGACAACAACGACGGGATCGCGCGTCGCATCGCGCGGGCGGAGTCGAGTGACGTCGTGACCTGGCCCGACGGCGTGCAGCGCATCACGGGTTCCGCCCGGGCGCAGCGTGTGCCCTGGGTCGTGTCGGTGGGCATCCCGCGCGCCGTCGCGGTGGCGAAAATCTTCGATCGGCTTTCCTGGAGCGTCGGCGCCAGCGTCGCGGCGCTGCTTGCCGCACTCGCCCTGGCGCTGGTGTTCTCCAAGCGCATCATCACGCCGGTGCGCGAGCTCAGCGGCGATGCGAAAGTGCTCGCCGGCGGCAACCTGGCGCACCGCACCGCGGTGCATACCGGCGACGAGGTGGGGGCGCTCGCGCACGCGTTCAACACCATGGCGGCTTCGCTCGAGCGGCGTCACCGCGAGCTCGATATGGCGCGCGAAGCCGCATCGGCCGAGGCGGCCAAGCGCGCGCGGCTCGAAGACAAGGAACGGCAGGCGAAGGAGACGCTCGCCGCCGTCATCGACGCCTCTCCGGTGGCGATCGTCTGCTCCGATACCGAGCGCCGGATCGTCCTGTGGAACCGCGCCGCCGAGCAGATCTTCGGCTACACGGCCGAGGAGACCCTCGGGCAGCGCACCAAGCTGCTGCCGCCCGGCGAGGTCGCGCATTCCAACGAGATGTTCGACCGTGCGCTGCGCGGCGAGACCATCCGCGACGTCGAGGTCAAGCGCCGGCACAAGAACGGCTCGCTGGTCGACATCCGCCTCGCGGCCACCGCCATGACCAAGCCCGACGGCACCGTCTGGGGCGTCGCCTGGGCGTACGACGACATCACCGATCGCAAGCGGGCCGAGGCGCAGTTGAAGCACCTCGCGCACTACGACCAGCTCACCGGGCTTCCAAATCGGCGCGCGTTGCTGAACGAGCTCTCGAACCTGCTGTCGGAGAAACGGGGCGGACGGCCGACCACCATCGCGCTGTTCGATCTCGACGGATTCAAGGACGTCAACGACACCGTGGGTCACTCCGTGGGCGACCAGCTTCTCGTCGAAGTCGCCCGGCGGGTGACGCGGGCGGTCGACGGCAATGGCATCGTGTGCCGGCTCGGCGGTGACGAGTTCGTCGTCGTCATGGCCGACAACGGCGATCCGCGTCTGTCCGTGCAGCTCGTCGACGCGATGCTCAAGGAGCTCGCCCGGCCGTTCGTGATCAACGAGCACATCCTCCACATCGGCGGCAGCGCGGGTTTGGCGGTGGCGCCGAACGACGGCAGGACGGTCGACGAATTGATCGCCAATGCCGATCTCGCACTCTACGAGGCGAAGGCCGCGGGCGGGCGCACCTACCGGTTCTTCGTGCCGAGCTATCGCGCCCAGGCGCAATCGCGCCGCGGTCTCGATCTCGAGTTGCGGCGCGCCTTCGCCGAGAACGAATTCGAGCTCTATTTCCAGCCGCAGGTGCGGCTTGCCGACAACGCGGTGGTGGCGGCGGAAGCGCTGCTGCGCTGGCGCCATCCCACGCGCGGCCTCATCAGTCCGGCAGTGTTCGTCGACACGTTGGCGGCGAGTGCGATTGCGCCGGAAGTCGGGCGCTGGATTCTGCGCGAGGCCTGCGAGAAGGCGGCCGCCTGGCGCGCCGCCGGCATGCCGCTCGAGCGCATCGGGGTCAACCTGTTCCCGAGCCAGTTCCGCGATCCGGGCCTGGCGCGGGAAGTGGAGCAGGTGCTGCACGAGACCGGGCTGCCGGCCGACATGCTCGAACTCGAGGTCACCGAGAGCGTCGCGCTCAACAACGACGACGTCATCGCGCCGCTGCAGAAGCTCCACGACCGCGGCATTCATCTCGCCTTCGACGATTTCGGCACCGGCTACGCATCGCTCAGCTATCTGACGCGCTTCCCGGTGTCGCGCATCAAGATCGACCGCAATTTCGTCGCCAAGATCACGGACGACGCCGAGGACGCGGCGATCGTGCGTTCGCTGATCGCGATGGGACACAACCTGGGGCTGGCGATCACGGCGGAAGGCGTCGAGACGCCGGCGCAGGCGGCCTTCCTGCTGCGGGAACATTGCGAGGAGGCGCAGGGATTCCTCTACGCCAAGCCGCTTCCGGCGGCGGAATTCGAGGCTTACGTGCGCCATTCGCGCCAGGGACCGGGATCGGATCGCGACGGCGCGTTCGACGCGGCGTCGCTGAGGCGGCTGCCGGCCGCGTCCTGACCGGCATCGGCCCTCGACTCCGACAAGGCGCAACGGATTTCCCGAACGCGGACCGCGCGTGCACGGCGTCGAGTCGGGCGGGGCCCCGGGCGCGCGCCCCGCCGCCCCCCCCCCCCACACCGCCCCCCACCCTGCGTGGTGGCGGCGGGCCCGGGGCCCCC
>CAZIGW010000317.1:0-11687 GCA_964538565.1 uncultured Hyphomicrobiales bacterium | reverse complement strand
GCCGCGTTGGCGTCGTCGAGCAGCTTCAGCGCCGCCTTGGTCGACACGTTGCGCTTGCGCAGCAGCAGCGAGAGGACAAGACGCGAGGAGGCGGCCCCGATCGCCGACGCCAGCAGGTGTTCGGCGTAGCGCAGGAGCTGGAAGTCGGCGCCGAGGTTCGGATCGAGGCTGATGCGCCGGCTCGATGCGAAGCTTTCGAACGAAGTGCGCGTGCGCTCGTCGCCGAGATAACGTGCGACCGTGGTGGTCAATTCCTCGACGGTCACGGCCGAGCGCCACAGCCGGAAGCTCGGCGCGATCGGGGTGAGGTCGGGCGGCACGAACAGGTCGGCCTGCAGCCGCTCGATCGGCGCCGGATCGCGCGTCAACGACAGGCTCACGTAGGCGAGGACGTTGAGCACGAGGCTGCAAAGCACGCCGTGCACGAGCGGCGGCAGGTCGAGCCCGAACAGCGCCTGCGGACGCAGGAAGGTGAGGCCCCACGGGCCGTGCTGGAGAATCCCGGCGCCGAGCAGGCCGGCGTCGCTGAAGCTCGGCAGGAGGAGCGTGTAGGCCCAGACCAGAATGCCGACCGTCATGCCGCCGATGGCGCCGCGCGCCGTGGCGCGCCGCCAGACCAGGCCGCCCAGGAATGCCGGTGCGAGCTGGGCGACGGCCGCGAACGACAACAGCCCGATGGAGGCGAGCTCCGCCTCGCCGGCCAGCCGATAGTACACGTAGGCGAACAGCAGGATCGCGAAGATCGCGGCCCGGCGGACCTTGAGCAGGAGCGCGCCGACATCGCCCCGGCCGCTGACCAGCGCCGGGCGGCGCTGCAGCACGAGCGGCACCACGATGTCGTTCGACACCATGATCGAGAGCGCAACCGATTCGACGATCACCATGGCGGTGGCGGCGGAAAGCCCCCCCACGAAGGCCGCGAGCGCCAGCCACTCGGACCCGCGGCTGAGCGGCAGCGCGAGCACGAACATGTCGCTGTCGACGGCGTCGCGCGGCAGCGTCAACAGGCCGGCCACCGCGATCGGCACCACGAACAGGTTGATCAGAACCAGATAGAGCGGAAACAGCCAGGCGGCGCGACGGATTTCCCGGTCGTCGTGATTCTCCACCACCGTCACGTGAAACTGGCGCGGCAGCATCATGATGGCGAAGGTCGACAGCAGCGTCATCGCCGTCCAGGTGCCGACGCCCGGCGCATTCGCGAGCACCGCGGCGATATCGGGTCGCTCGAGCGCCTGCCGGAACAGCGCCGCCGGGCCGTCGAACATCACGAAGGTCACGAACACGCCGACCGCCACGAAGGCGACGAGCTTGACGATCGATTCGACCGCGATGGCCAGCATCAATCCGTCCTGGTGCTCGGTCGCGTCGATGTGACGCGTACCGAACAGGACCGCGAAGGCGGCCATCAGGAGGGCGACGAACAGCGCCATGTCGCCGAGCACCGGCTGGACACCGGTGCTGGCGGTGAGATGCGACAGGATGGTGCTGAGCGAGGCAGACACCGCCTTGAGCTGCAGTGCGATGTACGGAATGGTGCCGATCATGACGATCAGCGCGACGGCCGCGGCCACGGCCTGGTGCTTGCCGTAGCGGGCGGCGATGAAGTCGGCGATCGAGGTGATGTTCTGCGCCTTGGCGAGTCGCACGACGCGCTGGACGAGGGGACGGGCAAGCCCGATCATCAGCACGGGACCGATGTAGATGGTCAGGAAGTCGTACCCGGTGCGCGAGGCGAGGCCGACCGAGCCGAAGAACGTCCAGGACGTGCAATAGATCGCGAGCGACAGCGGGTAGATCCACGGCCGGGACTGACCCTTGCGGCCGACCTGTCGTGCGCGGTCGCCGTAGCTCGCGATCAGAAACAGCAATCCTATGTAGCCGATCGCGACCGCGATGACGAGCCAGCCTTGCAGTATGGCGGTTTCCTGCTTCACCTCTTTTGTTTCGTCCCGTTCGGCACTATCTCGAGGTTGCGGAGCCCTGGCCCGACTCCGCATCTGGCGCCGTTGCTCTCGCCTGTCTCTGGAGCCGGAAGCCGTGTCTGGAGAGGCCGTCGGGCGCCTGTGCCGGGAGCCCGCGCCTGCCTTGCACAGCGCACAGGTCAACACAACTGCGGCTCCCTGTCCATCGGCGGCTCGGCGCAGGACAGGCGCGTCCCGTCGCTCCGCCACGTGCGTGGCGTTGTCCGGACGGGCCTCTCAGAATACCATCGGGCTCCCGGCGAGCGTTGCTATGTTGCAGGCGAATGAGACGACCTCCGGCAGCCGAGAGGAGGGCGCAGCGGACCAGGAAAGGCGGATGTCTGGGCCTACCGTCAGTGAGGCGCGACTGGCGAGCGTATTGGATACGGCCGTCGACGGCATCATCGTCATCGACGATCAGGCGCGCATTCTGGTGTTCAACAAGGCGTGCGAACGCATGTTCGGCTTTTCCGCCGCCGAAGTGATGGGCCAGAACGTCAAGGTCATCATGCCGCCGGAGTATTCCAAGCATCACGACCGCTATTTCGCGGACTATCTGCGAACCGGCCGGCGCAAGATCATCGGCGTCGGCCGCGAGGTGGCGGCCAAGCACCGCGACGGAACGGTGTTCCCGATCGAGCTCTCCGTGGGCGAAGCGCACACGCCCGAGGGCCGGCAGTTCATCGGGATCATGCGCGACATCCGCGCGCGCCGCGAGGCGGAGCACAGGTTGACCCAGTTGCAGGCCGATCTTCTGCGCATGGCCCGCATCTCGGCGATGGACGAGATGGGGGCGACGATCGCCCACGAGCTCAACCAGCCGTTGACGGCGCTGGTGCTCTATCTCCAGGCGGTCGAGCGGATGAGCGCCCGGCAGGGTCTCGGCGGCTCGTTTCCGGAGAGCGCGTTCGCCATCTTCGAGAAGGCCGTGCGCGAGGCCGAGCGCGCCGGGAACATCATTCACCGGATGCGCAGCTTCATCGAGAAGCGCGAGCCGTTGCGGCGGCTCGTCGATCTCAATCCGCTGGTCGAGGACGCCGCCGAGCTCGCCCTGCTCGGACACCGGGCCGGCACGCGCGTCGTGCGGTCGCTGGCGGAGGATCTGCCGCAGGTGCTGGTCGACCCGATCCAGATCCAGCAGGTGATCGTCAACCTGGTGCGAAACGCCCTCGACGCGGTCCAGAACCATCCGGCCGCGACCGTGCGGATCGCGACGCGCCGCGGGGAAGGATCGGTGCTTCTGGACGTGGAGGACAACGGTCCCGGCGTCTCCGCCGAGGCGGTTGCCGATCTGTTCAAGGCGTTCACCTCGTCGAAGGGGAGCGGGCTCGGGCTCGGCTTGGCGATCTCCAAGACGATCGCGCTGAATCACGGGGGCGACCTGACGGTCGATCCTGGCGGCGCGGGGCGAGGCGCGTGCTTCACGCTTCACCTGCCGTTGCCGTCCGACGACGAAGGCATTCAAGGACGCGCGTGATGGTCCCGGAGGCGGCATCGGACGCCGAAATCTTCATCGTGGACGACGATCCTGCCGTCCGCGACGCGCTCTCGGTCGTGTTCTCGATCGAAGGCTACCGGGTGGCGGACTTTTCCGACGGAGACGCCTTTCTGGCCGCCGCGCGCTCCCATCCGCCCGCCTGCATCATCCTCGACGTGCACATGCCCGGACGCTCGGGGCTCGACATCCTCAAGGACCTCAACGCCGAAAACTATCCGGCGCCGATCTTCATCATCTCCGGGCACGGCGACATTCCGATGGCGGTCGAAGCGATCCGGCACGGCGCGCTCGATTTCATCGAAAAGCCGTTCGACGCCAAGACGGTGGTCGCGCGCGTTCGCGAGGCGGTCGAGGCCTGGAAGGAACGCGGCGAGAACGCCGAGGCGGCCGATGCGCTGTCGCGGGAGTTTCCCGGCCGCCACCTTCTGACCCCGCGCGAACGCGAGGTCCTGACGCAGATCGCCGGCGGCGCTTCCAACAAGGAGGCGGGACGGCGGCTCGGGATCAGCCCGCGCACCGTCGAGGTGCATCGCGCGCGCATCATGGAAAAGCTCGGCGCCAGGAACGCCGCCGATCTGGTGCGCATCGTGCTCAGCCATTAGAGCGTTTTCGAGCGAAGGGGCATCGGTTCGCGTGAAGAGAACGCGTCAAGCCAGGAACCCGGAGCCCCGGCTCTGATTCCATCAAAGCCGCAAAGACTGGGGGCACGGGATCGACGACGTGGAATCGGTTCTCCGACGGGATCGTGCGCCAGGCCGTCGAAGGGGAGCGCGATCGTAGGCAAGACGGGTTTTCCACGTTTGCGGATCGCGATCGAGGCGCCGGCCGCCCGGCTCGCGCGATACCCACCACGCTGCCGCACGTCGCCCGCGTCCGTAATTCTGCGCACGCGGGATTGTACGAATTGAGATCGGGCGCGCGCGGGAGAAGGCTGGGGAGTGGTGTTCGTGCGCATGGAGCTTCCTCATGCTGGTTCATCTGCTCGAGGACGATCCGGGCGTCAGTGAATCGCTCTCTCTCCTGATCGAGAACCTCGGCTTCGCGGTCGTTGCCCACCGCGGCGCGGAGAGCTTTTTCCGCGGCTCGCCACCCGGTTCCGAGGACGTCGTCTTCGTCGATCTCGAACTGCCGGGTGTCAGCGGCCGCCGCATCATCGGCTGGCTGCGGTGCCTCAAGGATCCGCCGCGCATCGTCGCCATCTCGGGGCAGCCGCAGGGTGCGATCGACGCGGAACTGCGCCAGCTGCGCGACTGGTGGCCGCAAAATCTGTTGCGCAAGCCGCTCAACGGCGAGGTGGTCGTGGCGCAGCTTGGACGCGCGGCAGCCGCTCCGGCCGAGCGCCGGCAGGTACGTAATGTTACGTAAATCACTCGGCGGGGCGGTTCGGCTATGATGTTCCGTAAGCGCGAACATCGTTCCGAATAGAGGAACGCACCCCCGTGAAGCAACTCGTCGAAGATCGCACCCCGCCCCGATTTCCTCCCCCGCCGCGTCCGGCCGCCGACTGCATCGCCGTCGCGCCGCCGCCTGCGGCCGCGCCGCACGAGGGCATCGAGGAGACGACGGGCACGCGCCAGCGGATCGCCCAGCACACGCACGTGTTTCGCGAGGGCGACGCGGCGAGCCGCATCTACCGGGTGACCCACGGCACCATCATGCTCTACAAGCTCCTGCCCGACGGACGCCGGCAGGTCGTGGAGTTCATCCATGCCGGCGGCGTGTTCGGTTTTTCCCCCGTGGCGGTCTACGAATGTTCGGCCGAAGCGCTGGTCGACAGCGACGTGGTGGCGTTCGGCCGGACCGAGATGGAACAGTCGCCGGCGCTGTGGCGCCAGCTCGCCGCGCAGGTCCAGCGACAGCTCTGCGCCATGCACGAGCATGCCATGCTGCTTGGCCGCAAGTCGGCGACCGAGCGGGTGGCGAGCTTCCTGATGCACTACGTGCCGGGGCGCGGCGGCTACGTGTGCTCCGGGCCGCGCCCCGGCGAGGATTGCGCGCGCGTGCGCCTGAGCATGACGCGCCAGGAAATCGCCGATCACCTCGGCCTGACGATCGAAACCGTCTCGCGCGTGCTCTCGCGCATGCGCCGGCGCGGGGTTCTCACCATCGAGAGGCTCGACGAGGTGCGGATCAACGATGTCTGCCGAATGTGCCGACTGACCGGGACTCATTGACCCGGTCCGGCGCGACCGGCCGATCGGAGCGATCGGTCCTCCTCCCGAACGATCGCTCCCCAACTCCAACACGCCGTGCTCCGCACGGCGTTTTTTTCTTTCCGGATGGCGCCGCCGGATCGCTCGAACGATCGTTCAGACGGCCGCCGAATGACGCGCGTTCGCGCGCGCCAGATAGGCATCGAAGGCGGCAGCCACGAGCCGCACGAACGGACGGCCCGCTTCCGTCACCACGACATGGCGGTCGCGCAGTTCGATCAGCCCCTCGGCCGCGTAGGTGCGCAGGTCCGCCAGCTCGGAATCGAACCGCGGAACGCGGTCATCGCCCGCGACCGCCTCGAGGTCGACCGCAAGGTCGCACATCAGGCGCTCGATGATGCGGGCGCGCAGGCGATCGTCGGCCGAGAACGCGACGCCCCTGGCGGTGGCAAGAGAGCCGCCGGCAACCGCGCGCGCGTAGCCGGCGATGTCGACGGCGTTCTGGACGAATCCGTCCGGCAGGCGGCCGATCGCCGAGGCGCCGAACCCGATGAGCGCACCGGCCGCGTCGGCCGTGTAGCCCTGGAAATTGCGGCGCAGGCGTCCCGCGAGAGCGGCCTCGACGAGCGAGTCGCCGGGCAGGGCAAAATGATCGAGCCCGATCGGCACGTAGCCGGCGCCGATCAGCACCTGGCGCGCGGCTTCCGACTGCGCAAGCCGGGCGGCTGCGTCCGGCAGGGTGGTCTCGTCGATCAGACGCTGATGCTTCTTGAGCCAGGGCACATGCGCGTAGCCGAAGAGGGCGATGCGCTGCGGTCTCAGCGTCGCCGCGCGCTCGGCGCTGCGGGCGCAATCGGCGACGCTCTGCCGGGGCAGCCCGTACATGAGATCGAAGTTGATGCGCTCGACGCCGGCGGCGCGCAGACAGTCGACGGCCGCCGCCACCTGGTCGAACGGCTGCGGCCGGCCGATCGCCTGCTGCACGTCGGGAGAGAATTCCTGCACGCCGAGGCTGGCGCGATCGACGCCGGCCGTTGCCAGGGCGCGGGCGAGCGGACGCGTGACGTGGCGCGGATCGAGCTCGAAGGCGTGCTCCTGCAATGACGACAGGTCGAAGCTCTCGCCGAGCGCCGCCATGACCGCCGTAATCCGCTCCTCGCCCAGCATCGACGGCGTGCCGCCGCCCCAATGCAGATGGACGACGCGGCGCGCCTGCGTGGCGCGCCCGACCAGCCGGATCTCCTCGACCAGCCGGTCGGCATAGGCCTCCACCGGCTCGCGGCGGCGCGCCAGCTTGGTGTGGCAGCCGCAATAGAGGCACATCTGCGCGCAGTAGGGGACGTGCAGGTAGAGCGACAGCGTTGCGTGGCCGGGCAGCATGCCCAGCCACGCCGCATATTGCGCCAGGCCGATGTCGGCGGTGAACTGCGGGGCGGTCGGATAGGACGTGTATCGCGGAACGCGGCGTTCGGCGAGCAGACGCGTCTCGGCCATTGATTGCATATATTCATTTGACGGACCGGGGCCTGGCGCGGCATTGATCGGGATCAAACCAGCCCGCGATGTCCTCCCCGAATCCGTCCCACCGCCTCCGCCACGTCGCCGAAACGGCGCTGTTCGCCGCCGCGGGCGGAATCCTGCTCGGCGCCTTGAAGTTCCCGGCCGGATTCCTCTCGGGCGCCATCCTGTTCGTCGCGACCGCGGCCCTGTGCGGACGGCCCATGACCGTGCCGCCGCGAATCGCCCGGGTGTTCTTCGTCCTCCTCGGCACCAGCATCGGGGCGGTCGTGACGCCGCAAACGGTCGCCGGCGTGGTCAACTATCCGGCGAGCATCCTGCTGGTCACGCTGTCGATGACCTGCATCACGAGTTCGAATGTCATCTATCTGAGGCGGCTGCACGGATGGGACCTGCAGACCTCCGTGCTGGCGGCGATCCCGGGGGGACTCTCGCAGGTCCTCGCGGTGGCGGCCGATCAGCACGTCGACCTGCGGGCGATCGCGATGGTGCAGACCATGCGGGTCGCCATTCTGGCGGTCGGAATTCCGATCTGCATGCAGGTGTTCGGCCTGATCACCGCGCCGCCGGTGCTGCCGGCCGGGGCCGACTTCTCGACCGGCGCCCTGACCGAGCTCGCCATCCTGCTGGGATGCTCCACGGTCGCGGCTCTCGTCACCTTCCGGCTCGGCTTCCCGGGCGGCATGATCTTCGGACCCATGCTCACCTCGGGGTTCCTGCACGGCGGCGGCTTCGTGCACGTGGCTCTGCCGTGGTGGGTGGCGGATACGTCGATGATCGCGCTCGGCGCCTTCAGCGGATCGCGCTTCGCCAACACGGATGTTCGTCTCCTGATGCGGTTTGCGAGTGCCGCCGTGGGTTCCTTCGTGATCGGCATGGGGGTGGCCACGGCGTTCGCGCTGGCGGTCACCGCGTTCCTGCCGGTCCGGCTGTCCGACGCGATCATCGCCTACGCGCCGGGATCGATCGACGCCATGATGATCCTCGCGCTCGCGCTCCATCTCGATCCGATCTTCGTCGGCTCACATCATCTGGCGCGCGTGTTCGTGCTCTCGATGTCGCTTCCCCTGGTCGCGCGCTGGGCGGCCGGACGGGATAGGGGAAAACCCGGATCCGGATCGCGCGCCCCGAAATCCAAGCGGCCGGAGACGTTCCAGGATTGATCTGGCTCAATGCGTCGGAGGCCTGCTGATCCGAAGTTGCCCCGGCTTTCTCGACGATCGCCGCGAAACCCAGCAGCAGGGGCACGATGTTGGATCAATCCGTCGCTCGCAAGGCCATGACCCTCGGCGAGGGTGGCCTTGCCCTCCTCTTCACCCTCACGACGCTTCTGGCGCTGATTGCTGCGGCCAAGGCGGTCGATCCGCCCTTTGCGGTCCACGCCTATCTGGCGGCGGCGGCGAGTGCGGCGGCGGTCTTCCTGATCTTCGACCGCTACTTCTCCCGGTCGGCCGAACTGCCGCCGGCCGAGATCGACGGCAAGCCGAACTACCACGACGGATCGATCAGGTTTGCGACGATCGCGGCCGTCGTCTGGGGCATCGCCGGCTTCGCGGTCGGGCTCGTCATCGCGCTGCAGCTCGCCTACCCGGTGCTCAATTTCGATCTGCCGTGGACGACGTTCGGGCGGCTGCGGCCGCTGCACACCTCCGCGGTGATCTTCGCGTTCGGCGGCAACGTGCTGATCGCCACCTCCTTCTACGTCGTGCAGAGAACCTGCAGGACGCGACTCGCCGGCGATCTCGCGCCGTGGTTCGTGGTGCTCGGCTACAACTTCTTCATCGTCATCGCCGGAACCGGTTATCTGCTCGGGGTCACGCAATCGAAGGAATACGCCGAGCCGGAATGGTACGCCGACCTCTGGCTCACGATCGTCTGGGTGACCTATCTGCTCGTGTTCCTGGCGACCATCATCAAGCGCAAGGAACCGCACATCTACGTCGCCAACTGGTTCTACCTGGCGTTCATCATCACCATCGCGATGCTGCACCTCGGCAACAACCCGGCCCTGCCGGTGTCGGTGTTCGGCTCGAAGTCCTACATCGCCTGGGGCGGCGTGCAGGACGCCATGTTCCAGTGGTGGTACGGGCACAACGCGGTCGGCTTCTTCCTGACCGCCGGCTTCCTCGCCATCATGTACTACTTCATCCCCAAGCGCGCGGAACGCCCGGTCTATTCGTATCGCCTGTCGATCATCCACTTCTGGGCGCTGATCTTCCTCTACATCTGGGCCGGCCCGCATCACCTCCACTACACGGCGCTGCCCGACTGGACGCAGACGCTCGGCATGACCTTCTCGGTGATGCTGTGGATGCCGTCGTGGGGCGGCATGATCAACGGGCTGATGACGCTCTCGGGCGCGTGGGACAAGCTGCGCACCGATCCGGTCCTGCGCATGATGGTCGTGTCGGTCGCCTTCTACGGCATGTCGACCTTCGAAGGCCCGATGATGTCGGTGAAGGCGGTCAATTCGCTCAGCCACTACACCGACTGGACCATCGGCCATGTGCATTCGGGCGCGCTCGGCTGGGTCGGCTTCGTGTCGTTCGGCGCCGTCTACTGCCTCGTGCCGTGGCTGTGGAACCGCAAGCAGCTCTACAGCCTCAAGCTCGTCAACTGGCACTTCTGGATCGCCTCGATCGGCATCGTGCTCTACGTCTCGGCCATGTGGGTGGCGGGCATCCTCCAGGGCCTGATGTGGCGCGCCTACACGGCGCTCGGATTCCTCGAATATTCCTTCATCGAGACGGTCGACGCGATGCATCCGTTCTACGTGATCCGCGCCGGCGGCGGCGCGCTGTTCCTCGTCGGCGCGCTGATCATGGCGTGGAACGTGTGGAAGACGATCCGGCCCCGCGTGGTCGAAGAGGTCGTGCCGGCGCAGCCGGCCGCGATCCGCGCCGTCAAATAGGGAATGCGCCATGTCGTTCTGGACACGCCATCAGGTCCTCGAGAAGAACTCGATCCTCCTGGTCATAGGCATCCTGCTGGTCGTCGCGATCGGCGGCCTGTTCGAGATCGCCCCGCTGTTCTATCTCAAGAGCACGATCGAGAAGGTCGAGGGCATGCGGCCCTATACGCCGCTCGAGCTCGCCGGCCGCGCCATCTACGTGCGCGAAGGCTGCTATCTCTGCCATTCGCAGATGATCCGGCCGCTGCGCGACGAGGTCGAGCGCTACGGGCACTATTCGCTCGCGGCCGAGAGCATGTACGACCATCCGTTCCAGTGGGGCTCGAAGCGCACGGGGCCGGATCTCGCCCGCGTCGGCGGAAAATATTCCGACGAATGGCACGTGGCGCACCTTGAAAACCCGCGCGCCGTCGTCCCGCAGTCGGTGATGCCCGGATATCCGTTCCTCGCCACCACCGATCTCGAGGTCGCAACGATCGCGGCGCAGCTGCAGACGAACCGCGAAGTCGGCGTGCCTTACACCGACGAGCAGATCGAGAACGCGGTCGCCGACCTCAAGGCGCAGGCGACGCCCGACGATCCGGGCATCGAAGCCTTGCAGAAGCGCTACCCGAAGGCGATCGCCCGCGACTTCGACGGCAATCCGGCGCGCATCTCCGAGCTCGACGCCCTCGTTGCCTATCTGCAGATGCTGGGAACGCTCGTCGACTTCAAGCTCTACGACGAGAAGGCGAACCTCCGTTGAGGATACTCCGATGAAAGCCGAGTTCAGCCATTCGCTGCTTGCCGCGCTCGCCACCTGGTGGACGCCGATCTTCGTCGTCATCTTCGTCGCGATCCTCGCGTACGCGCTGTGGCCGCGCAACGGCGTGAAATTCGATGCGGCGGCCCGGCTTCCGCTGCGAGAGGATTGAAGATGGCCGAGCGCAAGGAGATCGACGCCCACACCGGAACGGCGACGACCGGGCACGAGTGGGACGGCATCAAGGAACTGAACACGCCGCTGCCGCGCTGGTGGGTGTGGGTGTTCTACGCCACCATCGTATGGGCGGTCGGCTACTGGGTCGTCTATCCGGCCTGGCCGCTGGTCAGCGGCTACACGGGCGGGCTGTTCCACTATTCCTCGCGCGCGGAAGTGGCGGGGGACCTTGCCGATCTGCGGAGGATTCGCGGCGAGAAGGCGGTTGCGCTTCAACAGGTCGCGCTCGCCGACATCGAGCGCGATCCGAACTTGCTGACGTTCGCGCGGGCGCAGGGCCAGGCGGCCTTCGGCAACAACTGCGCACCCTGCCATGGCCTCGGGGCGACCGGCGCCAAGGGCTATCCCAACCTCAACGACGACGACTGGCTGTGGGGCGGCAGCCTCGACGCCATCTTCAAGACCATCCGGTTCGGCGTGCGTTCGGGCGATGCCAACGCCCCCACCGGCAACATGCTGGCGTTCGGCCGTGACGGCATTCTCAAGCGCGACGAGATCGTGACGGTGGCCAACTACGTGCGCTCGCTCTCCGGCCTGCCGCCGCGCGCCGGCATCGATCTCGCCGCCGGCAAGCAGATCTTCGACGCCAACTGCGCATCCTGCCACGGACCGGAGGGCAAGGGCAATCAGGAGGTCGGCGCGCCCAACCTTACCGACCGCATCT
>CAZIGW010000316.1:0-8263 GCA_964538565.1 uncultured Hyphomicrobiales bacterium | reverse complement strand
CAGGCGGCACCGCTCGTACCGCCGTTCCGTGAAGCGATGAAGGGCCTCTTCGCAGGAGCTTGCGCGCTCGAGCTCTTCGGCGAGCACGAGGGCGTCTTCCACCGCGAGTCCGGCGCCCGAGGCGAGATGCGGAGTCGTCGCATGCGCCGCATCGCCGAGCAGCACCGCACGGCCGCGATGCCAGGGCCGCGGCATCATGAGCGCGAACAGCGGCCGATAGACGATTCTGGAGTCCGCGCCGAGCGTGTCGCGAATGGCGGCGACCGGGCCCGTGAACTCGGCAAGCGCCGTGCGCAGCAGCTCCGGCCAGCGCGCGGGGTCGATGTGCTCGGGCGTGGCGCGCGTTTCCAGGAAGAACAAGTACATCTCGCTTTTCGATACGGGCACGATTCCGGCCTTGATCTGCCGGCCGATGTACATCGCCGCGCGCCGGATCGAAGCGGGGCGGGGAACGACTGCGCGCCAGCACACTTGGCCGGTGTAGCGCGGCTGCGGCGCGTCCGGGAAAAGCGTGGTGCGCACCTTTGAGTTGATGCCGTCGGCGCCGAGCACGAGATCGTAGTGTCGCGATGTGCCATCCGTCATCGCCACCGGGACATCATTGTCCGCGCACACCAGCGACGAGAAGGTCGTGCCGAGCCGCACGTTCACACCCGCGGCCCGCGTCGCTTCGGCCAGAATGCGCGCGAGCACGGGGCGTACGATGCCGGCACTCGCTGCAATCGTGGAGTCCGCTGCGGGCAGCGCGGGGATCGACGCGAGCGGCGTTCCGTTGGCGAGGAACAGGTCGAGGCCGTCGGATGCCGCACCTTGCGAGAGAATCGCGTCCACCACACCAATCCGCTGGAATGCGCGCAGGCTCGGCGCGCTGATCGTGATGCCGGCGCCATACACGCGCCATTCGGGATCCACCTCGATGAGATCGACCTCGATGCCCCGCTTGCGCAGCTCGATGGCCGCGCACATTCCGGCGATGCCACCGCCGATGACGAGCACGCTTCTCACCATACTGGAACGAATCTCCTCGCGATGTCGGCGTGCCCGCTAGTCTGCGCGCGACTCGCGACGTCGTCCATGCCTGCAGTCTGCGGCGGCATCGAATTGCTCGCAAACATGGCTCGCATGGATAGAACCGATTTCTGCGAAGCCAGCAGGCTCAATAGAATTCCATCGTGATGAACGCGAGTCGCTCATGACCCTGCATTTCTGCGCGCCTCAGCGCATCCCGGTCCGCGCGCCGGAGCGCGTCAACCGCGTCGGTGGCGGAGCGCGGGCGCGCCACCTCCTCGTCGACTTTCATTGCCACGTGCTGACACTCGCAGCCGAGGCGCTGGTCGCGGATCGCGTCGAGAAGCGGTCTGAGCCGGCGCACATGCTCGCGGCCATCGGTGCGGACTCGCTCGCGCACAACAATTCGGTGATGCTGCCGAAGGCGTTCCCGAAGCTCACGCGCGTGGAGCAGCGCCTCGCCGACATGGACGCCATGAGCATCGACATGCAGGTGATCAGTCCGTCGCCCTCGCAGTATTACTACTGGGCCGATCCGGATCTCGCGAGGCAGCTCGTGCGGACCCAGAACGAATACATCGCTCAGACATGTGCGCAATATCCCGATCGGCTCGTGGGTCTTGGAACCGTGGCACTTCAGCATCCGTCCCTCGCGGTCGAGCAGCTAAGCGATGCCACGAGGCGGCTCGGCCTCAAGGGCGTCGAGATCTCGACGGCGGTGAACGACCTGGAGCTCGCCGCGCCCGAGCTCGCGCCGTTCTGGGCCGCGGCCGAGGAGCTGGGCGCCATCGTCTTCATCCATCCATTCGGGACGACTCTGGGTCGGCGCGTGAGCACGTACTATCTCAGCAACCTCATCGGGCAGCCGCTCGAGACGACGATCGCGCTGTCGCATCTGATCTTCGGTGGAGTGCTGGACCGCTATCCGGGCCTGAAGATCGTCGCGGCTCACGGCGGCGGCTATCTGCCGAGCTATTGCGGCCGCTCGAACCACGGCTACGAGGTACGGCCCGAGGCGCGGCGGCATGCGGCCCGTCCTCCCGTGGAATATCTGCGGCGTATCTGGTTCGATACGCTCGTGTACGAGCCCCACGGGCTGCGCCATCTCATCGACGTCGTGGGCGCTTCGCAACTCGTCGTGGGAACCGACTATCCGTTCGACATGGGGCACGACGACCCACGCGGGCTGCTGGCGGCCACCGCGGGCCTGAGTGACGAGGAGCGCGCCGCCATCCTCGCCGGGAATGCGCTCTCTCTTCTGGGTATGAATGCATGAACATCGTTGGACCTGACGAGCTCGTATTCGGCGTCGAAGACCTGGATGCATGCGCGCGCTATCTGCGCGACTACGGACTCGCACCGGCAGAGGAGCCGAGCGGTGCCACGCGCCTGGAGGCGCTCGACGGAACGGCCGTCGTGCTGAGGGCCGCGTCCGATCGATCGCTGCCGCCGCCCACCAGCGCCACTTCCTTGCTGCGCGAGACGATCTACGGCGTGGCCGACGACGCCTCGCTCGACGCGATCGCGGCCGAGCTGAGCAAGGATCGCGAAGTTTCGCGAGCGCGCGATGGATCGATCGCATGCTTCGACGACATGGGATTTGCGTTGCGCTTCCGGCGCACACGCCGCCGTGCCTACGCGGCTCCGCCCGATCTGACCAACGCGCCCGGCCATCCGCCGCAGCGGCCGCCAAACCAAATAGGCGCGCAGCCGGACATGACCGTCGCGCCGCGCACGCTGTCACATCTCGTGCTGTTCGTTCCGGATGCCGCCAAGGCCGAGAAGTTCTACACGCGTCTCGGCTTTCGCACGACGGATCGCTTCACCGGAGTCGGGCCGTTCATGCGCCCGGCGGGGACGCTCGAGCATCACACGCTGTTCATGATCCAGACGCCCGCGTTCCTGAAGGGGCTCGAGCATTTCACGTTCCACGTGGGGAGCGTCACCGAGCTGATGCTGGCGGGCGCGCGTTTCGAAGCCAAGGGCTACGAGACGTTTTGGGGGCCGGGCCGGCACGTGTTCGGCTCCAACTGGTTCTGGTATTTCAACAGTCCGCTCCGCTGTCACGTCGAGTACGACGCGGACATGGACTTGCACGACGATAGCTGGGTGCCGCGCGAAGCGCCCGCCACCGCGGACAGCTCGCAGCTATTCCTGCTCTCGAATCGCGAGAAGTGGTTTCCGTCCGGAGCGCCGCCGAAGTGACGCTGGAGCGCTTCGCTCTCGGGACCTTTTCGCATCCGGCGAGCGCCACCGCGGATACGCGCCCGTTTCCGGGCATCGTGCTCGCAGACCATGTGATACCGCTGCACGTGCTTGCGCCGCAGTTGCGCGCCCGAGGCATTCCGGCGACCGCGCTCGAGTCTCTGGCGAGTTTGCTCGAGGATTGGCCGCGCGCGTTCCCGCTGTTACGAGAAGTGGTGCGCGCGTTGCCGGAAGATGAGCGCTCAGCGGCTGCCCGAAATCGCATCCCAGTGACGGAGCTGTGCGTTCACGCGCCGCTTCCGAAGCCCGGCACCGTCTATTGCTCCGGCGCCAACTACAAGAAGCACGTGGCACAGCTCATCGTCGCGCATCGGAACGATGAGCGCACGGGGGGAATGTCGCGCGACGAAAGGCTCGCGTGGGCCATGGCACTGATGGATCGCCGCGCAGAGAGCGGAACGCCGTTCATCTTCGTCAAGCCGCAAAGCAGCGTAACGGGCCCGTACGATGTGATCGCGGTGCAGGACGTTCGCGAGAAGCCGGACTGGGAGCTCGAGCTGGCGGTGATCATCGGCCGACGCGCGCGGCGCGTGCCACGCACCGCGGCGCTCGAGTACGTCGCCGGCTACACGATCGCAAACGACATCACGTTGCGTGAGAAGGTGTTTCGCCGCAAGACGGACTCGCCGGAGCTCGGCATGGACTTCGTCATCAGCAAGGGTGCGCCGGGGTTTCTGCCGCTCGGGCCGCATCTCGTGCCGGCGGCCTTCGTGCCCGATCCGCAGAAGCTGCGCTTGACGTTGAAGCTGAACGGTCAGGTGATGCAGGACGAGGAGACGAGCGACATGATCTTCAGCGTCGCCCACCTGATCGAATATCTCTCGGCGGGAGTGGAGCTGCAGCCCGGCGATGTGATCTGCACCGGCTCACCAGCCGGAAACGGCACGCACTATGGGCGATTCATCCAGCACGGCGACGTGCTCGAGGGCGCGATCACGGGTCTTGGCGTTCAGCGAAATCGCTGCGTTCTCGAGCAAGGGTGAGCGCCGCATTGGCCGGTGAGCCAAGTTGCGCGCCGTAGGCCGGCAACAGCAGAAATCCCGCGCAGGTTGCGATGAGTCCCGCGACGCTGATGACGAGCGAGAGCGCATAGGTGCCCGTGGCGTCTCGCAGCGCGCCGACCCAGAGTGGCCCGAGGCCCGAAGCGAAGATGAATGCGCCATATAGCCAGCCATAGACGCGCCCGAATTCCGCGAGGCCGAAATAGCGCGTGACCAGAAAGCCCATGAGGTCGAGCTCGGCACCCATGGCAAAACCCAGCGCGATGGCGGTGACGGATGCCGCGCCGATTCCGCCGGCCATGAGAGCGATGAAGCCGCCCGCCGCGACGAGGCAGATCGCGATGGCGATGCGCGGGGCAAACACGCGATCCATGAGGAAGCCGATGACGAGCCGACTGAGGATCACCGCCAAGCCGATCTCGCTGGCAATGCCGGCGGCAGCCATGGGACTCAGCCCACCGTCCGTCAGCATGGGAACGAAATGAGGCAGCAGGCCCGCGAACGACAGCGCCATCGTCGCGAAGGCCGCCGTCATGATCCAGAAGACGCGCGCGCGAACCCAGCCGGCTCCCGAGGTCGCGTCGGTGCGCACGGCGTTCGACGAGGGCGCCGCAACGGTCGTGCTGCGCGGAACGAGCAGCGCCACGACGAGCGCACCAAACAGGGAGATGAGCGCCAGCGCGAAGAATCCTGCGCGCCAGCCGCGCGCGGCAATCACCGATGCGAGCAGCGGCGGAACCATCGCCGCTGAAAGGCCGATGCCTGTCATCGTGAGACCGAGGGCAATCCCGCGATTCTTGTCGAACGTCGCGCCGATGATCTTCGTGTACGCGATGGGACCGGATGCCGCACCTAGAAGAGCGGCAAGCGACTGCAGCCACAGATACGTGCGCACGGAATGAACGAAGGCGCCGAGTGAGGCGAACCCGAGCGCGAGCAGCAGCAATCCGACGATCGCCGGGCGCTTCGGGCCGAAGCGATCGACCGCCCAGCCGACCAGCGGATTCGCCGCGGCGAGCGCCAGCGTGACGAGCAACACGCCGAACCCGAATTGCGTGCGCGTCAGGCCGTAGTCCTGCGAAAGGCCCGCGACGAACAGCCCGTTCGTGTAGAGGAGCAGCGCGGAAATCCCCGTCGCGCAACCGAGTATCGCGCCGGCGAGAGATCTCGTTGCGCGGCGAGCATCTTCTGTCATGTGGCACACGCTACCGCGCGCACGGCAGCGAGGGAAATGGCATCTCGCGATCCGATGCATCGATCGCGTCGATGCCACGTAACGTTGCAGTCCATTTCTAATTCGAGGCAGAGGGAACTTATGCTTCGGCGCGCCGCGACTTCGTCGGGACAAGACTTTGCGCGGCGCGTAGCGAACGGAGGGGGGAAGATGCGAAACGGTCTCGCGTTGATGGCGCCTTGTGCGCTCGGGGCATTGATGGGATCGAGCGGCGCCTTGTCGCAGGAGGACACGGGTCTGACGCTCGAAGAAGTCACCGTGACGGCCACTCGGGTGAGCGACACCGTCAATCGCGTTCCGCTGGCGATCAGTGCGCAAACCCAGCGCGCGCTCGATCAGCAGGGCATTCGCACCATCGCCGATCTCGAAGCCACGGTGCCGAGCCTGCGATTGACCGGCCAGGAAGGATCGGGCCTCGCCACCATTTCGATACGCGGCATCCGCCAGACGAGCGCAACTGCGGCGACGACCGGCTTCTATCTCGATGAGACCGCGCTGCAGAAGCGCGCCGCGGCGGGCTTCGCCTCGCAGAACGGCACTCCCGTGCCGCCGCTCTTCGATCTCGAGCGCATCGAGGTGCTGCGCGGCCCGCAAGGAACGCTGTTCGGTGGCGGCTCCGAAGGCGGCACGATCCGCTACATCCAGCCCGAGCCGGGGCTCACGAGCTATTCGAGCTATGCGCGCGCACAGTGGATGCAAACCAAGGATGGCGATCCAAGCTACGAGGCGGGTGGGGCGCTCGGCGGTCCGATCATCGAAGACAAGCTCGGCTTCCGCGCGAGCGTATTCAGCCGCAAGACCGGCGGCTACATCGATCTCACCGACTATCGCGACGGCCGGGTGTATCAGGAGAACGCGAACGACGACCGCATTCGCATGGGACGCCTCGCGTTCGCATGGGCGCCGTCGAAGGACAGCAAGCTGACGCTGTCCTACTTCGCCTCGCACGACGAGACCGCAAGTCTCGGCAACGCGTACAACCTCGACATTCCCGGAACGCTCATCGTTCCGAGTCTCTGCTTCGATGTCGCCGCGGCGACGGCACTGCCGGTCGGGCATCCCGGCCGCGCCATCCCTCAGCCGTTTGCGGCGGGTCCGGCGTGCGCCGGCCGCGCCGGTCAGCCGGGTGTGTACATCACGCAGCCCTACACCGTGGGCCCGCTGGATCTCGATCGGTTCCAGTCACTGGTGCTCGGACCCACGCCGACCGAAAGCTCGCTGCAGGTCGGGAGCCTGAACGCGCAATGGAATATCAATGACGATTTGCAGCTCACCGCGATCACGTCTTACGTTCAGGATCTGACGCGCGGTCAGAGCCCGCAGAACTTCCACCAGGGCTTCGTCAGCTACGTCGCCGCGGGCGGCGCGAGCTACGTCGTGCCGGGCTCGCCGCCGGTGTTCATCCCGGGCGGCGTTCTGCTGAACCCGAACATCACCGGCACGCCGAACGGGCTCGGGCTCGGCGCCTACATCGAGACGAACACGCGCAACGCGCGCAACGGCCTGTCGCAAGAGATTCGCCTGGCTTCGTCCACGGACAAGAGGTTCAGCTATGTGGTCGGCGCGTACTTCGCGCGCACCAATGCGGTCGTGAGTCAGCGCGCCGATGCGTCGGACCTCGGCTTCATCCAGATGACCGGGCTCAGCATCGAGCAGCGCTTCGGCGTGCCGAACCCGGGCTTCTTCGCGCAGATCCACGAAACCGACAAGGACAAGGAGATCGCGGGCTTTGGCAATCTCACCGTCAATCTGGGCGAGCACTGGCGCGTGATCGGCGGCGTGCGCGTGACGCACATCAAGACGGACTTCGATCAGGCGAACTACGGGCCGAACGGCTTCAATCTCGCGCCGTCTCTCGCGGACGGCACGCTCGTCGTCGGCAACATCGCGGAGACGCCGATCACACCCAAGCTGTCGCTGCAATACCTCTTCAATCCGGACGACTTCCTGTATGCGACGGCCTCGAAGGGCTTTCGCGCGGGCGGCGTGAATCAGGTGTTCTCGTCCGCGGGACAGGGGCAGCTCTTCGGGCAATACGGTCTGACGAAGGCGGCTCTGCCCCAGACGTATTCCTCCGACAGCGTTTGGAACTACGAGCTCGGCGGCAAATTCGGCTTCCTCGAGGGTCGTGCGCAAGTGAACGCAGCGATTTACGAGCTGCGCTGGAAGGACGTGCAGACCAACGTGTTCATCGGCGGCGACGGCTTCGTCGCGAACGTCCCCACGGCGCGCAGCCGCGGGGCGGAGGCCGAAGCGCAATGGCGGCCGGTGCGTGCGCTCACGCTGAATGCCGCGGCGTCGTACATCAAGGCGGAATACACCTCGACGCTCAAGTATCCCGGTGCGCGCGGGCTCGATCTGTTTGCCGCGCAGGACGGGCAGAGCTTCGCGCAGCCCAAGTGGTCCGCGGATTTCGGCGCGCGCCTCGATATTCCGCTCGGTGGGGGAGAGGCCGCCTTCTACGCGCGGCTCGACTATCGCTGGCTCGACAAATTCGATCTGGCCCCGCCGGGCTCGCCGAACTACACGCCGGACTCGAGCACGGTTCCGGAGCAGCAGAATCTCAACCTGCGACTCGGGATCGAGCGCAACAGCTTCGACGTCAATCTGGTCGTGAACAATCTGACGGACGAGGACAAGGGCCAGTTGAGCGGTGGCCGCAACGCTTGCACCAACGCCGATTGCTCGACCTTCCTCAACTACAACATCGTCCGTTCGGTGGCCGCGCCCGTTCCGCGGCAGATCGGCCTGCAGG
>CAZIGW010000315.1:0-21237 GCA_964538565.1 uncultured Hyphomicrobiales bacterium | reverse complement strand
AAGATCGCGCCCCGGTTCGACAATCCGGCGCGCAACGGGCCTCGCCGCCACACCGGGACCGTCGTGACAACGCCCGCGCGCGGCCGCCTTCGGCGGCCCTCGGCCCGCCGCGCTTCCGCGGCGCGGGCACAGCACGGCAGGCATATGGGGGCGTGGCGCCGCCCTGTCGAGCGGGCCGGGCGGGCCGCGCAAGGCTCAGCCATGGGCGGCGGGGACCGGGCCGGGATGAGGGGCCATCCCGGCCCGGGGGATCGCCGCGGCGGGGGCGCGACCGCGGCGACGGCGGACGCGCGAAGGGGGTGCGCAGCCGACCTGGAGCGCGACGCGGGCGTCCCGGGCGGCGCTTGGCGCCGATCCCGGCCGGCGCGGTGGACGCGGCGACCGGGACCGGCGAAACCTGCGCGGCTCGCCAGGCTGGAGGGCGGGCGAGCCGCGGGGACCGAGGTCCCGCGACCGTTCGAGCCTCCGCGCGTGCGCTTCGGCTCTGAACGCCAGACGTCTTGAGCACGACGGCCTGGCGCGGACGGCTCTTGCGCGCGACGCGCGGGCCAGACGGCGGCCCGCCGCGCGCGACGGCGCGGGCTTCGGCTGCTTCGGGGCGGCCGCCGGACCGGTTCGGCGCGGCGGCCGGTCTTGGATGTCCGGGCCGGGCCCGGGACGGCCGCGGGGCTCAGCCCTCGGCCGCGTCTTCGTCGTCGGCGCTCTCGTTCTCGCCGGCCAGGATCTGCTCGGCGATCAGGCCGGCGTTCTGGCGGATGGCGGCCTCGATGCGGCCGGCCATCTCGGGATTGGCCTTGAGGAAGCTCTTGGCGTTCTCGCGCCCCTGGCCGATGCGCTGGCTGTCGTAGGAGAACCAGGCGCCGGATTTCTCCACCACCCCGGCCTTGACGCCGAGGTCGAGGATCTCGCCCATCTTGGAGATGCCCTCGCCGTACATGATGTCGAACTCGACCTGCTTGAACGGCGGCGCGAGCTTGTTCTTCACCACCTTGACGCGGGTCTGGTTGCCGACCACCTCGTCGCGCTCCTTGATGACGCCGACGCGGCGGATGTCGAGACGCACCGAGGCGTAGAACTTGAGCGCGTTGCCGCCGGTCGTCGTCTCCGGCGAGCCGTACATCACCCCGATCTTCATGCGGATCTGGTTGATGAAGATCACCATCGTGTTGGAGCGGTTGATCGAGGCGGTGAGCTTGCGCAGCGCCTGGCTCATGAGGCGCGCCTGCAGGCCGGGCTGGCTGTCGCCCATCTCGCCTTCGAGCTCGGCGCGCGGCACGAGGGCGGCGACCGAATCGATCACCAGCACGTCGATCGCGCCCGAGCGCACCAGCGTGTCGGCGATCTCGAGCGCCTGTTCGCCGGCGTCGGGCTGGGAAATCAGGAGGTCGTCGACGTTGACGCCGAGCTTGCGGGCATAGACCGGGTCGAGCGCGTGCTCGGCGTCGACGAAGGCGCAGATGCCGCCCTTCTTCTGCGCCTCGGCGACGGTGTGCAGCGCGAGCGTGGTTTTGCCAGAGGATTCAGGCCCGTAGATCTCGACCACGCGGCCGCGCGGCAGGCCGCCGACGCCGAGCGCGATGTCGAGGCTGAGCGAGCCCGAGGAGATGGTCTCGACGTCCATCGACCTGTCGGCCTTGCCGAGCCGCATGATCGAGCCTTTGCCGAAATTCCGCTCAATCTGGGAGAGCGCGGCATCGAGCGCTTTCGACTTGTCCATGGAGGAACCTTCAACGAGACGCAGTGCAGCCTGGGCCATTGCTCGCTCTCCTTATGACCGGGATTCGGGAGGGCCACAACGCGGGCGCGGCCAATCTCCCGAACGAGCCAGCACTGTACACTGTTTGTTCCCTGTTCGCAATATGTTCTTTTTTGGTGGACAGATTATCCCCTTGAGACATGTAGGCGCAGCATGATAAATAGCGCTTCATGCAAAAAAGCGGTGTCAGGGGATTCCTCGCGTCTTTCTGCCAGCACTGGTTTGCCGTGATGAGCGGCGGCCTTAGCGTCCCATTTTCCTTCTTCGCCGTTTTTTTCGACAACACAAATGCCCGTATTTCATTTGCGATTCTGGCTTTCGCGGCCGTCTGGCTGGCCGCTTACAAGATTTGGGACTCCGAACGGCGTCGGGTCATCGAGCTTGAAGAAAAGCTCCGGCCGAAAATAGAATTTATTGCGCTGCACGAGGTATTTGATACGAGCAACGGATTCGAGCGCAGATTCGAATTAGAGATTAAAAATAACTCCGGGACGGATCTCACAAATTGCTTGGCTTCCGTTGTCGAGATACACGCGGAAAAAAAGCCGCTGCCGGATGGCACCCAAGCCAGCAATTGGGATTTTATTTATGATGGCGATCTGCCGCGAGCGCTTACGACTAAGCGCAATTCTGAGAGAGGCGGCGGCGGCCCGTTTAATTTGAGACCGGGACAACACAAGAAGGTCCCGCTCTGTTCGTCGGACGATGGACCAAAGTCAGATGTGCGCATTTATTACGAAGGCAATAAACCGTATTACCTGCATTCAATAAAGCGGTGCGAAATAGCGGTTGAGTTCTACGGTTCGGGCACGCCGACGCGAGAGAAATTTGAGCTGATTGTAAATGAAAAAGGTGAACTAAAGGTCTCGCACATTGGCAAGCCACAAGCGGTCTAAGGCGATGGATAGATTTGATCGGCTTCTTCGGGCTATGGCTAGCCAATCCGAGCCTTCGGCAATGCCTGCAAAAGACAATCAAACATCAGGTAAGGGGCGTTCCGCAGGGTATGGCGATACTCGAACTTGCGCAGGTAAGACTGCAGGTGCTTCTTCGAAACCCAAACGTAAGTCCCCTTGATGCCGCGCTTCACGTTGGCCCAGAAGGCTTCGATGGTGTTCGTGTGAACGGGTCCACGAACGTATTCCTTGGCTGAGTGATGTGCGGCATCAGATGGTGCTTCGTGCGAGCGATGACGTGGCGCGTCACGACATCGCCGCCGCGCTCAACGATGCCTAGGACAACCGCTTTGTCGTCACCTTCTTCGAGCGTGTCCTTGCCGCCAATGAACGTCTCATCGGTCTCGACAGTCTTTCCGGGGCCGCCGACGGGAAAGTCGCCGTCAACATAGCCCATGTATTTGCGGATCAGATTGCACATCCGCCAAGCCGTCTTGTACGTCACGCCGAGTTGGCGCTGGACCTCTTTCGCGGCCACGCCGTTGCGGGACGCACAGAACAAAAACATCACGTAGAACCAGTCGCGAAGGCTGGTCCGGGTCTTTTCGAACGGTGTTCCCGCCGTCGGGTAGACCTGAAAGCCGCAGTGCTCGCACTCAAAGGCCCGGCGACTTTTGACGCGATAGTAGGTCGCCTGTTTCTGACACTTGAAGCAGGTCAGGCGCTCGCCGTAGCGGATGCGCATAAGGTGGTTGAGGCAGGTATCCTCATCGGGAAATCGCTTTTGGAATTCCCGGATCGTCGCGCCTTTGGTCGGCATGTTCGTCACCCCTGCCTTAGGTACTCTATCAGGGAAATGTTCTACATGTCTAGAGGGGATATATGCGGCGGTGGGGGTGAGTGCGAGCGACGGGAGTGCGGGCTTTGAATTTCGCGGGCCGAACTTGAAGTTCTCGAATCAGGCAGACTGTCCTAGCATCGCCGCATTCCACAGGGAGACCTACATGAACCTGAAGGAACTGCACGACGCCCCGCTCGGATGGTTGTCCGATGCCTGCTTTGGCCGCCTAAAGGCTACCGACGAGCAGATCAGTCGAGGCGTATCCCTGCTGGGCACAATTAAGCAGCTACTTAGACGACAGCCACACGACGAAGATTAGATGCGTGAGGGCGCCTCAGTTGGCGGCCTCTTTCATTGATGCGTCTTCAAAATCTCTTTGTAGTTGGCAAGCGGCGCCCGTGACCTTTTTTATCGTCTGCTGCGAGCACGGGCCACAGACATCGTCTCGATTAAATTTTTGCGTGTAGGTCAGCACTTCTGACTTAAAGGTTGCGTGGTCAATTCCTACCTCCAGACAATCTTCATCAGAAAGGAGGAGCCAAGGAATGGCGCGCATTACAGAAGGTGAAATTGCGAACGTGGTGGTGGAGATTCTCAAG
The DNA here is from genome assembly GCA_964538565.1 of uncultured Hyphomicrobiales bacterium. GTDB lineage: Bacteria > Pseudomonadota > Alphaproteobacteria > Rhizobiales > Xanthobacteraceae > CAYVBN01. The sequence goes on along the minus strand of CAZIGW010000315.1, from coordinate 17,145 downwards.
GAAATGCCAAACGGTGAAGCCAGCATCGCCGAACTCGTCTCCGAAATTCCAAACCGAGTGACGTTATCTGCTGAGGACCTCGCCCCATCCACCACAAGGAATGGTGAAGCCGTTTGGGAGCAGCAGGTTCGTAACATCACGTCTCATAAGGCATCGCCGGGAAATGCGATCCATGATGGGTGGCTAATCTCAATCCCTGGCGGGTTGAAACTGGGCCGCCGGGTGGCAGCCTAGGCGTACTTCGCCTTATAGCCGGGCTTGAACCATTTCAATTCGGTTGAGCCCGGCGCATCTTTGTCCCACACCAACCATGCATATGCCGTCGTGCCACTCCCCTTAGGGTCAATACCCTTGGGATAGAAAGTGATGCGCTCGCTGAACACCCAGACCCGTGAAGGCGGTGTCTTTGCAAAGATCGTGTTGGCTCGATTTGCGCCCTCGAGGAAAGCAAGGCGGAGAAGCAGGGCAAACTTCCGACGTGCATGCTTGACGCCACTCGCGACAAATCCCTCCGCGCAATTGTAAGGCGGATTGGTCACGATGTTATCGGCATCACGAGTTGGTCTTAAAAAGTCAATTCCCGCTTCGCCATAACCACGCTCGTAAAGATCAGAGCTTGGAACGGAGCAGCCCGTTTGCTCAAGGACACGAGACATCGCGCCATCGCCGCAGGCACACTCCCATATATCTCCTTTGAATTTTTCGTTCTCGACAAGTGCGAACGTCGCCCAATGTGGCGTTGGAAAGAAGTCCGGCCCCTCCAAATCCGCAAAGCGTTTTGTCGTCGGCTTGAAGCCGCCATTCAAATTATATGTCGCGTCGGCCATTTCGCTGCCTCTCTGAAAAAAAATATTAGTCGAATCATATATTTAGTAAATCGCAAACGTGGGGGTGAGTCAAAATGACTCACCTTCATGTTCCGAGGCGCTTGCGCGCCGCTAACCTCTCCCCCGCTCATCCCCCGTTCATCTTCCCCGCTGCATCCTCTGCCGGCGCCATTGCTCAATGGGAGAGAAGACGATGAAAACACTGCTCGCGATCGCATTCACGCTCACGCTCGTGGGCGCCGCGCAGGCGCTGCCCGTCACCCCGCTGTCGAGCCCCTCCGATGTCATCCAGGTGGCCGGCGGCTGCGGCCTCGGCTGGCATCGCGGCCCGCACGGGCGCTGTGTGCGTGACTACGTTCGTCCGTGGCGGCACCCCTGCCCGCGCGGCTACCACCTCGGCCGCGGCGGCCATTGCCGGCCGAACTACTGAACGCGATCAACGACGCGATCGAGGCCGCCCGCGGGCGGCCTCTTTCTTGAGAACGACGCGGCGCGCACCGCGAGGCCCGTCAGGCGCGCCGCCAAGCGAGAACCTCGGTCCAATCGAAGCCCGCGCCCCCGCGCGGACATCTTGGGTTTCGCTGCGCCCAGCCCGCGCGGCGGCTGAAACACCGGTCTTGGATTGCTTCTCTCCGCGGACGCGTGCGGCGTGCCGGGACACGGGAAGCCCAGTCAGGACCGAGACGCGCGGCGTCGCGCATCCGGACGTGTTTCGCCCGGACATCCGCCGTTGCGTCCATCGCACTTCGCCGTTCGCATCCCGGACGCGGTGCGCCGCTGCGGCGTGTTGCGCCGCAGGTCCGGGATCAATGCGTCGTCGTCATCGGCGCCAAGGATCGTCTGGGTCCCGGGTCAACACGGCACCGCTTGCGCGCGGCAGTGCGCCCGGGACAAGGAATGCGGCGACAGGCGTTGCCCGCGAGAGACGAGAGAACGGAATGCGCTCGCCGGTTTACGGCCACGCGTCCGCCACACGCGCGTTCGATCAGCCTGGTCCCGCCGCGCGAGAACTCACGCGAACAGGTTGAGGGCGCCGAGCGTCGCCATGTTGGCGGCCGAGGTCTGCACGTAGCTGTAGCCGGTCGCGGCGTCGACCGGCGCGGTGTAGCCCGAGGAACTCGAGGACGAGGAGCTCGATCCATACATCCCGAGCTGGGCCAGGATGGCGTTGCCGGCGGACTGCGCGAACTTCTGCCCGGCGTCGAGCGAGACCGTGCCCTGGTCGGCGAGCGCCGCCTGCAGCTGCGACTGCACGCGGTTGAGCGCCTGCTGGCCGGCGAGGTTGCCGAGGCTGGTGTAGAAATTGCCGGCGACGCTGGTGAAGGCCGAGCTGAAGTCGACGGCCGATGTCGCGCTCGAGGCCGAGCCGATGAGGGAGTCGGTCACGGCCTTCTGGGTCGCGTGCCAGCTCTCCATCTGCTTGTAGGCAGGGATGAGCGAAATCGACATTGGAGCCTCCGCGAACGGGCCGGCCGCGCCGGTGACCGGCCATTCGGGCCTGCGCGGCAGGCGCGCAGCCTGCCTCACTTTCCCGCCGATTCGTTAACGTCCGGTAACGCATTGCCGCCCGACCGGCGGCTTCGTCGGCCGCCCCGCGGCGGCGAACGCTTTCTCTGGGACGGGGACCCGAGGCACCAAAGAGGGCGCCCGGCCTTGATCTCGTTCAATGCGGCGGCGGCCGTTCCGGGCTGCGGTCGCCGACCATGCCGAAGGACCCGGACCCGGCCCCGGCCCCGCCTCTCTGCGACCGCTGCGGCGCGGCGATGACGCTCGTGCGGATCACGCCCAAGACCGGGCCGCTGCCGGAGCTGCACACCTTCCGGTGCGAGGGCTGCAGGCACGTCGTGACGCGGGAAAAGATGTCGAGCGGCCGCCCGCCGGGATCGCGCCAAAATGAATAAAAGGCCGGGAACCCATTCGGTCGCCGTTCATTCGCGTTCCGGGACGATCATGCGGACAATCGACCGGAGGTGACAGCCATGCGCCGGATTCTGACCGCCCTTGGTCTTGGCACGCTCGCCTGCTTCGCGCCGCTCACGCCCAAACCAGCCAACGCCCAACCCTACCAATACGGTCCGCCCGTTTACGGGCAGCCGTACTCCCACTACGGCTACCGCCCGCGCGACTACGCGCCGCGCTACTATGGCGAGCGCGGTTACTATCCGCCGCGGGCGTGGGGATCGGCCGACCTTCGCAGGCCGCGCTACGATCCGCGCAACGGCGGCTGGTACTGCCTCGACCGGCGGTTCACCGTGCAGGACGGCGTCTGCAAGCCCTACCGCGGCTTCTGACCGGCCCGCGGAGCCGAATCGAATCGGCGGGGCGGGTGTCTGGTGCGCCCCGGCGTCATCTGGTCGACGCGATGCCAAGGGGCCGCACGGACTCTGCATCGTGCCCTCGGCGCGCGCATCCGGCCCCAAACCGGTCCCCACTTTTCGGGATCATGCTGGTAGTATCCGCCGCTTCCGTCGGCATCCGAGGCCGGATGCGATCCGCGGACTTCGCATGGAGATCTCATGCAGCGCGTCACCATCACGATCGACGACGACCTCGCAGCCGAGCTCGACCGCTACATGGCCGGACGCGGCTACGGCAACCGGTCGGAAGCGATCCGCGATCTCGCCCGCAGCGGACTGCAGCAGGCCGCGCGCGAAGTACCCGACAGCCGCCAGTGCGTCGCCGCGCTCGTCTACGTCTACGACCACGAGGCGCGCGAACTGCCGAAGCGCCTGGCGCGCGACTTCCACGACCACCACGACCTCGCGCAGGCGACGCTGCACGTGCACCTCGACCCGACGCGCTGCCTCGAAGTGACCGTGCTCAAGGGACGCGGCAGCCGGATCCAGGCGTTCGCGGACCACATCATCGCCGAGCGCGGCGTGCAGCACGGCCACGTCGTCTACATGCCGGCGGAAGGCGCCGGCCGGCCGCACGGCGAACACGGCCACGTCCATCCGCGCAAGGCCGGGCCGGCGAACTGAGGGGGTGCCGGCGGCGTCTGCGACTTCCGTCGAATGGGTCGGCGGCACGCTTCGTGCTTCAAGCTGCGAGCAGCGGGCGCGCGAACGCGTCGCATTGCCAATCCGCGCGGCATGAACGCGAATGCGCGGAAATGAAAATCATGCCGGGCGCGTTTGAGGAAAGTTCGGCCGCACGCATTTATTGAAAGGAAACCCGCAGAGGGGACACAGGAGCCGGGGATTTCGGGCATGGGGCGGGTGAGCGGGGGCACTGCCGCGTTCGCGGCGAAAGGGTCGCCATGGTGTTGCTCAAATACGGCCTCGTCGCATTGGCCTCGGTTCTCTGGCTGTCCGGTTTGGCGGACCAGCTTCATTCCTGGGCGATGACCGGCAAATATCTGGTCATCTCGGCGATGATCGCGCTGTTGGCCGCGCTCTGATCGGGCCGGATCGCGAGCTTCGAAGGCGGGGATCAGGCGCGGGCGCGATGGTCGTCCCGAAGAAGCGGCGCTCGCGCCAGCCCGCGGTCCGTGTGCAGCGGCAGTTCGAACGTGCAGACGAGCCCCTCGGGACGGAAATCGAAGCAGGAGCTGCCGGGGGTCACCCCGCGCTCGATCAGCAGCGAGCCGAAGCCGCGCCGGTTCGGGACGTGAACCGTCGGCCCGCCGGTCTCCTCCCAGCGCACCGCGAGACGGCGCGGCGCTTCGAGCCGCCGCCATTCGATCGACACCTGCCCGGCCGCGCCCGACAGCGCGCCGTATTTCACCGCGTTGTTGGCGAGTTCGTGGAACAGCATGATGGTGGACACGGCGTCATTGGCGCCGATGAGAATGTCGTCGCCCGTGAGCGTGCACCGCTTCGGATATTCGGCCCCCCAGGCGGCGAGCACGCGCTCGAGCAGCGCGCGGAACGACATCCCCTCCCAGTTGGTCTCGATCAGCAGGCTGTGCGCGTAGGAAAGCGCCGCGAGCCGCGCCTCGAACGAGGCGTGGAAATCCTGCGGGCTAGCCGCGTGGCGCAGCGTCTGCGCCGAGATCGACTGCACGATGGCAAGCGTGTTCTTGACGCGGTGGCTGATCTCCACGAGCAGCAGATCCTGCTGCTCCTGCATGTGCTGCCGGTCGGTGCGCGCGCGCTCTACCTTGCGGTTGAGACGCACGGCGAGCGCGGCGTTGTTCGCCGCGGCACGCAGCAGGATGCGCTCGGGTTCGGTCGGGAAATCGGGCCGGCGGCTCCCCACGCGCAGCACCGCCTCGCGGCCGCCGAGCGCGATGCAGAGGATGCGGTAGCGCTCCTCGCCGGTCGGATCGGCGATCTCGTGGAAGCCGGGCTCAAGCTCGACGAGCCGGTCGAACAGCGCCGCCCCGCGCCTGCGGCCGCCGACGCGGCGCGTACGCCGCACCTCCGTGCGCGGCTTGCCTTCCGGGCTCAGCGTCACGCCGGCGAAATCGAGGTGCAGCAGCCCGATCAGAGTGTCGGCGAGATCGGTGGCGATCCGCCGCTCGTCGGCCTCGATCCAGAGCGTGGGAAGCGACGAGATCGCGATCAGATCGCGCAGGCAGCGGCGCAGGTCGTCGGCCGAGCCGACGTTCGGGACCTTGTGCGGCAGGGAAGCGAGGCCGCCGGACATCCGTGTGCCTATTGCGGCGCCGTGCACGCCTGCAGGTCGTTCGAGACGGATGCAACGGGCATGGGCCTCCCTGGATTCGCGTTGTGCGGCATGGTTACTCCTGCAGCGCAGCAAACAAACTGCCGCGATCGCACGCGTCGCGCGCGCCGCGCCGCCTTGCCGTTGGGTCCGCCGCAGGATTGTAACGCGCCAGCGGAGACGCCGGTTCCTTTCCCCTTACCCCGTGGCGCCGATCCCGCCGTCGCTCTCCGAACCCGACCGGCGGCCCCGTCCCCAGGACGTCCGCCTCCGCCGCGAGATCCGTTCTGATCGATCCGTGTCGGACCGCGCGGTCGCATCCAGACTCTGCAGCGCATCGATCACGTCCTTGAACCGCACCGGTCTCGGCACTCCGGCCGGCGTGCGCAGGGCGGGCGCCGATTCGACCGCGCAGGCGTCGGACGCCCAGGACGACAGGATCGCGCGCTTCTCCTGCAAGGAGAGGCGCGGATCCTGCACAACGTCGGATGGATGCGCGAACTTTCGCGCCGGATGCAGGATGGCGTCGAGGTCGAGGACCTCGTCCTCGGCCGGCTCGACGATCGTGTCGAAGCGTTCGTCCTCCCAGTGCCGTTCAGTTCCCATGTCCCACCTCGCTTCGCTTGTTGGACCAACGCGGCGGTGCCGCTCCGGAATCCCGCTCGGCGTCCGCGATCCCCAGGGCCGCGAGCACGAACACCGCCGACATCACGAGAGAGAAGATCATCAGTTCGCCGGGTGACACTCGCGCCCCCCTTCAAACCACGATCAGCCATGCGAAAACGGAAAAGCCGCCCACGGGCGCCCAGGTCCCGGCGACCGTCCACGGATCAGCGCAAATTCATTTAGTTTGATGGCTTGGCCGCGCAAGTCCCCGTCCGCCCGGGGAAATGCGCCTGCGGCCGGGCTCCGGCCGGCCGCGGGGTCGGCGGGCCTCGCCCGCCAGGCTCGTCAGCCGAGGTGCAGTTCCTTGAAGAAGTCGTTGCCCTTGTCGTCGATGACGATGAAGGCGGGGAAATCCTCGACCTCGATGCGCCAGATCGCCTCCATGCCGAGCTCGGGATATTCGACCACCTCGACCTTCTTGATGCAGTGCTCGGCGAGGTTGGCGGCGACGCCGCCGATCGACCCGAGATAGAAGCCGCCGTATTTCTTGCATGCCTCCCGCACCTGCGGGGAGCGGTTGCCCTTGGCGACCGACACGAGCGAGGCGCCGGCCGCCTGGAACTGGTCGATGAAGGAATCCATGCGGCCCGCCGTGGTCGGCCCGAAGGCGCCCGAGGCGTAGCCTTCCGGGGTCTTGGCGGGGCCGGCGTAATAGATCGGGTGGTTCTTGACGTAGTCGGGCAGCCCCTGCCCGCTTTCGAGCCGCTCGCGCAACTTGGCGTGGGCGAGATCGCGCGCCACGATCATCGGACCCGACAGCGAGAGCCGGGTCTTGATCGGATATCGGCCGAGCGTCGCGAGGATCTCGCGCATCGGCCGGTTGAGGTCGACCCGCACCACCTCGCCGCCGAGCCGGCTGGCGTCGATCTCCGGCAGGTACTGCGCCGGATTGTGCTCGAGCTCTTCCAGGTAGATGCCCTCGCGCGTGATCTTGCCGAGCGCCTGGCGGTCGGCCGAGCAGGAGACCCCGAGCCCGATCGGCAGCGAGGCGCCATGGCGCGGCAGCCGGATCACCCGCACGTCGTGGCAGAAATACTTGCCGCCGAACTGCGCGCCGACGCCGAGCGACTGCGTCATCCTGTGGATCTCCCGCTCCATCTCGAGATCGCGGAAGGCGTGGCCGTCCTCCGAGCCCGCCGTCGGCAGGCCGTCGAGATAGCGGCAGGAAGCGAGCTTGACGGTCTTCATCGTCAGCTCGGCCGAGGTGCCGCCGATGACGATGGCAAGGTGATAGGGCGGGCACGCGGCGGTCCCGAGCGTGAGCACCTTCTCCTTGAGGAAGGCGAGCATGCGCTCGCGCGTGAGGATCGACGGCGTCGCCTGGAACAGGAAGCTCTTGTTGGCCGAGCCGCCGCCCTTGGCGATGAACAGGAACTTGTAGGCGTCCTCGCCCTCCGCGTAGATCTCGACCTGCGCCGGCATGTTCGAGCGGGTGTTCTTCTCCTCGAACATGGAAAGGGGGGCGAGCTGCGAATAGCGCAGGTTGCGCTTCAGGTACGCGTCGCGCGCGCCCTCGGCGAGCGCCGCCTCGTCGTCGCCCTCGGTCCAGATCAAGCGACCCTTCTTGCCCATGATGATCGCGGTGCCGGTGTCCTGGCACATCGGCAGCACGCCGCCCGCCGCGATGTTGGCGTTCTTGAGGAAGTCGTAGGCGACGAACCGGTCGTTGTCGCTCGCCTCCGGGTCCTCGAGGATGGACCTGAGCTGCCGCAGGTGCCCCGGGCGCAGCAAGTGGTTGATGTCGACGAAGGCGGCTTCCGCCAGGCGCCGCAGCGCCTCGCGCTCGACGACCACGACCTCGCGGCCCAACGCCGTTTCGACCCGCACGCCCTCCGAGCCGATCTTGCGGTAGGCGGTCGTGTCCCCGGCGATCGGGAACAACGGCGTGTGCCGATAGGGAGGCACGACTTGGGCCGGCGCATTCATGGGGCAACTCCAAACGAAGGACGGGACGCGGGTTTCTACCGCGCCGGACTACCGAGTGGAAGCGGGTCGGCCGGACGCCGCCGGAGCCGGGACCGATTGCGGATTGCGGTGAGCAGATGTCGGAGAGCAGCGCTCGCGGTTGGTCCAGCGTGCCGACGTGGATGCCGGTTCTGCGGCACAGCATTGCGCGCTGCGCCGCGCCGCGGAAAACGCGACTGTCGGATGGACCTCGGGCGGGACAGCCAAGGGCGTATCCCGCCGATCCTGCCGACGGACCAGATGGAACGACCTCACATGGCGCGATACGCTTGCGCTCCTGCGCCCTGCAGCCTTCGCTCAGGCCGCCTTGACGTGCGGCAGGAGTTTCAGCGCGTTCTCGCGGTCGATCGCCTTGATGTCGGCCGGCCCGAACAGCTTGGGCAGCGCCTCCGCGTAGTCGGTCGCCTTGCGGTAGGGAAAATCCGTGCCGAACACGATCTGCGACACCGGCACGAGCTTGGTGAGCGCGGCCATCGCCATCGGGTGCGACGCCTGCGCGGTGTCGTAGTGGAAGCGCCTGAACTCGGCGAGGATCTCCTCCCCGGTCCACGAGCCGTAGCGCTTCTTGTCGGACTTCGGCAGCCGCAGGAACCGCTCGGCGATGAACGGCATGGTGCCGCCGCCGTGCGAGAAGATGAAGTTGATGTCCCGGCAGCGCTGGCTGGTGCGCGAGAGCACGAGGCTTGCGATGGTGCGGGTGGTGTCGGTCGAATACTCGATGATCGAGTCGCCGACCTCGGGCATCAGGTTGTGGCAGCAGTTGGCGGTCGTCGGATGGGTGTAGACCGTCGCCTTGCGGCGGTTGAGTTCGTCCATCACGGGTGCGAACTGTGGATGCCCGAGCCACTTGTCGCCGTAGCTCGTGAGCATGCAGATGCCGTCGGCCTTGAGCGTGTCGAGCGCGTATTCGATCTCCTTCAGGCTCTCCTCGACGTGCGGCAGGGGCAGCATGCCGAACATGGCGAAGCGGCCGGGGTGGTCGGCGGTGAGCTTCTTGGCGAAGTCGTTCGAGGCGCGCGCCACGTGCGCAGCCTCGTCCTTGCCGAGGAACGACACCTGCGGGGTCGTCGGCGAGACGACCGAGGTGGCGACGCCGCCTTTGTCCATGTCCTCGAGCGAGCGTTCGACCGTCCAGTTGCTGACGGCCCCGTTGGCAAGGTTGGCCTTCTTCAGCGCCTCGACCCACGGCGCCGGCGAAATATGGTGGTGACCGTCGATGCGGCGCGGCTTCGCCTGCGCCGACGCATTCGACGCAAGGCCCAGTCCGCCCAGGGCCCCGGCGCCGACCGCGACGGCGCCGCCGGCGATCAGTCCGCGCCGGCTGATGGCGGCCGCCTCGAATTTCGGCTGCGGATCGCAACACCGGCAGCCGCGCAACAGACGGCTTCGACGTCCCACGTCCCCCATCGTTCCCTCCCTCGTGCATCGTTCTTGATCGCCCAGACTGACGCGCGGCTCCACCAAGCGTCAAGCGAACCGATGGGCAACGATCATTCGTCAGTGCGCCGCCGCCGTGTTGGTCCGGCTTCGCGGCCTGCCCGACCGATGATGAGGATTTTATGCGTCGCGTCCCGGTGTGGCGAACGACCCGTCGACGCCGTCAGCCGCCAAATTGACGCAAGCCGCGCGGCGACCGTCGCTCACTTCTTGCGATAGAGCTCGCGCAGGCTGCCCGACGTCCACTGGATGTCGGAAATCCGCCAGTCGTCGCCGATCTTGAGAAGCTCGAGCACGACCTTGTGCGGCTTGCCGTCGCTGGTGAAGCTCACCGTGCCGACGGCTTTCACGCCGACGTCCTTCACGTCGATGACGAGGTCGGCGATGTCGGCGTCCTTGGCGCCGACGAAGGGGTCCTGCGCGAGCATCGGGCGAGTGCCACGCCGGCTCGCGTCGGCGCCGTCTTCCAGCATCAGGATGGCGAGGCCGGGCGAGAAATAGCGACGAACCGTTGCCGGATCCGCGAGCGCAATTCCCTTCGACTCGTCGGTGCCGCCGAGATACGTGCGATAGATCGTCTGCAGGAACGTCTTCGCCGATACCTCCGACGCGCGCGCCCACGCCCCCGTCGGCGCGACGAGCGTGGCAAGTCCGCACAGCAACAGCCCGATTGCCGCCCCGCGCGGCGTGCCCTTGTCGCTTCTCATCGAACTCTCCTGCACCCCGCACCCCGCACTCCGCGAACGATGCAACGCTTGGTCGAACGAAAAGGCCGACCGGTTCGCTCCCGCGTGCAAATAATTTTGACCTCGCGGGGCGCGGCGCCGACCTCGATGTCGGGCTGCTTGTGCCACAGTTTGGCGGAAGCGGCATTGCACTCCGTCAATTCGCGCCAATTTAACTTTAACGGCGCCGGGTCGGCCGTTCCGGCCGCGCACGGGCCGGCTCAGGCGGCCAGTTTTGCGGCGACTTGCGCGACATGGCGCCCCTGGAACCGCGCCGCTTCGAGTTCGATCGCCGACGGCTGGCGCGCGCCGTCGGCCCCGGCGATCGTCGAGGCCCCGTAGGGACTTCCCCCCTTGATTTCGTCGAGGCCGGTCTGCCCCTTGAAGGCATAGGGCAGGCCGACGATCACGAAGCCGAGATGCAACAGGACCGTGTGGGTTGCGAGAATCGTCGATTCCTGGCCGCCGTGCTGGGTCGCCGACGAGGTGAACACCGATGCCACCTTGCCGACGAGCTTGTCGCCGGCCCACAGAGCACCCGCCTGGTCGAAAAACTGTTTCATCTGCGCCGCCATGTTGCCGAACCGGGTGGGCGTCCCGATGATGACCGCGTCGTATTCGGCGAGGTCGGCGACGTTCGCCACCGGCGCCTTCTGGTCGAGCTTGTAGTGGGATGCGCGCGCGACCTCCTGGGGCACCAGCTCCGGCACGCGCTTGACGTCGACGCTGGCACCCGCGGCACGCGCGCCGTCGGCAACGGCGTCGGCCATCTTTTCAATGTGACCGTAGCTCGAATAATAAAGAACCAGCACCTTGGCCATTGTCTAAAGTCCTCCTCAAATCGGCGATCGCGGGCGTGCTCGACCGGCTCCCGCTTGAGTTAGGCCCGGCGTCCGGCGTCGCAAGCGTCCGGGCTGCATGCGGTCTTTGCGCGATTGCAAGAGAGCATTCCGTTTGGTCAGCAAACCCGGGCGCACGGCCCGCCGCCGGGCGCCCGCCCGGCCCGCCGCATGGCCTCACGATGAGCAGAACGCGCGTCGCCCGCAAATTTGCTCTTCTGGCTGCGATCTTGCGCTAGCATCGTGCACCGAGGCCGCGCCCGGGAGGGACTCCATGAAATTGCTGACCCGTCTGCTCGCCTTCGTCCTCGCGACCGTCCTGGCCGCCGCACCGCCCGCCATCCGACACGCCACGGCCGCGAAGGACGCGCCGCGCTTTCAGGTCGATCCGTTCTGGCCGAAACCCCTGCCCGACAACTGGATCCTCGGTCAGGTCTCGGGCGTCGCCACGGACCGCAACGATCACATCTGGATCATCCAGCGCCCGCGCACCCTGCTCGAGGACGAGAAGGATGCGCTGAAGAATCCGCCCGAAGACCGCTGCTGCCATCCGGCGCCGGCCGTGCTCGAGTTCGATTCCGAGGGCAACCTGCTGCGCCACTGGGGCGGACCCGGCCCGGGCTACGAGTGGCCGCAAAGCGAGCACGGCATCTTCGTCGACCTTCAGGGAAACGTCTGGATCGCCGGCAACGGCAAGAACGACCACCAGATCCTGAAATTCACCGGCGATGGCAAGTTCCTGCAGCAGATCGGCAAGGCGGGATCGAACGGCGGCTCGAACTCGACGACTCAGCTCGGCAGTCCGGCCCACATGACGATCGACGCGCCGGCCGGCGAGCTCTACGTCGCCGACGGCTATCTCAACCGCCGCATCGTCGTGTTCGACGCCGCAACGGGCGCTTACAAGCGCCACTGGGGCGCTTACGGCAACAAGCCGAGCGACGAGAAACTGCCGCCCTACAGCCCGAACGCGCCGCTCTCGCGCCAGTTCGGCAACCCGGTGCACTGCGTGCGCATCGCCGACGACGACCTCGTCTACGTCTGCGACCGGGCCAACGACCGCATTCAGGTCTTTCACAAGGACGGCACGTTCGTGAAGGAATTCCGCATCGAGCCGCAGACGCTGCGCTCGGGCTCCGTGTGGGATCTCGTGCTGTCGATCGACCCGCGGCAGCGCTACATCTTCATGGCCGACGGCGCCAACAACCAGATCCTCACCCTGTCGCGCGATACCGGCGAGGTGATCTCGAAATGGGGCCAGTCGGGGCGCATGGCCGGCCAGTTCAAATGGGTGCACAACATCGCCATCGACAGCAAAGGCAACCTCTACACGGCCGAGGTTGGATTCGGCCGGCGTGCGCAGAAATTCCGGCGGCTCGACTGATCGCTCCGGGCTGCGCCGGCCAGCGTCGCAGTCCCGCCGTGGCCTCGGGTTCCCGCGCCGCAACGGAGTCGGCTGTCGATTGCGACGAGCGCATCGGATTGCCTTGGCTGCCGCGCGGAAGACTTAAACCTTTTGTCTCCTTTTTCGTGCCTAGCATGTCGCCGAGCTCATCCCGTGACGATTGACGGAGAAACCCGATGAACCTGAGGCTCCTGTCCGCGTCCGCCGCTTTCGCCGCCCTCGCCCTCGCGGCCCCGTCCGCTCAGGCGGGCTGGTGGCATCCCTTCGGCCTCACCGGCAACGACACCGGCGGCATCATTCCCTGGTCGCCGGCGATCTCGCTGATCTATCGCGACATCGCCGCCGAGCATTGCGCCCACTACAACAAGATCGCCCACATCACGAGTGTGCACCGGCGCTACGGAGACTACGTCGGGTTCGAATGCCGCTGGCCGCGCCACTACGACCCGGTGAAGGCCTTCTACTACGGCCCGGTCGTCGGCGTGCTCCGTTGGCGGCCCTGAGGCGCCCGTTGAGAAACGGACGCGATACTGCCGCACCGAGGCGTTTTCGAACCACCGCCGGAGGCTAGGCGCGCGTGTTCGAGGGCGGGCGCTGGCGGCATGCCCATGTCTCCTATTGAGCTGGTCGCCGATCCTCGGCCGGCTGCGGCGAAGCCAGCGCACCGGTCGCCGCGCGTTCAGGTGCCGATCGTCTCTTTCACGGCGGCGACGAGCTGCTTCAAGGTGAAGGGCTTGGGCAGGAAGGCGAACTGTCCGCCCTCGGGAAGATTCTTCTCGAACGCGTCCTCGGCGTAGCCGGAGACGAAGATGATCTTGAGCTCGGGATTGCGCCGGCGCAGCTCCTTCAGCAGCGTCGGACCGTCCATCTCCGGCATCACCACGTCGGACACCACGAGGTCGACCTTGCCGCCGCGGTTCTCCAGCACCTCGATCGCCTCGATGCCGTTGCCCGCCTCCAGCACCGTGTAGCCGCGCGAGGTGAGCCCGCGCGCGTTGAGGCCGCGCAGCCCCTCCTCGTCCTCGACCAGCAGGATCGTGCCGTGGCCGGTGTGGTCGCTGGTCGCCTGCCGCGCCAGTTCCTCGGCCGCCGCCATGACGTTGGCGATCGCCGGCGCGGTCTCGACGACGGGCGCCTCGGCCTTTCCCGGGACGTGGCGCGGCAGGAAGATGCGGAAGGTCGTGCCCTTGCCGACTTCCGATTCGGGATAGACGAACCCGCCGGTCTGCTTGACGATGCCGTAGACCGTCGAGAGGCCGAGCCCGGTGCCCTTGCCGACCTCCTTGGTCGAGAAGAACGGCTCGAAGATCTTGTCCATGATCTCCGGAGGAATGCCGGTGCCGGTATCGGCGATCTCGACCAGCACGTAGTCGGCGGCCGGCATGCCCTTGTAGCCGAAGCGCTGGCTCTCGGCGGCGCCGACGTTGCTCGTGCGCACCGTGAGCCGGCCGCCGTCCGGCATGGCGTCACGCGCATTGACCGCGAGATTCACCACCACCTGCTCGAACTGCGAGATGTCTGCCTTCACCGGCCACAGGTCGCGCCCGTGCACGACGTCGAGCGTCACCTTCTCGCCGATCAGCCGGCGCAGCAGCATCGAAAGATCCGACAGCGCCTCGGCGAGATCGAGCACCTGCGGGCGCAGCGTCTGCCGCCGCGAGAACGCCAGGAGCTGACGCACGAGGCTCGCCGCCCGGTTGGCGTTCTGCTTGATCTGCATGATGTCCTGGAAGGACGGATCGGTCGGCTTGTGCGCGTTGAGCAGGAAGTCCGTCGCCATCATGATGGCCGAGAGCACGTTGTTGAAGTCGTGCGCGATGCCGCCGGCAAGCTGGCCCACCGCCTGCATCTTCTGCGACTGCGCGAACTGGTTCTCCAGCATGCGCTGCTCGGTCGTCTCGAGCGCGTAGATGATCGCCGCCTCGTGGTCGCGTTCCTCCTCCTCGACGGCGGCAACGTAGAAGCGCGCAAAGCGCTCGCCCTGGCCGACGAGCGCGGCGTCGACCGGCGGGATTTCGCCCTGGCCGGCCGCCGCATTGGCGATGGCGGATTCCACCGCGGCCCGGTCGCGCTCCGCCACCGCGCCGAGGATCGAACGCGTCTCCGGCGTGCCGCTCTCGCCCTTGAGGACGCCCTGGAACAGGCGGGCGAACAGCGCGTTGGTGCGCACGATCCGGCCGGCCCGGTCGACGGTGGCGATGGCCATCGGGGTGTTGTGGAAGAAGCGCACGAACCGCACCTCGGCGGCCCGCTCCGGATCGCCCCCGGCGTCCTTGGCGCGATTGAGGACGAGCGTGCGCGATACGCCCGGGGTCCCGTCGGCCGCGAACGCCACCTTGTGATGCAGCCGCACCGGCAGCGTCTTGCCGCCGCGCGTCTTGAAATCGAGGTCGAACACCTCGGTGGTCACCTGCCCGGGTCGCGCCGCCAGCGCGGTCAGGAGCGCCGCGCTGTTGCCGGAGACGACGTCGGCAAGATGGAGCCCGCCGGAGCCGACCTCGGCGAGGTCGTGGTCGAGCCAGGCGGCCAGCGTCGCGTTCATGTAGACGATGTGGCCGGCCGCATCGACCGAGAAGAAGCCCGCGGGAGCGTGGTCCAGATAGTCGATCGCGTGCTGCAGCTCCTGGAAGACGTTCTCCTGCCGCTCGCGCTCGCGGGTGACGTCGGTGACGGTCCAGACCGTGACGCCCGCCTCATCGGCGCTGCGACCGAGCGGACGCACGCGCAGGCGCAGCCAGCGCGCCGGCTCGCCGCGCAGACCCGGCACGCGCACCTCCTCCTGCTGGCGGCGGCCTTCGCGCGCCGCCTTGAGCAGTCGGTAGATCGCCTCGGAGACGTCCGGATCGCCGATGAACACCCGCTCGACCGGCCGCACGTCGTCGGCATTGACCGCGTCGACGAGCTGCAGATAGGCGGTGTTGGCATAGAGGACGCGGCCGGCCGCGTCGGTCACCACGACGCCGTCGAAGGCGTCGTCGACCACCGCCTTGATCAGCGGATCGCCCGCCTCCCTGCCGCCGATTCGCAGGATGCCGGCCGCCGTCGCGAACAGCGAGAACACCCCAATGGTGGCCAGGAAGGCCAGGAGGCCGAGCACGTAGGGTTCCGCCCGCCCGCGCCCGAGCACCATGAGGACGGCGGCGGCAGCGATGAGCAGCACGGCGATGAGCAGAACGAAGCCGATGCTTCCGCGCCGTCCGCCGCGATCGATGGCCGCCGACCGGTGCCTCTCGCCTACGTCCTGGGTCGCCATCGCCCGCATCTCAATGGCCGTCCGCCGATCGGAACGGCCCCACCTCAGTGCCCCAGCACGCGGTGCTTCGCAAGGGGAAGCGCTCCCGGAGCCGCCGGCCTCGATCACCGCGCTACCGCCCGGTTGAGCCGCATCACGTAGCCGATGACTTCCGCCACCGCCTTGTAGTGCTCGGGCGGAATCTCCTGGTCGAGGTCCACGCTCGCATGCAGCGTGCGCGCCAGCGGCGGGTTTTCCACGATCGGCACGCCGTGCCTGTCGGCGATCTCGCGGATCTTCAGCGCGATCGTGTCCTGCCCCTTGGCGACGCAGACCGGGGCGCTCATGCCGGGCTCGTACTGCAGCGCGACCGCGAAGTGAGTCGGGTTGGTGATGACGACCGTCGCCTTGGGAACCGCCGCCATCATGCGCTTGCGCATGCGGGTCTGGCGAAGCTGGCGGATCTTGGCCTTGATCTTCGGATCGCCCTCCGTCTGCCGGAATTCCTCCTTCATCTCGCGCAGCGACATCTTCTGCCGCTCGAACCATTGCCGGTACTGGAACAGATAGTCGGCGGCGGCGATGAACGCGAGGACGGCGACGACGGCGCCGAGCAGCTTGAGCGAGAGCGTTCGGGTGAGCGGCAGAATGGCGACCGGGTCGGTGCCGACAAGCCCTTCGAGCCGCTGGCGCTCGGGCCACAGCAGCGCGACCAGGATGCTGCCGACGAGCGTCAGCTTGAGCAGACCCTTGATGAAATTCGCGAGCGCCTGCTTGGAGAACAGGCGCTTGGCCCCGCCGAGCGGGGAAATCTTCGACAGCTTCGGGTGCAACGATTCGGTCGACCACACCAGGCGATGCTGGATGAGGTTGCCTCCCACCGCGGCCAGCATGAGGAGCAGAAACGGCACGGCGACGGCAGCGATCACTTCGACGCCGATGCGCTGCGTCAGGCGCATCAGCCCGGCGCCGTCGGCCGGGATGGTCGCCGCCTTGCCGAGAAGGCCGCGAAACGTGACGGTCAGATCCGAACCCATCGGCGCGGAGAACACCATCATGATCAGCGCCGCGGCCGCGATGACGAACCAGGTGTTGACCTCCTGGCTCTTGGCGACGTCGCCGCGCTCGAGCGCCTCCTCGAGACGTTTCTGGGTCGGGTCTTCTGTGCGTTCGGTATCGTCGTTGTCTTCGGCCATGGCGGCCTCTCAGGCGCTCAGGCGTGCGGCGCAAGCTCGCGCAGGACGCCCTGCAGATAATCGAGGAAGGTCGCCATCATGCCTCCCATCACCAGGATGAGGATGAGAAAGCCGACCAGGATCGACAGCGGCATGCCGACGAAGAACACCTGCATCTGCGGCATCAGCCGCGACAGGATGCCGAGGCCGAGGTTGAACAGGAGCCCGAACACGAGGAACGGCGCGGAGAGCTGCACGCCGATGCG